>JBFGFX010000050.1:0-16690 GCA_041579335.1 Woeseiaceae bacterium | reverse complement strand
CATCGCGGCCGTGCGGATGTAGCCGGGCTCGATGCCGTTGACCGTGATGTTGTCCCTGGCCAATTCGAGCGCGGCGGTGCGGATGAACGCGTTCATGCCGCCTTTGGAGGCGGCGTAGTAGGAGGTGCCGGGCATGGCGACGCGCGGTCCGGTGGTGGACGACGTGAACAGCAACCGTCCCGCGCCGCGTTCCCTGAAGAACGGTATCACGGCCTTGGACAGCCGGAAGCAGGCTTTGAGGTTGACCGACAGCACCGTCTCCAGGTCGGTCTCGGAATACGCTTCCACCAGGCCGCCGAGGAACGACGCGGCGTTGTGCACCATGATGTCGATGCCGCCCCAGCGCTCGGCCGTCTCCGCGACGGCTCGCTCGACGTTCTCGAGCTGTCCGATGTCGACGGCGCAGAGCGCGGCGCTGCCGCCGGCACTCCGGATGTCGTCGACCGTTGCCTGGCCGTGCTCTGCGGTGCGCGTCGCGACCATGACGTTCGCGCCGGCGCCGGCGAAGACTCTTGCGATTCCTGCGCCGATGCCCTGACCGCTGCCGGTAACGATGGCGGTTTTGTTTTCTAGATTTGCGAACATGCTGCTACTCCGTGGCCGGCAGTGCGCCCGCGCCGAAGCTCTTCGCCTGCACCACGACGGGCGGCAGGATCAGCGCGAGGCTCAGGAGGAACAAACCGGCTCCGAGGACGTTGACGTTCAGGTAGTCGCCTTCGGCGATGACCGACGCCGCGAGGCCCGGACCGATCGCCAAACCGATCATCTGCATGGCGACGGCGTAGACGACGACGCGGCCGCGGCGGTCGAAGCTGGCCATCGCGGCCAGCAGGAACGGGTGCGTCAGATTCCAGGCAAAGTTGTAGACAAAGACGGCGAGCGCGAAGACCGCAAACTCGAAGCGTCCGACGAGGAAATACAGACACAGCGTGCCGCCGAGTATGCCCACGGCGAGCGGCCGCGAACGGCCGAAGCGGTGCGAGATGACGGCGGCGAGCAGCGCGCCGGCGATGCCGCCGAACTGCGACAGCATCAGCCCCGTGGCGACCTGCTGCTCGCTGAGACCGCCAGCCAGCCCGATCAGGAACAGGTACGCCCACACCACGCCCTGCGCGGTGAAATACGCGAGCATCGCGAAAAGAGCCATCCCCTTCAGCCTGCCGCCGAGATTGACGGCATCGTCTTCGACCTGGGCCACGTTCTCGCCGGTGACGGGCAGGAACCGCAGCACGGGTACGGCGACCAGCGGAAACAGCGCGAAGAACCAGAGCATGCCGTCCATCCCGGCGAGCTGATATGCAGACGGCATCGCCCAAAGCACGACGGCGCCATAGGCGAGCACCCACATGATCAGCAGCCCGAAGTTCCGATCGGGGTTGCTGGTCAAGCCGATCGCGGCGAAGCTCAAAGACACGAGGCTGCCGGCGCCGAGCCCGGCGACGAACCGGAGCGCGACGAAGGTATTGAGATCGGACGTCAGCGTGCACAGCGCGTTGGCCAGGAACATGACGATGAGCGACCAGAAGATGACGACTCGCCAGTTGAGTCGATGCGCCGTGAACGTCATCAGGATGGTCGTCGCCGCGAGCCCGAACATCTCTGCCGCGGCCGTGTAGCCCGCGCCCTGATCGTCGAAGCCGACGTATTCCACCAGGCCCTGCACGAACCCTGGCTGCACGATGAAGACCTCGGGCGCGATCACGCCCACGAGAAACGCGGACCAGAGCGTCCGGCGCGAATCGAGGTCTACGTCACTGTTTCGATTGAATAGTTTTCCGGCCATATCGACTATTGCCGTCGGTCTCGTTCAGTACCCGCTCACCCAGTCCGGAATGATGACCTTGTTCTTCCGCGCATAGTCGTCCCAGTGCGCCTTCAGCTCGGCGACTCTGTTGGGATACTCAGGCGCGACGTCGCGCGACTCGGCAATGTCCTGCGCCACGTTGAACAGCTGCCAGTCGTTCGTGCCGTACGGCTCGGGCATGTGCACGAGCTTCCAGTCGCCGGAACGGATGACGCGCTTGCCCAAGAGCTCGATGCCGGTGACGCGCTCGCGATCGGCGAGCTTCGCGCCGCTGAGCAGCGGGACGAACGATCGGCCGGTGACCGGCTCGATCGCGCGGCCTTCATGCGTCGTGCCGGGGTGCTCGACGCCGGCCAGTTGCAGAATCGTCGGCGTCAGATCGGTGATGAACACGAAGTCGTCGACGATCGCCGGCGACTCGATCAGCGACGGGTAGTGAACGAACGCCGTGACGCGCGTGCCGCCTTCGGTCGGAAACGCTTTGTGCAGGCGGAACGCCGGCGAGCCGGCGTTTGCCCAGTTCGGACCGTACAGCGTGTAGGAGCCCGGGCGGCCGATGTTCTCGTAGCTGAAATCGTGCGCCGCATCGATCGTCCTGCGGATGTCGGGAAACGCCTCCATCGGCCAGGTCTCGTCGAGATCGTGCCCTTCGGCGCCGTTGTCCGAGATAAAGATGATCGCGGTGTCGTCCATCAGTCCGTTCTCGCGCAGGCGAGCGAGCAGTCGGCCGGTGTGCACGTCGATCTCGGCGACCATGGCCGCGTAGACTTCCATGGCGCGTATCTCCGTCGCACGCTGGTCTTCGTCGAGGTCTTGCCACGGCTTTTCCTTCGGCGATCGCCCGCTGCGCTCCGCGTGCCGCGGCAAGAGGCCGAGCTCCTTGCTGCGCTCGAGGCGGCGCTCCGCCAGCACGTCATAACCCTCGTCGTAGCGCCCGGCCTGCCTCGCGATTGCCGCGTCGGGCGCCTGCAGCGGCCAGTGCGGCGCGGTGAACGAGAGATACGCGAAGAACGGCTGCTCCGATCCCTCGTGCTCGTCGAGATAGTCGATCATGCGGTCGACGTAGAACTGCGTCGAGTACTCGAACTCGTCCGGGAGCGCTTGGAGCTTGACGCCGTCCTCCGAATAGTTCGCTTTGATGTCCGGGGACGGCGCGTAGGCCGGCCGCATGTCCGCGAAGTGACTCGCGCCGCCCGAGTCCAGCGCGAACGAGCGCTCGAAGCCCCGGTGCGCCGGCCCCCTGCCCTCGCCGGAGCCCAGGTGCCACTTGCCGGTCATGTAGGTCCGATAGCCGGCTTCCGTGAGCAAGGTCGGCAAGGTCACGACCCGATCGTTGAGGTAGCCCTCGTAACCCGGCTTGCCCTTCTGATTCGGCGCGAGCTCCTCGAGCATGTTGCCGTAGCCGGTCAGATGCGAATCGACGCCGGTCAACAGCATGGCACGCGACGGCGAGCACATCGGCGACGCGTGCAGATTGCTGAAGCGGATGCCCTCGTAGGCGAGCCTATCGAGGTTGGGCGTGTCGATCTCGCCGCCGAAGCTGCCGAGATCCGAATACGCCATGTCGTCGACTACGATCAGAAGGATGTTCGGCCGCCGCTCGGGCGGCTCATCAGCAACCGGCACATCGGCCGGGCAAGCCGACACCAGAACGAGGACTGCCAGGCTGGTCACGCGCATGATGTTTCTCGATATCTGCATAGGATCGGTTCGGATCGATCGGGGCGGGTGCTCGATTCCGAGCACCCGTCCTTGGCAACTCACCCGCTAGAAATTCAGCCGCGCCGTGAGACCGTATGTGATCGGCGGCGCGTAGTAGGTCGTCGCGCCGAGCGTGCCCAGATCGAGCGAGTACTGCTTGTAGGTCTCGTCCGCGAAGTTCCTCACCCACGCGCTGATGCTGTATCGATTCTCGCTTCCGGCGTAGGTCAGGCGCGCATTCGACACGTTGAACGACTCCTGCACCGTGCCCGGACCGTTCGTGACCTCGAGGAACTGATCGTCGTTCCAGACGCCGTCGATCTGCGCGGCGAGATTGCCGCCGCCGATATCCCAGTTGTAGCGGAACAGGTAGTTGAAGCTCAGGCGCGGCGCGTTCGGGAACTCGGCGTCTTGGATCGTGTTGGCTGCGCCGCCGGGGCTGATGATCGACGCGGCGCCAATAACCTCGTCGACCTCGGAGTCGATGTAGGCGGCGCCTAAGATGATGTCCCAGTTCTCGGTCGGGTACCAGAAGAGCTCGATCTCGCCGCCAAAAGACGACGCGTCGGAGTTCGCCACGAGCGGCGCCCCACCAGCAAGCGAGAACGCCTGGTAGTCCTCGTAGTCGTAGTAGTACACCGTACCGTTCAGTCGGAACGTATCGAAGTCGCTCTTGAAGCCCGCTTCGTACGACCAGAGCACCTCCTCGTCGTGCTGAAAGCTCGTCGGCGTGATGTTCGCCCCGACGCCCAGTGACCAGTTGCCGCCTTTGATGCCGCGGTTGATCGAGCCGAACACGATCGTCGACTCCGAGGCCTGGTAGTTCAGCGCCAGGCGCCCGGCCCAGTCGCCGTAGTCGACCTCGTCGACGCCCGGGTTGACCGCGGCCAGATCGGCGTCCGTCGTGATCGTCACCGGATTCGGATTGAAGTTGTCGACGAACACCAGCCGCCAATCGATGTCCTTGTCGTCCTGAGACCAGCGCAAGCCGGCCGTCAGGGTCAGGGCGTCCGACAGATCGAAATCGGCTTGACCGAACACGGACCAGTTGCGCGAGTCGAGCAGGAACAGCTGGGTGCCGATGGCCCCTTCGAAGCCGTTGAAGGGATTGGCCGTCGCCAGCGCGGTGTCGACGCCGCCCGCGGCCAAGATGCGCCCTGACGCCACGATGTTGCCGAACGCCGGCGCGCCCGTCACCGACGTGCCGCCGTCGTTTTCCATGTCGAGGTAATAGAACCCGACCTGCCAGGCCGAGCGATCGGTATCGCCGGCTAAGCGCAGCTCCTGCGACCACTGCGTCCAATCGACGAAGGTCTGGAACGTCAGGATCGGAATCGCCAGCGCATCGCCGTCCTCATCGTAGAACTTCTCGAGGGTCAGCCAGTTGGTGATCGACGTGAACACCAAGTCGTTGTCGAGCTCGTAGTCGAACCGCGCCGTCAGGCTGGTCTGGTCCCGATTGAGGATGCCGGGATGCTCGTTGTAGTGGTCGTGCTCGTCCGCCGGCTGGCCGAAGAGATCGATGACGCCCGGCCGTGTGATGGCCCTGCCGAACTGATCGACCTCGCAGAGTGTGTCGTTCGGCGCCGGCTGGAACGGACAGTCTTCGAACACGTAGCCGCCGGTCGCGACGTCGTTGTCCTCGGAATACTTGACCCAGAAATCCGCGCTCAGCGCGTCGCTGAAGTCGACCTGCATCGTTGCCCGCAACGCGTAGCCGTCGGTGCCGCCGATGTCCTGGCCGCTGCCGGGGAACAGGACCGTCGTGGTGCCGGGCAGTATCGTGTCGACCGATTCGATATAGCCGTCCATCTCGGACCAGCGGCCGGCGATCCGGGCGCGGACGTTTTCGCTCAAGCTGCCGCCGAGCGCGAACTCGATGCCGAGCTTATCGTAGTCGCCCGCTTCGGCTTCGATGTAACCGTTGGTGTCTTCCTCGGAAGCGTCCTGACTGATGTAATGGATCAGCCCACCGGTCGCGTTACGGCCGAACAGGGTACCCTGCGGGCCGCGCAGTACCTCGATACGCTTCATGTCGAACATCTGGCCGCTGATGCCGTTGAGCGTCCCCATGTACGCATCGTCGACATACACCGCGACCGGTGCCTCGAGGGGGTCCTGGAAGTTGTTTTGCGAGATGCCCCGCAGGTTGAAAATGGTCAAATTGGGCGACCAAGCATTGAGCTGCAGTCCAGGTATCTGCTGAGTGATCTCGGTCAGCTCGGTCACGCCGAGCGCCTCCAACTGGTCGCCACTCAGAGCGGAGACGGAAACCGGGATTTCCTGCAGGCTCTGCTCGCGTTTCTGCGCGGTGACGACGACCTCTTCCAAAACCTGCGCATGACCCGAAGCCGGGAGGACGCACGTCGCGACCAGCGCCGACAGGCTCTTGAGGTTTAACAAGGATCTGTGCTTCATCTCATTCCCCCTTCAAAAGAAAGGTCAGTACAACCAGTTGTCTTTGTTCAACCTATGGAATCTGAGCCTCGAGCGGCGCATTCTGCCGCTGTGCCAGGACGCCGGGCAGGATGACGAACGCCGCGACGATGAACAGCACGGCACCCGTGACGTACACGAGGTCGTAACCGCCCGCCGTTAGAAGCTGCGCGGCGATGAACGGCCCGATCGCGTACCCGATGAATTGCATCGAGACACCGTGTACCACGATGCGCCCGCGATGATCGAACTCGGCGAGCGTCGCCAGCAGATACGGCATGCTGAGATTCCATAAGAAGTTGAACCCGCAGACGGCGAGCCAGAAGCCGCTCGATGACAGCCGCCCGACCAAGACGTAAATGAAAGCCGCTCCGCCGACGATGCCGATCATGAGCGGCAGGAGCCTGCCGAAGCGGCTCTCGAAGAGCACCGCCAGAAACGCGCCGGCGATGCCCAAGAATTGCGACACCGTGAGGGCGTTTGCGACCGCCTGCTCGGCCATGCCGGCGTCGACGCCGACCAAGAACAGATAGGCCCAGACGATGCCGATCGCCGTGTTGTAGATCAGGATAGCCGCGAGCGCGATGCGTTTGACGAGCGCGGCGTAGTCTCGCTCTTTACCGTCGTCGATGTGCGCCGCGCCGGAGTCCGGAAGAAACCGCACGAAATACATGGCGGACGCGCAGAACAGGCCGAAGAAGACGAGCACGCCGTTCATCCCGACGAGATGGTATGCGGTCGGCATGGCGAGCAGGCCGAGCGCCCCGTATATCAACACCCAGGTCACGATCAAGCCGAAGTTCCTGTCGGTTCGCTCGGTCAATCCGGCCATCGTGAACGTCAGCGAGATCAAACCGCCCGACCCGAGGCCGGTGATGAAGCGGATCATCGCGAGCGTCTGCGGATCGCTCTGCCCGATCGAGGCGAAGTTGCCGAGCGCACAAACGGCGACGCACAGCACGAGGAAGTTTCGCCACGACACGCGCTCGGAGATGAAGCTCAACAGGACCGTCGTCGCGGCGAGGCCGAACATCTCGGCCGAGGCGATGAAGCCGGCCTGCTGTTCCGTCAGCGCCAGATACTCGACCAGACCCTGTACGAAGCCGGGCTGCAGGATGAAGACGCACGGCCCGACGACGGCCAGATACACGATCGCGACGATGCATTGTCTGCTGTTGACGTCGATCGGTGCGGTCTTGTCGCCGCTTATCGCTGTCAGCATACGTTCCCCCGCGCGCGCTATCTCGTCCTGGAGATAACCGTTGACGTAGTGTTGAGATTCTACGACTTTGCGCAGAATTTATTGATAATTAGACGCTATTTTTTGATAATTTGCCTCATTATCGCCGCCCCACGACGACAATGGTTTCCCCGGCACAGCATAGCAGCACTCGCACGGAACCGACGATTTCCTATCCGTTCGTCACGGCGCTGTGCGACGCCGTCGGCGACGACGACATCGTTCGCGACGGTCTGCGACGCTTCGACCTCGCGCAACTCGCCGATGAGACGACGCGCGTACCTCTAAGGCGCTACATCGGCTTGTTCGAATGGCTCGCGAGCGAGCTTAAGCGTCCTTACCTCGGTCTGGAACTTTCGCAGCGCACCGGGCCCGAGACGCTGGGCGCCATCAGCTACTTGTTCTTGGGCTCGCGAAATCTCGAGATGGCGCTCTGGAACTTCAGCCATTACCTGCAGGCTGTGCAAGACGATTCGCGATTGCGCCTAGGGATCGACGGCGAGTACGCACTGATGCAGTACGGCATTCTCGACCATCGCATCACGAACCGCCGTCAGGACAGCGAGTATTCCATCGGCTACTGCTGGCGGCTGATGCAGATCTTTTCGGCGAATGCGTGCCGCTTGACGATGGTCGAATTCGAGCACGAGCGCCCGCCCGGTGGAGAAGGACCGTACCGGCGCGTATTCGGCGCGCCGGTCTTGTTCCGACGCCGTGCCAACGCGCTGCACTTCCGCCGGGAGCACCTCGAGACGCCGTCCCGGTCCGGTGATCCGCACCTGATCCCGATACTCGAAGCGCACATGCGCGAGCTCGTCGCAGAAGCCGAGCGAATCGAATCCTTCGCCGATCAGGTCCGCGCGAGCTTGACGCAGCACGCGCTCGGGCAAGGGATGCGTGCGAAGGAAATCGCCGGCCAGCTCGGCATCTCCGAGGCGACGCTGCACCGGCGCCGGGCGGCCGAAGGCACGAGCTTCAAGCGCCAGTCCGACGAAGCTGCCAAGTCGCTGGCTTCCTATCTGATCGCGCAGCGGACGTTGTCGATCGCCGCGATCGCGCGGCGGCTCGGCTACGCCGAGACCGCCTGCCTGACGCGGGCCTTTCGGCGCTGGTTCGGCATGTCGCCGAGGCAGTACCGCCGTGCGCTCGACGAGCGGACGTGACGCCACGGCCGCGTAACCACTACGTTCCTCGAAAACCCGGACAGGACGTTCTCCGAGCTCCCGAGTATTGAATCCTTAACCTAACCCACTGATTATAAATTGTTTTCTCGATAGAGGATTTGGACCGCAACATCCTCAATCTCTGCACCCGCATCAACGCCGCGACCTACGAGCTGTTGGCGCTGATCCGCGAGTTCGACGAGCGCGCCGGCTGGCTCAAGTGGGGCTTGTCGAGCTGCGCCGAGTGGCTCGCCTGGCGCTGCGATCTGAGCATGACCACGGCCTTGGAGAAGGTCCGCGTGGCGCACGCGCTGAAGACGCTGCCGGCGACGCGAACCGATCACTCCGGCTGCGTCGTGATCATCAGCGCGGCCTGATGACGATCACGGACGGTCAAGCGGTCGTCTTAGTCGAAGACGACGGCGAGCCGCTCAGCATCGGCCGCAAGTCCCGCATCGTGCCGACGGCCATCGCCAGAGCCGGTCGAACGGCGGCGAGACCGCGCTCGAGAACCTGATGCTGCTCTGCACTAGGCACCACACGCTCGTGCACGAAGGCGGCTTTCGCATCGAGAGGGACTTCCAAGATCGCTGGTGCTTCGTCCGGCCCGACGGCATCGCCGTGCGCGACTGCGGCTATCATTCGAGAGACTGGCTCGATACCGCCGACGCGAGTGATACGCCTCCCGCGGGAGGAATGTTGAGCGTTGGGGAAAATTGCATCTCCGAGCCGCCGGCGCCGAGATATCTGCACTAGCGTCGGCGATTTCTAACGCTTCAAGTTCCTTGTTCACGCGTCCGCTGTGGGTTTGGATGGTCTACTTTTTTGCCCACCTCGGAGTGTCTTTCGTTCTGTCGGCGACCATAGCCACACCGGGCTGCGAAATGCGGGCTATACCTGAATTATTTGGCAAAATGTCAGGACGATCGGCGCAATGCTGCGTTCAAGGATTTAGGCGGTAGACTGGCAAGGAGGGCGCCGGCACTCACAGATATTTCGCGTAGTGCGGCCGGTGAGCGTCCACGGACGGATCGATTTCTGCATTCCCGCCCGCGCCGGCCTCGCGGATCGCCAGCCCGAACTGGATCATCAGATGGACGACGGAGCTAGTCATCTCTTTTGCTCCGGTGCTGACGTCAGCGTCGTCCAGTCCCGCCAGCCGTCTGGCGGCAAATGCGAAATCGTTGAACGAGATCTTTTGAAGTCCGTCGGCGGCGGCCAACAACGCCTCACGCGGCTCGGAGTCCTTGCGCGCGTCGAGGTCCTCGGCAATCCGAACCAGCATCAGGCCCATACCTTTGGCCGTCGTCGGATCGGGTTCCTGATCCGGTTCCAGCCCCGTCGAGTAATCGCCCAGTCGTACCATTTTAGGTCTCCTCTTTCGCGTTTTAGGTCTTCTACTATATATACACCATAGCCCGCCGAATTCTGGCTGGCTGCTCGAAGTCTTCGGTTAAGATTCTGAATCTGAGCGTGGTTTGACACGGCGACAGCCGGGCTGGCAGCGGTATTTTGGGATTCCCATCGACCCATTGGAGCATGATCGGCGAGGTCAGGCGGGGGGCATCGCCCGCCCAGCAGGCCGCGCTCGAGCACCTCATGACCCGCTACTGGAAACCCGCCTATGCCCACCTGCGGGCGAAGGGCATCCCGAGTGAGGATACTCAGGATCTCGTCCAGGACTTTTTCGAGAAATGGTTGCGGCAAAACCTGTTCGGTCGTGCCGAAATCGGTCGCGGGCGCTTCCGCGATTACATGCTTACCTCGTTGAACAACTTCGCGCGCAATGCGCTGCGAGACAAGTATGCGAAGAAACGCTGGCCCGAGGCTGGTTTCTCGGCCGACGATGTGGACGCGATCCTCGGGGACGGGGATCCGGCCGACGAGTTCGTTCGTGCCTTCATCAGTGAAATGACGATAGCCGTACTCGCCGAGCTCGAGCATGAGTTTGCGGCATCCGGCAAGTCGATACACTTCGATCTATTTCGGCGCCGAATTGTCGAACCCGTACTCGATGGCGTCGAGCCACCTTCCTATAGAACGCTTGCAGAAGAATTCGAGCTAAGCGAGAAGCAGGCGGCAAATTTCGTCGTGACGGCGCGCAGAGCCTATGTCCGCTTGCTGGAAGCGCATGTCGCCGAATACGCGGCGTCGGCGGACGACAGACGCGCGGAGATCGCCGAGCTCCTCGCCTATCTCGGTATCGCGACATAGCAGAGCGGGACGCAGATTCCCTGAACAACCCGGGTATAGAGGAGTGAGATACCCGAACGGAGCACGTACAGCGTGAGAATATCTTCCGGCGTAGAGCTTGCGTGGCAGTTGGGCGGCGGAGAGACCGTCGCCGCCCGGAAGCCGGAGATCGGTCCGATCCAGTTCTTCTGCGGTATAGCGAAACTCGCCGAACTCGTCCGGACCTCCCCTTCGGCGATCGAGACCGTGCCTCCCGGCGACATCGAGCCAATCACGGCCGAAAGCGATGCAGCGCTCGGCCCGTTCACTCGCGCGGGCATCGACCTGACCCGGCTGCGCCGACAGCTTCGGTCACGGGCCGGAACCGGTGCCCATCGGTACGACCAGGACGAGGTGGTGCACCGCTCCGAATCGCTGCGCCATCTGTTCCGCCGGGCTCAGCTTCTCATCGATGACGACGGGCGCGATGTGATCGAACTCAAGGACATGATCCTCGCGATGCTCGAGAACCGAAATCTGGTCGTTTGCCGCTCGCTGGAGGAGCTCGGTATCGATCTTGACGCATTGCGGGAGTCACCTGACACTGAAACGGAGTCTTCGGCCCGACAGAGCAGCCGAGCAACGCCGATGCTCGACCGCTTCGGCCGCGATCTGACAGCGCTCGCCAGAGCCGGCAAGCTGAGCCCGGTCGTCGGCAGGCGTGACGAGCTGCTGCAGCTTCTGCAGACCCTAGCGCGCCGATCGAAAAACAACCCCGTGCTGGTAGGTGAGCCCGGCGTCGGTAAGACCGCGGTCGTCGAACTGCTTGCGCAGCGGCTGGCCGACGGCAAGCACAGCGATGTTCTGGCAGCCCGACGAATCGTCGAGATCTCGATGAGCTCACTGATCGCAGGCGCGAAGTATCTCGGTGATCGCGAGAAGCGCCTGGAAGACCTCGTCGCCGAATGCCGCGGCAACGACGACGTGCTCCTGTTCATCGACGAGCTCCACACCCTCGTCACCGCCGGCGGACACGCCGGCACGGTCGATCCAAAGGACATCCTCAAACCCGCACTGGCCCGCGGTGAGATCCGCTGCATCGGTGCAACGACGATCGCGGAGTACGTCAAATACATCGACTCCGACGCCGCGCTGGAGCGACGGTTCGACAAGATCGTCATTCTCGAACCGACGACGGAAGAGGCCCTGGAGATCGTCGAGGGGGTCGCGCCACGTCTGGCGAAACACCACGGCATCGAGTTCGACGCCGCGGCGCTCGAGGCAGCGGTGGCGCTATCAGCTCGCTTCGACACCGAGCATCAGCTTCCCGACAAGGCCATCGACCTGCTCGACAAGGCCGCGGCGCATATGCGTATCCCGGCCCTCAGCGTCGTCGCGTTGCCGGACGGACCGGATGCTACAGCGCTGCACGTATCGTACGACGCCGTCGTCGAGGCGCTGGCGCACAAGCTCGGATTGCCGAAGCAGGTGCTGGCCGCGCACCGCACGCCGGGTGGTTCAGACACCGGTACCGAAACGCTCGAGGCCCGCCTGAACGAACGTATTCTGGGCCAGACAGCGGCGGCGCAAGTCGTCGCCGAGCGCATGCGTCTTGCCGAAGCCGGCCTCTCGGAGCGCCAAGGGCCGCGGGCCGTGATGCTGTTCCTCGGTTCGACCGGTATCGGCAAGACCGAGATGGCGCGGACCCTCGCTCAGCAGCTCTTCGGCGACGAACGGAGCCTGATCCGGCTCGACATGTCGGAGTTCATGGAAGAGCACGACGTCGTCAAGCTGGTCGGCGCGCCGCCGGGCTACATTGGTCACGACGAACCCGGACAGCTAACCGGGCAGCTTCGCGCAAAACCTCACGCTGTCGTGTTGCTCGACGAGATCGACAAAGCGCATCCACGCGCACTGGATCTGCTCCTGCAAGTCTTCGATGCCGGCCGGATCACCGACTCGAAGGGCCGCACGAACGACGTACGTCACACGGTGTTCGTGATGACGTCGAACATACCGATCGTGCAAGGCGGAGGAAGGATTGGGTTCCTGCCGACGACATCGGCCGACGGCCAGGGGCAGCCAGAGATCCAGGCACTCAAGAAGCATTTTCGGCCGGAGTTCCTCAATCGAATCGATGCGACGATCGTGTTCGAGCCGCTGTCGCCCGGCGTTATTCGCAGGTTGACGGAAAGATTCGTCGATTCCATTGGGTCGAACCTCGGACAGCGCTTCGACAAGACGCTGGAAGTCGATCCGGCCGTTATCGACTATCTGTGCGAGGCCGGATTCAGCAGCGAGTATGGCGCGCGTGAACTCAGACGAACGGTCGAGCACCTGTTCGAGGCTCCATTGAGCGAACTTCTCTTGTCGGGCGACTGCGCTGACTGGCCGGGTATCTCGGTCAATCTCGACGATGATCGACTGCGTTTTGATCCGACGCCGGAGAGGTCATGACGGCCGATCGGATCGGCGCGAATTACTCGATCGGCCAGTCGATCCTGGGCCGCTGGCGGATCCGCGAGACCGCCGGCGGTCACGGTAAGTCCGGGATGGGCATTGTGTACATCGCCGACGACCTGCAAGACCACCGCACCGTCGCGATAAAGACGTTTCAGCCCGAACTCGTAGCCGATGCGCGCATCAGGCAGCTGCTGCTCAGTGAGGCGAACGTGTGGCTTGAGATGGGCCGACACGAGAACATCGTCGCGGTCGAACGCGTGGAGGTCATCGGTTCCCAGCCGCTGATCTTCATGGAATACGTGGCCCCCGATTCGCAGGGGAGGAACTGCCTGACCGACCACCTCGATCACGGAGCGCAGCGGCTCGAAACGACACTATCGTGGGCGCTGCAGATCTGCTCGGCGCTGACCCATATGCGCGCCTGCGGCATCGACGTGCACCGGGACCTGAAGCCCGACAACATCATGATCTCGGGCGACGGCATCGCGAAGGTGACGGATTTCGGCCTGGCGCGCGCGTTCGACGGCTGGTCGGCGACACTGAGCGCGGCCAGCGGACAACAGCTCGCCGGTGCGACCGGGATCGTGGGCACACCCGGCTATATCGCGCCCGAGGTCATCATCGGTCACCGCGCCGACGTGCGCAGCGACGTGTATTGCTTCGGACTCGTCCTGACGCAGATGATCACGGGTCAGCGACGCCCGCCGCTGACTGCGGATCGCTTCAGCGACGCCCTGAGTTTCGAGCAGGCCAACCTGGAAATTCGCCGGCAGACCGCACCGCCGACGACCCGCTCGCAGCTGCACAGCGTCGTCTCGCGTTGTCTGCAATTCGAACCGGCGAATCGCTACGCTCACTTTCCGGCGGTGGCTGATGCGATACGCCTTGCCTGTGCCCCACTCGATACGCACGCCGACAGACATTCGGCAGCGCCGGTCGATCATGACTCGATCGCGGATCAGGCGCTGCTGCAGGTCGACTCGCTTCGCAAGCTCGGCCGGTATGATGAGGCGCTTGCCAACGTACAACAGCTCCGCCGCGATACCGATTTTTCGCCGGCGCTACTCGACGCCGAGGGTCTCATTCGCGCGGACATTGGAGATCTCGATCGGGCGATTGAGCTGCACGAGGCCGCCTGCGAAGTGGACGCGGAGAACCCGGTATTTCGCAACAACCTCGGCCGCGCGTATCGCGCGGCGAGCCAGTTCGAGGCCGCCCGCGAGCAGATTGCCATGGCGCTGGACCTCGGCGATCGGTCAGCAGGGACCTGGTCGAACCTCGCGATCTGCGAGCTCGATCTGAAGCAGTACAACAGAGCGCTCATCGGATTCGATCACGCGCTGGCGCTCGACCCACACTTCGTTATCGCACTGCTGGGTCGGGCTGAAGCGCTGTATCGTCTCGGTCGGATTGGCGAGGTGCTCGAGCCACTGACACGTGCTCTTGAGAGGGAACCCGATCATCCGGGCGCTCTGAAGCTGCTGAAGATCTGCCAGGCGGCGCTCAGGTGACGGCACGATGCCAGTCGTCAAGGAACTCCACCAGGGCGACGCGCCCAATTGAGTCGATCGAGGCCGGATAGGTGTAGAGCACCTTATTGAAGTAGCCGCCGTCGACACGGATCGCTACGTGAGTGATCTCGGCATCGGTATTCGGGCTGCTGCGCAAGCACGCCCACTGCCAATCGACCGGCTGGCCGCCGGGCATCTGACATTTGATCGGTGCGACGCCGATGGTCGTCGGCTCAATCGCATTCGCTCGTAACCGCTTGAACGAGCTATCGCGTTCCTCGGCCACCTCCTCTTGATCAGCGCCATCACGGAGGTCGAAACCGCGGTCGTAAAGGAACACGTTGGCGCCCAACCAACCGTCACCCTCGGTCTCCGCCTCGTATCGGAAGATGCTGCCCCGATCCGGATCGTCGCTTGGATCGAAGCGCATCAGGCCGAGCTGGCCGACGACCTCGGGCACTTTTGTTTGATCGGTAAAAATAGGACTGCGGTGCGTATTCATCTCGTTCCGTGCCTCGTTGCTATACTGCTGCATAAGACGACGGCCGCGGGTCGCTACCCGAAACCGCCGCGCAGAATCCGGCAGATGATGGGGTATAGAACAATAACAGCATTCGTCATGCGCCATACGGAGACCGTGATATGCCGTTCAAGAGCATCGTATCTCAGCTTGGGCAGGCCCTGAGCAGACAGGAAACCCGGACCAAACCGGATTGCCAGCCGCTCCTGCTGGAAACAGCCGAAGCCATGTTCGATGCAGCCGCACGCGGCGACGTCGCCGCCGTCGCCGCCGGACTCGACAAAGGCTTCGACCCGAAAGCCGTACTCAACGGCAATCCGTTGCTCCACGTGCCGATCTGTGTCGGGCAAGGCACGGAGTCTGATCGCCGGGCTATCGTTGAGCTCCTGATCGATCGGGGCGCGGATCCGGAGCAGCCGGATGCGAATGGCTGGACCGCGCTGCTGGCAGCTTGCGATAAAACCGACGACGTCATGATTCGTCTTCTGCTGGAGCGAGGTGCGAGTGCCACGGCGAAGGACAACAAGGGCTGGTCGGCAATCCACTATCTGACGTATCGGCGAGCCGATCTTGAGCTGTTCCGGTTGCTCGTGGACGCGGGCGCGAATATCGAGCACCGCAGCACGGCGGAAGGGAACACCTCGCTGATGATCGCCGCCGATCGCGGGGACGCACCTCGGGTGCACACTTTGCTCGGCCTCGGCGCGAACCCGTCGTTTGCGCGGAAGGACGGGCTCACCGCACTGCACATGGCGGCGAACAAAGGCCAGGTCGACATTTCGCGATGGCTGCTGGACGCCGGCGCCAATGCCGATGCGATCGGCGGCCAGATGGGCTGCGCGCCATTGCACCTGGCAGCGGCTGGCGGGCACCTCGCTTTGGTCGAGCTGTTGCTCGAGCGAGGCGCCGACGTCGTGTCGGTCGACAACAATGGTTACACGCCGTTTGCAGTGGCGAACGGCACGGGGTTCTTCGAGATTGGCGCGTTGCTACAGGAACACGAAGTACGCAACTTGTAATCCGACACACGGAGATCGGTATGTCATCTGATGCAGAGAAGATCGATGTTTATCTCATCCATGCGGCGCTCGACCCCGACAGCGGTTCGCAGATCAGCTTCCCGCCGACGATCCAGGGGCTGCCAACTCACGCTACGGTCGAGAGCCTGATTACGCTCTTCGGCAACCTGCACTCGATGGGCCAGGTTGGCGACACGCTCTCTCCGGCAGCGGTCGCCCGAATGCAGTTTTGGGCAATGGATGGCACAACGCTGGCTCGCTCGCAGCCGCTGAGCGGATTGCCCGAACCCCGCGTGGTGCTGCTGATATCGTGGGCGACCGAGCCGGCACCGGCTCTGCCGGCGGCGCAGTCACGGCCGCTGGCCGAGAGCTTCTTCAATTTCGCGCGTGAGAACGACAGCAACTTCGCCAACTTCTTCGGCAGCAAGGACGTGGTTGCACCGCAGAGTGCCGTCGAAGAGACCGCGTCCGAGATCCTCGTCCGCTTCTCGTTCCTCTCCGACAAGATTGACGTCTTTGTCGCCCGAGACGGCCAGACGCATCTGAGCTTCACGGCCGACGTGACGCCGGCGGAGTCCCTATCAGGCTACGGCTTCGAGACGACCTTCGGTGCCGCTGAGGTCCCGCCATTCGGCGAGCTACCCGCAGAGCTCGTGCAGAT
>JBFGFX010000049.1:0-16878 GCA_041579335.1 Woeseiaceae bacterium | reverse complement strand
GCGAGATTGGTCTTGCCGCAGGCCGACGGGAAGGCGCAGGCGAGATAGTGGGTCTCACCCTCGGGGTTTTCCACGCCGACGATCAGCATGTGTTCCGCCAGCCAGCCTTCGGTCCGCGCCTGCCAGCTCGCGATTCGCAGCGCGTGGCATTTCTTGCCCAAAAGGGCGTTGCCACCGTAGCCCGAGCCGATGCTCTTGATGGTCAGCTCCTCGGGAAAATGCATGATGAAGCGGCGTTCGGGATCGAGGTCGCCGGTCGAGTGCAGGCCCTTGACGAAAGTGCCTTCGCGCTCGATCCGCTTGAGGGCTTCGGCGCCGATGCGGGTCATTAAGCGCATGTTCACGACGACGTAAGGACTATCCGTAATTTCCACCCCGAGTCGCGCGTACGGTGAGTCGATCGGCCCCATGCAGTAAGGGATCACGTACAGCGTCCGGCCGCGCATCGCGCCATCGAACAGCGCATCGAGCTTCTGGTGTGCCTCGCCCGGATCCATCCAGTTGTTGTTCGGCCCGGCGTCTTCCGGCTCCCGAGTGCACACGAACGTCAGGTGCTCGACCCGGGCAACGTCGGACGGATCGGAGCGGTGCAGGTAACAGCCCGGATAGGCGCCCGGATCGAGCGGCAGCAGCTGACCGTTGTCGACCATCTGTGCGATCAGGCTCCGATACTCGGCGTCGCTGCCGTCGCACCAGTGAACGGTTTCGGGCTGTGTCAGTGAGCGGACCGATTCCACCCAATCCCGTAGTGAGGACAATGTCGTGGTCATTGCGTGAACTCTGTGTCTGGGCGTTTATTCGCGGCCACTCTTCGGCGGTGACCTAGCGGTCGATTATACCCAGGCGCTGTCCACGCCGGCGGTCTTTTTCCATGCCGCGTCCGACACAAAAAACCACCAGGCCGGCGAGCCGGCGCTGGCGGTCCACTATGGGGTCTGTCGAGCCTAGGCTGCCGAGCGGACTGCCTCGGTGCGGACGGCGACGGCTTTGGCCCGCGCCTTGGGCTTCCTGGCCGTCGCCTTCTTGCGCGCAGGGCTCTTGGCCGCACCCTTCTTGACCTTTGCAGCCGGCTTGGCCTTAGCGACCGGCTTGGCCTTGGCGACCGGCGCCTTACCGCGCAGCTCGGCGACCGTGCCGGCAATGAGCTCGCGGACCTCGGTGCCGGCGCCGGCGACGATCGACAGCGTTTCCCGGCCGTCCGTCAGGAGCTGGGATGCGTTCGCGGGAACGAGCCTGAGCTGCGTGCGCATCAGGTCGCCCAGGTTCTCCGCACGTGCGGCGGTGTGCAGCCGCACGGCCAGCGCGTCAATCTGATGCTCGACCAGCTTGGCCTGCTGCCTTAGCACCTTGCTGGTGGTCCGATGCGACACGTCGGAGAGCTTGACGCCGAGCCGGGACAGCGCCTTGACGGGCTTCTTGCCGTCCCGGACGCGTCCGGCCGCCTGTTTGGTCTGGCTGCGGGCGCTGGCGAGCCACGCCGAGTAGCGCAGGCGCGATTGGTCGGCGATACGATTGATCGAGCGTTGGACGCGGGGGTTCATGTTCTGGCTCCTTTTGTGCGGTGCAACAAATGTTGCGATGCACAATAGACAGGCCGGAACGGGATGTCAAGCCCGGGCTTTACGGGTCGGTCAGCCCCGGCCGCGCAATAGCGACCCTATATAAAAGGTGTGGAACGGGCGTGGGTCCGCGCGGATGCCGGACGGCTCGGTCGGTCAGGTGGCGGCCGCTTTCTTGCGCCAGATCGATAGCTCGGTCGGCGCCTGGACGCCCATCTTGACGCGCTTGCCGTTCGCCGAGAACACCGTGATCTCGATCGGACCGTCGCTGAACAGGTCAGCGAGCGTCATCTGCATGTCGGTGTCCTCGCCCGGACGAATCTCGATGGATTCGGCGTCTCTGCGGCTTACGATCAACATAGCGGGTATCCTCGTTCAGGCTTCAATAAGAGCACGGCCGCCGCCGGCGATGCCACTCGCGCCGTCAGGGCCATAGGTATCGGTCACACCGTCATCGCCGCGGAGCAGCGCAAGGGCGTCGGAGACCTGTTTCCGGCGCAGCCGGATGATCGCGCCGTTGGTCAGATTCAGACTGCCGAGCTCCTCAGCGAGCTGGCGAAAGCGCCCCCAGTCAGTTTGGATGGTCGCATCGTGATCGCACCATTCCACGACCCGCAGCATGGCGTCCGGGTCTGCGCCGAAGCCCGCATCCACGCAGACGCCGGCACGGGTCTTCTCCAGTGCGAAGAGCTCTTTCAGCCGCGCGTCCTTGCGCTCGACGATCCGCCCGAGAGCATCGGTATCACGGTCTTCAAGCGCGCGGCGCTCGTCGGCCAGCGCTTTCTTGAGCCCGCGCGCACACGAGATGCTGTCGCTCACGACCCGTTCGAGGCGCGCGCGCGTCTCCTCGGGCGAAGCGCGGCTCATTCGGCCAGCTCCCGGTCCATGCGCATCATCGCTTCCGCGATCTTGTCCGCGTCGACGACGTACTCGCCCCTTTCGATCGCGCTGCGCACCGCATCGATGCGGGTCGTATCGACAGCAGACAATTCGGTCAGTGTCTTGTCGAGCTTTTCGAGCAGCTTCGCACTGGTCGTGAGCTCGACGGTATCGCCGACGGCCTGGCGCTCGCCGCTGCCTTTGTCGGCGACGGCTTTGTCCGTCCCTACCTTCTTGGCGCCACCGGCTTCGCCGATTTTGTCGCCGATCTTTCCGAGCATGCCCTGATCCACCGGGTTGATCCTGTTAGACATAATCCCCAACCTCAACATTCATTGTTGCTACTCCTGCTATCGGCTCGCCGCCCGACAACTTTAGCCGTCGCGGCCCATAAAACCCTCAGAATACCAGCACCTCGACGTGCTCGGGCGAACGCACGATGCCCTCGACGACCCGCCGCGATGCGATATTCTCGACTCGAATCCGCTGATTGACGGCCCCGTCCATCAGCGCCTTGCCCTCCATGCTGATATCCAGCGTCTCGTTGCGGATCGTGATCGTCACGCTCTGACCGCGTCGTATCATGATCGACGCCCGCATCATCGACGGCGTCAGCACGCGACCCTCGATGAGCTGGTGTTTCAGCCGCCGGCCGATGACGTCGTCGGTCCGGCTGACGTAGCCGCGCGTGAGGTTCGAGACGTCGCGCTCTGCGATCCGCAGATCCTCCCGCCGCAGCACGTGACCGCTCGACAGGGTCTTAGCGGCGACCACGACGGCTTCCGTGACGATGACGTCCACGGTGACGTAGACCTTCCAGGGACTCTCGCCGTCGCAGCGCACGCCGACCGTCATGCGGCTCGCCACCTTCGCTCCACGCTGCAGAAACGCGTCGAGCTCCTGGCTGCACTCCGGCATCTGCAGCCGAGCGTCCAACGGGCTCGCGCGCAGCGTCGTGCGGCCGTCCGTGGGTCCGATGTGCTCGGCAAGGAACGTCTCGGCCGTGCCGGCGATGTCTGCGACATCGTGCCACGCGGCGTTTGCGCTGTGGGCGCCGAGCGCCAAGCTCAGGCCGAGCAGCCGGAAAAACCTCCCTGCCGCGTCGGCTTTACGACGTACGTGCGTCAATTCGCCGACGACGACCGCGCGCCGCGGCGCCGCCGCAGAGCGCCGGAATCGCCCGTTATCGCACCGTATTGCCGTTTCGAGCTGCATCGTAGGTTTGCGTTGCCGAAATTCTCCTTAGAGGACCGATGCAAGAGCCGTGCCAGGGAATAGGCGCCGGAATTGGGGACGATGCGGCCGGTGTTTGCCGCCGCCGCGGCAAGCCGTTGCCGCCGCGAGACCGCCGGAGCCCGACGAGCACGCGTAGGGGCGGTCCGCTGCGGGTTGGCATGCCAGTTGCATAGTGTCTGATCGGGAACAAACGACACCGTGGACGACGATGGACAGCAACCCTTTTGCTCTGCACGAGACGGCACTCAAGATTCGCGCGTCGCGCAACCAGATTCTGAGCTCCAACATCGCCAACGCCGACACGCCGAACTACAAGGCGCGCGACATCGATTTCAAGAGTGAGCTCCAGAAGGCTGGAGGCACGGGGGTGTCGCTCGCCCGCACCCACGACTTGCACCAGAACGCCGCGAACACCAACCGGCTCGGCGCCGCCGTCAAGTACCGCGTGCCCGTGCAGCCGACGCTGGATGGCAACACCGTCGAGACCGACGTCGAGCAGACCGCGTTCGCCGAGAACGCCGTGCACTACCGCGCGAGTCTGGCTTTTCTCGACGGCCAGATACGCACGCTGAGATTCGCCATCCGAGGGAGAGATTGATGTCGCTCTTTAGCATCTTCGACGTCGCCGGCACGGCGATGAATGCGCAATCGGTACGACTGAACGTGACCGCGAGCAACCTGGCCAATGCCGGCAGCGCGAACGGCGATCCGGACAAGGTCTATCGGGCCCGGCATCCGGTTTTCTCGACCTTCGGTGACGCGCTTAGCGCGCAGCACGGTATCGCCGGCGTCAGGCTGCGCGGCGTCATCGAGGACGACGCGCCGCTCAGGATGCAATACCAGCCGAATCATCCCGATGCGGACGAGAACGGCAACGTCTATCTCTCGAACGTCAATACGGTCGAGGAGATGGTCAATATGATGTCTGCGTCCCGCTCGTATCAGAACGGCATCGAGCTGATCAATACGACCAAGGACCTGCTGTTACAAACCTTGTCGCTCGGCCGTTAGCCGGCGGATGACGTGGAGTCAACCCGATGAACGAAATATCACCCTTCGACGAGCTGTCGCAGCTCGCGCCACCGGCGCCGGAAAAACGCAACAACGAGCTCGGTCAGGAGGACTTCCTGAAGCTGATGATCACACAGTTCCAGAACCAGGATCCGTTCGAGCCGCTCGATAACGGCGAGTTTCTGGGCCAGCTCGCGCAGTTCAGCACCGTGAACGGCATCACCTTACTGAACGATTCGTTCTCCGGTTTGAGCGAATCGATGCAGGGCGAGCAGGTCCTCAAGGCTGCAGCCCTCGTCGGTCATTCCGTGCTAGCCACCTCGGACGTCGGCTTCCTGAGCGAGGACGGTGAGGTCGCCGGCGCCGTCGAGCTCCGCTCGAGCGCGAGCAACGTGCAGGTCGAGATCACGGATCGGAACGGCCAACTCGTTCGCAGGCTCGATCTCGGCGAGCAGCCGCCCGGAATGGCCCGCTTCGTCTGGGACGGCCGCAACGCCGACGGCGAGGTCGCGGCCGAGGGCCATTATCTCGTCACGACCCGAGTGATTCGCGGCGCCCAGGTCGAGAGTGCCGAGACGCTCTTGGAAGCAGAGATCGAGAGCGTGACCCTCGGACGGTTCGGGCAGGGCATGTCGCTCAACCTGCCGGGCGGCAGCACGCTGTCGCTCGCCCAGGTGCGCCGAATCATTTAGCCATTACGAATAGCCTGTAGACAGGAGATCAGATCATGCCATTCGCCATCGCACTCAGTGGACTCAACGCCGCCTCGACGGATCTGTCGGTGACGGCGAACAACATAGCGAACGTCAACACCACGGGCTATAAGGAATCGCGCGCGCAGTTCGCCGAGGTGTTCGCCGTCGGGACTCAGAGCGTCAGCTCGAGCGCGTCGGGCAGCGGCGTGCGGCTGGCATCGATCGCGCAGCAATTCACGCAGGGCAACATCGACTTCACCGACAACGCGCTCGACCTCGCGATCGGCGGCGAAGGCTTCTTCGTCTTGAGCGACAACGGTGCGCGCCTTTACTCGCGCTCCGGCGCGTTCGGCATCGACAATCAGGGCTATGTCGTCAATCCTCAGGGTCACCGGCTGCAGGCCTATCCGTTTGCCGGCAACGGGCTGTTCAATACCGGTACGCCGACGGACCTGCAGCTGATCACCGGCGCGAATCCACCGCAGGCGTCGACGCGCGCGACGTTCGGCCTGAATCTGCCGGCCAACGCCTCGGCCCCCTCAAATCCGGTGTTCGATCCCACCGATCCGAGCAGCTTCAACCACACCACTTCGGTGACGATCTACGACTCGCTGGGTGCCGCGCACACGGCGACCGTGTATTTCATCAAAGATGCGGCGGTCAATACCTGGAACACGCAGGTCGAGATCGACGGCACGGCCGTAGCCGGCGCGCAGCCGATCGTGTTCGCGACCGACGGCACGCTGCAGGCGCCTGTCGGCGGTCAGATGGCGCTGGCCGCGTACACGCCGACGACCGGCGCGGCCGACATCAGCCTGACGCTCGATTTCGCCACCGCGACGCAGTTCGGCAGCTCGTTCGGCGTCAACTCCCTGTCGCAGGACGGTTTCACGACCGGGCGGCTGACGGGCATCAGCGTCGACGCCGAGGGCATCGTGTTCGCGCGCTTCACGAACGGCCAGTCCACCTCGCTCGGCAAGCTCGCGCTCGCGAACTTCGTCAGTCCGCAGGGCCTGCAGCAGCTCGGCGACACGACCTGGGGCGAGGCGTTCACGTCCGGTGACGCGCTCTTGGGCGAAGCCGGCACCGCGTCGTTCGGCAACATCCAGTCCGGGGCCTTGGAGGCGTCCAACGTGGATCTGACAGCGCAGCTCGTGCAGATGATCACCGCGCAGCGGAATTTCCAGGCGAACGCGCAGATGATCTCGACGGCCGATACCGTGACGCAGACCGTCATCAACATCCGCTAGTTCACTGAAGGGTTGGAGGAGCGACCATGGACGAGATGGTTTACCTGGCCATGACCGGCGCCAAGCAGACCGAGCTCGCGCAGACGATCAACGCCAACAACCTCGCGAATCTTTCGACCACCGGCTTTCGCGCGGACCTGCACGCGTTCAGCTCCGTGCCGATCGCAGGGCCCGGCATCGAATCGCGCATCAACGCGGTCGCCGAGAGCTACGGCACCGATTACACCGTCGGCGCCGTCATCAGCACCGGCCGGGACCTGGATATCGCGATTCAGGGCCGGGGCTTCGTTGCAGTGCAGGCGCCCGACGGCAGTGAAGCGTACACCCGGGCGGGCGACCTGCGCATCGGCTCGGGTGGCGTTCTGGAGACCGGCGCCGGGCATCCGGTGCTCGGCAACGCCGGGCCGGTGGCGATCCCGCCGGCAACGAGCCTCTTGATCGGCACGGACGGCACGGTGTCCATCCAGCCGCTGGGTCAGGGCCCGGAGACGCTGGCCATCCTCGATCGCATCAAGCTTGTCGACCCGGACGTGGCACAGCTCGCGAAAGGCGACGACGGTCTGCTGCGCCTGCCGAACGATGAGACGGCAAGCGCCAGCGCCAACGTGCGCGTGATCTCGGGCGCCCTCGAGCAGAGCAACGTCAACGTCGCGAAGACGCTCGTCGACATGATCGAGCTGTCGCGGCAATACGAAATGCAGGTCAACGTGATCCAGACCGCCAAGGAAGACGCGGACGCCGCGGCGCAGCTTCTGCGGGTCGGCTAGAGCGATACCGCGTTCGACACGGAACCAAGCGTAAGGAGAACGGAATGAATCAGGCACTGTGGGTAGCGAAGACCGGGCTCGACGCCCAGCAGACGCGCATGTCGGTCGTGTCCAACAACTTGGCCAACGTCAACACGACCGGCTTCAAGCAGGGCAGAGCCGTGTTCGAGGACCTGCTGTACCAGACGGTCCGCCAGTCCGGCGGTCAGACGTCGCAGGACACCCAGCTCCCGTCAGGAATGAATCTCGGTACCGGCGTGCGCGTCGTCGCGACCGAAAAGCTGTTTACCCAGGGCAGCATGCTGAAGACGGATAATGCGCTCGACGTCGCGATCAAAGGCCGCGGATTTTTCCAGATACTGCTGCCGGACGGCAACCTGGCATACACGCGCGACGGTACCTTCCAACGTAACGCTCAGGGCGAGCTCGTCACTGCGAGCGGATACCTGGTGCAGCCGGGCATCACGATTCCCGACGGTGCGCAGAGCATCACGATCGGCAGCGACGGCGTCGTCTCCATTCAGCTTGCGGGCCAGCCCGCGCCGTCCCAGGTCGGTACGCTCGAAACCGTAGACTTCATCAATCCGGTCGGCATGCAGGCAATCGGCGAGAACCTCTACATCGAGACCGCCTCGAGCGGCACCGCGCAGGCCGGCACGCCCGGCCTGAACGGCTTCGGCTCGCTCGTGCAGGGTGCGCTGGAGGGCTCCAACGTCAACGTCGTCGCCGAACTGGTGAACATGATCGAAACGCAGCGGGCCTACGAGATGAACTCGAAGGCGATCTCGACCACGGATCAGATGCTGCAATACCTGAACAACAACCTGTAACGGGTGCTCGATATGACTCGCATCAGCCAACGAATCACGCTCGCCGCGGCAGCCCTGTCACTCGGCGCGTGCGCGAGCGCGCCGGAGCCCATGGAGAGCTATGAACCGCCGACGCCCGTGCTTGAGGCGTACGAGCGGCCGTCGAGCGGCGCCATCTATCAGTCCGGCACCGAGATTCGCCTGTTCGAGGATCTCAAAGCCGGCCGCGTCGGGGACATCCTGACGGTCCGTCTGATCGAGCGCACGAATGCGTCGAAGAATTCGAGCACCTCGACCTCGAAGTCCACCGAAGCGTCGCTCGCGAATCCGACCGTGTTCGGCCGGCCGATCACGCTGGACGGCACGCCGCTGTTCGACGCCAGTTTGAGCGGCGAGCAGACCTTCGACGGCGAGGGTTCGAGCAGCCAGAGCAACAGCCTGCAGGGCGACATCACGGTGACGGTGGTCGAGCGATTTCCGAACGGCAACCTGCGCATTCGCGGCGAGAAATGGCTGACCCTCAATCAGGGCAAGGAGTTCATACGTCTGTCGGGAATCATCCGGCCGTTCGACATCGAGCCGGACAACTCGGTTCCGTCGAACAAGATCGCCGACGCCGAGATTTCCTACAGCAGCAAAGGCGTGCTGGCCGCGGCGAATCGCATGGGCCTGATCTCGCGCTTCTTCCTCTCGATTTTCCACCCGTATTGAGGCTAAGACCATGCGTAACGCGAAAAAGAGTTGGCTTGCCGCGGTCGTCGGGACCGTGGCGCTCGGGCTCAGCGCCGGTGCGGCCGCGGAACGGATCAAAGATCTCGCCAGCGTCGCCGGCGTCCGCAGCAACCAGCTGACCGGCTACGGCCTGGTCGTCGGCCTCAACGGCACCGGCGACCAGACCAGCCAGACCCCGTTCACGGTGCAAAGCATCCTCAACATGCTGACGCAGTTCGGCATCACGATCCCGCCGGGCACGAACCTGCAGCTCAAGAACGTCGCTGCCGTCACCGTCCACGCGGAGTTGCCCCCGTTCAGCAAGCCCGGCCAGACCATCGACGTGACGGTATCGTCGATCGGCAACGCGAAGAGTCTGCGCGGCGGGAGCCTCCTGATGGCGCCGATGAAAGGCGCGGACGGCAACATCTATGCGATCGCGCAGGGCAACCTGATCGTCGGCGGCTTCGGCGCAACCGGCGCGGACGGCTCGCGCGTCACGGTGAACATTCCGAGCGCCGGCCGTATTCCCAATGGGGCCACCGTGGAACGAACGGTGCCGAGCGATTTCCATACCCGTGAGTCGATCGTGCTGAACCTGCACAGCCCGGACTTCACGACCTCCCACCGGCTGGCGGAGTTGATCAACGACACCATGGGAGCGGGCACGGGCACGGCCATCGATGCGGTCTCCATCAACATTCGCGCGCCGCAGGATCCGATGCAGCGCACCGGCTTCCTGGCGATGGTGGAGAATCTCGAGGTCACCCCGGGAGACGGTCCGGCGCGCGTCATCATCAACTCGCGCACCGGCACGGTCGTCATCGGTTCGAACGTGCGGGTCACGCCGGCTGCGGTATCGCACGGATCGCTCGTCGTCACGATCAGCGAGCGACCCTTCGTGAGCCAGCCGGTCGCGCCGTTCTCCGACGCCGGTCAGACCGTCGTCCTGCCCGACTCCGAAGTCGCCGTCGAGCAAGACGAAGCCAGCATGTTCCTGTTCGAGCCGGGAACCAGCCTGGACGACATCGTGCAAGCCGTAAATCGGGTCGGTGCCGCGCCGGGGGATCTGGTCGCGATCCTGGAGGCGCTCAAGCAGGCCGGTGCGCTGCGCGCAGAGCTCATCGTGATTTAGCGTCCTATGAACGCGTCGTCGCCCGCAATCACGGACTTCTCGCGCTTCGCCGGGCTCAGGGCCGGCGCGGCCGGCAACGATCCCGCCGTGCTCCGGGAAGTCGCCGGCCAATTCGAGGCACTGTTCCTCGAGACGCTGTTCAAGGCGATGCGCGCCGGCCAGCTGGCCGAGCCGCTGTTCGGCAGCGACCAGCACGAGACGTATCTCGGCATGCTGGATCAGCAGCTCGCGCTCGAGATGGCGCGCGGCAAAGGCTTGGGCTTCGGCGAGCTTCTGGTCGACCAGCTCGGCGGCGGCGCAGAGCGGCAACCGGCGCCGCCGGTCGACTATATTGCACCAGCCGCGGCGGCGCCGAGACCCGCGGCGCAGGAGCCTGCCTGGTCCGAGCCGCTGGACTTCGTGCGCGATCTCTGGCCGCACGCCGAGCGCATCGGCGCGAGGCTTAAAGTGTTGCCCGAGGCGGTGCTGGCGCAGGCGGCGCTCGAGACCGGCTGGGGGCAGAACGTGCCGCGCCGCTCCGACGGCAGCAGCAGTAACAACCTGTTCGGTATCAAGGCCGGCCGAGACTGGCACGGCGGCAGCATCGTGCGCGCGACGATCGAGTTCGTCGGCGGCATCGCGGAGCAGGTCAAGGCCCGTTTCCGCGCCTATCCCGACATCGCGGCGGCGTTCGACGATTTCGCAGCGCTCATTGAGACCAGTCCGCGCTATGCCGGCGTGCGCGAGCGCGGTGGGGATACGGCGGCGTACGCGCAGGCGCTGCAGGACGCCGGCTACGCCACCGATCCACAGTACGCCGTGAAGATTCGAGGCGTCGCGGCCAGCGACACGATGCGGCGCGCCGTCGATGCGCTCAAGACCGACGCCGCGGTGCCGATAACCTCGACGGACGCGCCGCCAGCGGCACGATGATGCCGTGACCGACCGAGGGGAAAGGGATGCCTGATCTGCTGTCCACGAGTCTATCCGCGTTGACCGCGTTTCAGCGTGCGCTGGACGTGACCGGACACAACATCGCGAACGCCAATACGCCCGGCTACAGCCGCCAGGTGGCAACGTTCGCTACCCGCGTCGGACAGGGTTCGGTCGCGAGCTACATCGGCAGCGGCGTGCAGGTCACGAGCATCCGGCGCGTCTACGACGAAATGCTCGGCCAGCAGCTCAACAGCGCGACCACGGGTCAGGCACGCTTCGACATCCTGAGCACCCTGGCGGGACGCCTCGACGTGTTGCTCGCCGATCCCACGACCGGCGTCAACGCCGGCCTGCAGGAGTTCTTCAACGCGGTCCAAGACGTGGCCAACGACCCGAGCTCCGTCCCCGCACGACAGGCGCTCCTGGGCGAGGCCGATGGGCTCGTGCAACGCTTCCGAACGCTCGATCAGCGGCTCTCCGAGACCGAGAGCGAGCTCAATCAGCGCATCACGCAGTCGGTCGCCGACATCAATCGGCTGGCGGCCGCGATCGCCGACGTGAACGACCAGATCGCGTTGGCGCAGGGCCGCAGCGGACAGGCGCCGAGCGATCTCTTGGACGAGCGCGGCGAGCTCATACGGCAGCTGTCGGAGCAGATCTCCGTGACGACGGCCGTGCAGGACGACGGCGCGCTCAGCGTCTTCATCGGCAGCGGGCAGACGCTCGTCATCGGCACGAACGCCCGGGAGCTGACCGTCGAGCGTTCCGAGTTCGATCCGACCCGCGTCGTCGTGGCCTACGGCGGAACGTCCGGCGCGACGCCGCTCGATTCCGGACTTACCGGCGGCCTGCTCGGCGGCCTCTTGGAGTTTCGCAGCCGCATGCTGGACCCGACCCGCCAGGCGCTCGGCCAGACCGCGGTGGCGCTGGCGCAGCAGTTCAATGCGCAGCACACCTCGGGCATGGATCTTCGCGGCGCGCTCGGCGGCGATTTCTTCGCGATCACCGATCCGAGCGTCTACTTCTCGACGCAGAACGCGGGTTCCGGAACCGCGGCGGCCACGGTGGCCGATCTCGGCGGTTACACGGGCGAGGACTACGTGTTGAGCTACGACGGCACGGCCTACAGCCTGAGCCGCGCGAGCGACGGCCAGCCCGTGACGATGACCGGCGCCGGCACGCCGGCCGATCCGTTCCTCGCGGAAGGCCTGTCGATCACGGTCGCCGGCGCGCCCGCGGCCGGCGATCGCCTGATGATCGTCGGCGGCCGCAATGCCGCCGCCTCGATCGAGGTCTTGGTGTCCGATGCGCAGGCGATTGCGATGGCGCTGCCGACGCGGTCGGCGGGGTCGCTGAACAACTTGGGCGACGCCTCGATCAGCGGCGTGACCATCGTCGATGCCGCCGACCCCGCGCTGCTCACGACGGCGCTCATCGAATTCACGAGCCCGACCACGTACTCGATCAACGGCGCCGGCGCGTTCGCCTACACGGACGGCAGCCCGATCACGATCAACGGCACCGAGGTGACGATCTCAGGCGCGCCGCAGGCGGGCGACCAGTTCACGATCGAAGCGAACGTCGGCGCTATCGGCGACAACGGTAACGGCCTGCTGCTCACCGACGTTCAATCGATCAGCATTCTCGACGGCGGCACGATCAGCATCAATCAGAACTACGGCCAGCTCGTGGCGGGCGTCGGTAGCACGACCAGTCAGCTGCAGGCCAACCTGGACGCGCAGGACGTGGTGCTCGGCAACCTGGAGGATGCAATGCTATCGAAGGCCGGGGTCAACCTGGACGAGGAAGCGGCGAATCTGGTGCGCTTCCAGCAGTCCTACCAGGCGGCGGCGCAGGTGGTCGCCGTCGCCAGCACGCTCTTCGACACGCTGATCGCAGCAACGAGGCGCTAGCATGCGAGTATCGACACTGGGCACTTTCGAGCAAGGGGTGAACGCCATGCGCGAGCTGCAGGCGGCCCTGGACCGTACCCAGCGGCAGGTATCGAGCGGGCGCCGCATCTTGACGCCTTCCGATGACCCGATCTCCGCCTCGCGCGCGTTGGAGCTGCGCGAGAGGCTGGCACGGCTGGCGCAGTTCGATCGTAACGGCACGATCGCCAAGAATCGCCTGCAGACCGAGGAAGCGGCGCTGTCCAACGTCAATGACCTGTTGCAACGAATCAGGGAGCTCGCGCTTCAGGCGAACAACGCCATCCAGAGCAACGAGTCCCGCAGCCTGATCGCGACCGAGATGCGCCAGCATCTGAGTCAGCTCGTTCAGGTCGCCAACGCGAAAGACGGAAGCGGCCGTTTCCTGTTCTCGGGTAATCTCGATGACACGACGCCGGTGTCGGTCACCGCGTCCGGCTACGCGTACAACGGCGATCAGGGCGAGCGTCGGATTCAGATAGGCGAGGGGCGTTACATTGCAGACGGCGACTCGGGCGACGAGGTCTTCTTCCGAATCCGCACCGGTAACGGCACGTTCATCGCGGCGGCGGCCGCGGGCAACTTGGGCTCCGGCGTGATCGGGGCATCCAGCGTCACGGACGTCACACAATACGACAACGCCCCTTATACGGTGCAGTTCAACACCGCGACCGACTACGACGTGCTCGATGCGAGCGCCACCGTGATTGCCAGTGGAGTGCACCAGCAAGGTGGCTCGATCGGTTTTCGCGGGATCGAGTTCACGCTCGACGGTCAGATCGCTGCGGGCGACCAGTTCACGGTGCTGTCGAGCCCCTACCAGGACCTGTTCACGGGCGTCGAGGCGCTGATCGGGGCGGTCGAGACGGGCGTCAACGACGACGCCTCTCGGGCCGCCCTGCACAACGGCATCAACGCCGGGCTCAACAACCTGGATCAGGGCATCGGCAACATTCTCGACGTGCAGACGCGCATCGGCTCGCGGCTGGCGACGATCGAGAGCCAGACCGACGCGAACAGCGCGTTTGCGCTGAACGTTCAGGATACCCTCGGCAGCCTCGAGGATCTCGACTACGCCGAGGCCATCTCCCGCCTGAGCTTGGAAAGCACCATGTTGGAGGCGGCGCAGAAATCGTTCATTGCGACGCAACGCCTGACCCTGTTCAATTTCCTCTAGCGCGTCCGGCGACGGCGGTAACGCATCACAGTTTCGGCAACTTGCGCTAAAGAATCGGCTCCTGCTGCCGGGGACGGCGCGCTTCGCTCAAAACCCAAGCGAATATCGGCCTAAAGGTTTCACCGCCTGTACCGATAACTCCTGTGAACGGTGGTCCTGAATGGATATCGCGGCCCTGATGATGACTTCCGGCGGCATTTGCGGACCGGGCGTATTTCTACAAACCAGGAGTAAGGAACATGGCACTGACGATCAATACAAACGTTGCATCGCTAAACGCGCAACGTAACTTGAATCGTTCGCAGGGCGCGCTCAGTCAGTCACTCGAAAGACTGTCGACCGGTCTGCGTATCAATAGCGCTAAGGACGACGCGGCAGGGCTTGCGATCTCCGAACGCTTCACTACGCAGATCCGTGGTCTGAATCAGGCCGTCCGTAACGCGAACGACGGCATCTCGCTGTCCCAGACGGCGGAGTCCGCGCTGGCCGAGTTGACGAACAACCTTCAGCGTATCCGCGAGCTCGCCGTACAGGCGGCCAACGCGACGAACTCGTCCTCCGATCGCGCCGCGCTCGATGCAGAGGTGCAGCAGCGCATCGCCGAGATCGATCGAATCGCGTTGCAGACCGCGTTCAACGGGCAGAAGGTGCTCGACGGCAGCTTCGGCAATGCGACTTTCCAGATCGGCGCCAACGTCGGCGAGACGATCTCGGTCACTCTGAACACCGGCGTCGGCGCGGGCCAGATCGGCCAGATCGCCGAGCTCGAGGGTGGACTAGTCACGGGCACGGCGTTGTCCGCCGGCGGCCTGACCATCAAGGTCGGCACCTCGCCGACGGTATCCGTGGGCGCATCGACGACCGGCGCGGCCGCCGGGCAGTCCGACGCGAGCGCCTATTCGAAGGCGGCCGCGATCAACGCGGCCAACGTCGCGGGCCTGACGGCAAGCGCGCAGAACTCGGTATCGGAAGGCACCGCATTCGTCGACGTGACGCTGGGCACCGGTGGTGGCCAGAACTACGCGCTGGACATCAACGGCACGGTGGTCTTCGCCGAGACGGCTGAGAGTGCCGTTATCACGGCGAACGACGTCGCCGCCGCGGTCAACCTGAACACGGGTGTGACCGGCGTTTCGGCGAGCGTCAACGCCGCTACCGGCGTCCTGACGCTGTCCACGACGGACGGCCGTGACATCACCGTGACGGAGACCATCGCTGACGGCGCGACGACGGCGACTGCCGGTACCGGCGTCGACGATGCCACGGTAGCGACCGCCGCGGCCATCCGCGGCACCATCACGCTGAGCGCGAACGACACGATTCAGCTCGGTGGCGGCCAGGAAGTCGACATCGGCTTTGCCGCCGCACAGTCGATCACCAAAGGCGCCGAGACGCTCTTGTCCGTCAACGTCCTGACGGTCGCAGAGTCCGAGAACGCCTTGAAGCGAATCGACTCCGCGTTGACGGCGGTCAGCTCGCTCAGAAGCAATTTCGGCGCAATCCAGAATCGTTTCGAGTCGACGATCGCCAACCTGCAGGCCGTGTCCGAGAATCTGGCGGCATCGCGCGGTCGGATTCAAGACGCGGATTTTGCAGCAGAGACCGCTGCGCTGACGAAAGCGCAGATTCTCCAGCAGGCCGGCGTAGCCGTCCTGTCGCAGGCGAACGCTCAGCCGCAGCTGGCGCTGAGCCTGTTGCAGTAAAGCGGAGAAGGTAACAAAACCCCAACGCAGGGCGGCATGGAAGCCGCCCCTACGGGGATCGGGGAATAGACATGTCGGAGCAAACGATTAGAGCTATGTCGTCCGCATCCGGTAGGTTTGCGTCGCTGGCCAACCAGGAAGTGCCGACGGCGTCGAGCATCGGTGGCAAAGTCGGGTCGGAGGACGGCAAGCCTTTGCCGGTCCGAGAGGCCAGCGACAAACCGGACATGCGCGAGATCGCCAAGGCGCTGAATATGGCGCCCCGCAGCATCGGACGAAATCTCAGATTCGAGGTGGACCTGGATCGGGGCACGTCCGTGATTCAGGTGTTGGATCGCGATACCGGCGAGATTATTCGCCAAATTCCACCGGAAAAGATATCGACGTACCTACAGGCGGAGGGCGGCCTCGCCATCCGGCTGTACGACGAGATCGTCTAGTCCTATGCCGCACTGACGGAACTGGCACGCTTCTTGTAGGTGGTATGGGAAGCGGCACAAGCGCGAGATCGGAACTCAGCAATGGCTAGCATAATCTCATCGGGAATCGGCTCCGGACTGGATATCGCAGGACTGGTGCAACAGCTGGTCGCAGCGGAGGCTCAGCCGGTGGAATCTCGACTAGGCCAACAGGAAGCGCGGGCGCTGTCGAAGCTGTCCGCTTTCGGCAGTCTCAAATCCGCGCTCGCCGAATTCCGGGACACGCTCGACGTGATGCGGGATCTCGATTCTTTCCTCAGGCGCCAGGCGTCCTCTGGCAATGAAGACGTCTTTCAGGCGGTGGTCTCCGGCGCAGCGCTACCGGCCAGCTACGACGTCGAAGTCGTGGATATTGCGACTGCACAGAAACTGACGTCGGGCGCGTTCGCCGACGCAGACACTGCCGTCGGCACCGGCACGCTCGTTATTACGGTGGGTGCAGAGTCTTTCGCCCTCTCGATAACGAGCGAAAACAACTCGCTCGCCGGCATCCGCGATGCGATCAACGACGCGGTCGACAACAAAGGCGTGGCGGCAACCATCGTCAACGCAGATTCGGGAAGCTACCTGATACTGTCCGCCGAGAAGACCGGCGCCGCGAACTCGATCACCGTCAATCAG
>JBFGFX010000048.1:0-17054 GCA_041579335.1 Woeseiaceae bacterium | reverse complement strand
CGTCAGACACGATCTTGTCGTTCGATCTGACCGTCACGGACGACAGCGGCCTCGCCTCGACGGACAACGTCTCGGTCACGATCCTCGACCTGCAGGCGCCGCCGCCGCCGCAAACGCGGAACCCCGGCGGTGGCAGCGGAGCCGCCGGCTGGGCGCTGCTGCTGGCCGCCTGGCTGTGGCTCTTTGCCAAGACTGCTTGTCGGGTTCGTTTACAAAATCACGCACCGCCGGGAACGGGCCGCTACTAACGCATTGAAATCGTTGCAGATGAGTTCTTTGGCACAGGTCTTGCTGCGATCCCAGCAGGCCGTATCGAAGAGCGGTGGCGACTCATGCGACGAAAACTCCTGATCATCTCGAGCCTCTTGGCTGCCTGTTCGCTGGCGCTGCCGGTGAACGCCGCCGTCATCACTTTCAATGGCACCGCCGGCGAGGGCGTCTGCATAACTGCCGCTGTCGGCACGGGCAGCTATTCGGAAGCCGGCTTCACGCTGTCGTTCACTGCTGGGCAGGCGTTCTTCTGCGACAACGACGACCCCAGCTTCCCGGGACTCTCGACGTTCGACGACGACGTCCTGGAGTTCAACAACAACGACACGACGTTCGAGCTGACGAGTGACGACGGCAGCCTGTTCGACCTCGTGAGCGTCGTGACCGGGAGCCTGGGAAGAAACGCATTCGACGACGGCGACTTCATCTTCACGGGCTTCTTCGGCGCCGGCGGCACGATATCGCAGACCGTGGCCGCTCTGGCGGCACCGGCGATGACAACGTTCGCGGGCTTCACCGGGATGTCGAAGGTCGTCGTCACGAGCTCCGACGGACTGTTCCCGGTCATGGACGATCTCACGCTCGCCGTGCGCATTCCGGAGCCCGCCACGCTCGTGCTGTTCGGCATCGGCCTCGCCGGACTCGGATTCGTGAGACGACGAACGCAGGCCTAGCCGCACATGAATCGAGAGAATCGCCGCCGAGAGCGGGGATTTTTTTAGGCGGCGCGAGCACGCGCCGCGGCGGGTGGGGATTACGGTCGCCGCCAGTCCGGTAGAATCGGCCCGATGAACGTCGACGCTGTCTCCCTGCGGCTCGCGAATCGGCGCGACGCCGACGCCATCCACGAGATGATTCTCGCGCTCGCGCGCGAGACCGTCGACGCGGACAAGGTAACGAGCGGCCCATCCGACATCCTGCGGCATGGTTTCGGCACCGAGCCGCTGTTCGAGGCGATGATCGCGGAGCGCGGCGGCCGTCCGGTCGGTTTGTGCCTGTTCTTCTACACGTTCTCGACCTGGCTCGGCGAGCCCGGCGTCTTCGTCCAAGACCTGTACGTCGCGGTCGACGAGCGCGGGCGCGGCCTCGGCCGCCGCCTTCTCGCCAGCGTCGCGAGGTACGGTCGCGAGCGCAGGGCGACTCACCTGAGGCTCACGGTCGAGTCGCGAAATCGCGCCGCGAAAGACTTCTACCTTCGGATCGGCATGGAGCACCGCGACAACGAGGACACCTATCACGTCGGCGGTGAGGCGTTCCTGAACCTGTCGGCGGGCGCATCGTGAAGGTCGTTTTTGCCGACCAGCAGCTCGCGCACGAGCCGCGGGCGTTTCTCGTCTGCGGCGCCGCCTTGCCGCATCCCGAGGTGCCGGCGCGCGCATCCCGGCTACTCGCGGCCGCCGAGACCGTCGGCCTGTCGCGCGAGCTCCCCGCCGATTACGGGCTCGAATACGTCGCCGCAGTGCACACACCGCGCTACATCGACTATCTGCGCAACATACACACCCGCTGGTCGCGCATCGAAGGCGCCGCAGACGAAGTCATCCCGGGCATCCATCCCGACCGCCGCGACGGCGGCTACCCGGCTTCCGCCGCCGGCCAGGCCGGCTTTCACCAGGCCGACCTGTCGAGCCCGATCGGCTCGCACACGTTTACCAGCGCGCTGTGGAGCGCGCACTCGGCGGCGCACGCGGCCCTCGAGGTCATCGCCGGCGAACGGAGATGCTACGCGCTGGCGCGCCCGCCGGGACATCATGCCGCGCGGGAATACGCCGCCGGATTCTGTTATCTCGGCAATACGGCGATCGCTGCGCAGGTGCTTCGCGGGCAGCACGATCGGGTCGCCGTCCTCGACGTCGACGTGCACCACGGCAACGGCACGCAGGACATCTTCTACGAGCGCGGTGACGTCCTGACCGTGTCGATCCACGCCGACCCGATCCGTTTTTACCCTTTCTTCTGGGGCTACGCGGACGAGACCGGCGCGGGCGACGGCCGGGGCGCGAATTGCAACGTGCCGCTCCCCCGCGGTACCGGTGACGACGACTATCTGCGCGAGCTCGACGACGTCCTGACGGCAATCGGAGACTTCAAGCCGGGCGCGCTGGTCGTCGCGCTCGGCCTCGACGCGTACGAAGGCGATCCGCTCTCGGGCTTTGCAGTCACGACGGGCGGCTTCGGCCGGATCGGCCGTCGCGTCGGCGAGCTGGACCTGCCGACGGTGCTCGTTCAGGAGGGCGGCTACTTGTCCGACGAACTGGGCGCCAACCTCGGCACTTTCCTAGAAGGGTTCATGCAGAGCCACGGCGAGTAGTCCGGATGTCGTAACGCCGGTGGTTTGTCGCTAAAGTGGCCACCGTGTCGACGAACTTGAGGAAGACCCGCGCATGACCGATCCCGGCTGGACCTCGATCCTACCGCCGGTGCTCGCCATCGTGCTTGCCATCTGGAGCAAGCAGGTCATCCTGTCCCTGTTTGCCGGCATCTGGATGGGGTTCACGCTCTTGAACGGCCTCAATCCCATTGCCGGCGTCACCGCCGGGCTCGACGGCATCATCAACGTATTCGGCGACGCCGGCGACGCGAAGGTGTTGATCTTCACGATCTTGATCGGCTCGCTGATCGCGACGATCGAGCATTCCGGCGGCGTGCGCGGCTTCGTGCACTACCTCGAATCGCGGCGCTGGGTACATACGGGCGTGCGCGCGCAGGTGCTCGCCTGGGTCACAGGACTCGTCATATTCATCGAGTCGAACATTACCTTGCTCGTGGCCGGCTCGGTCAGCCGGCCGCTGTTCGATCGTTACAAAGTGTCGCGCGAGAAGCTCGCGTATCTGATCGACGCGACCTCGGCACCGGTCTGCGTCATGATTCCGTTGAACGCCTGGGGCGCGGTGATCATCGGCCTCGTCGGCACGACCGGCGTCGACAACCCGCTCGAAGCGTTCATCGAATCGATCCCGTACAACTTCTACGCGATCACCGCGATCGTTTTGGCCGCGGTCGTCATCTGGAAGGATCTCAACATCGGGCCGATGAAGGCCGCCGAGGAGCGCACCCGCGGTGGGCAGATCCTGTGGCCGAATTCGATCCCGCTCGTCGACACCTCGGCCGAGGAATCACCGCCGGGCGAGCGGCCCGAGGACATACCGTCCGCCGCCTTCATGGTCGTACCGATCGTGACGATGATCCTGATGATGCCGCTGGGGCTGTACGTCACCGGTGACGGCGACCTGATCGAAGGGTCGGGGTCGACCGCGATCCTTTGGGCCGTCGGGACGGCGATCCTCGTCGCGTGGATCATGCTGCTCGTCAAGGGGAAAACGTCGATCAACGACCTGATGGTCGTCTTCATGAAGGGCGCCGGCAATCTGCTGCCGATCTCTACGATCCTGCTGCTCGCGCTGGCGCTCGGCGACGTCGCGAACCTGCTCGGCACCGGACCGTACGTTGCCGGCATAGCGGGCGCCGCGGTGCCGGCGTTCCTGCTCGCACCGCTCATCTTCCTCGCATCGGCCTTCATCGCGTTCTCGGTGGGCTCGAGCTGGGGCACGTTCGCGATCATGATTCCGATCGCAGTTCCGATCGCCACCACGCTCGGGCTGCCGGTGCCGCTCCTGCTCGGTGCGGCGATCTCGGGCGCGATCTTCGGCGATCACTCCTCGCCGATCAGCGACACGACCGTCGTCGCCTCGATGGCATCGGCGACCGACCACATCGACCACGTAAGGACGCAGCTCCCGTATGCGTTGCTCGCGGCCGGGATCGCGACGATCGGTTTCCTGATCATGAGCTTCGCCGCCTGACGCAGGCACCTCGATTTCCGCAGATGCCCGCGGCAGAGTCCTACAGGTACAGTTCCGCGATTCTCTCGGCGAGCGGTTGGACGTCCGGCTCGGCGCGGTTGGTGAGCACTATGATCGTCAGGCGCTCGTCGGGGAAGCGCTGCAGAAAGTTGCGGAAACCCGAGGTGCTGCCGCTGTGATGGTGGCGCCGATGTCCCCGGTAGTCGTCGATACGCCAACCGAAGCCGTAGTCTTCGAGTGCCGGCGTCAGCATCCTGGCCTTGCTCTCGGCGGAGATCAGATCGTCGCGATAGAGCGCCTGATCCCACAGACTAAGGTCGTCCAGCGACGAGTAGACGCCTCCGTCACCGAGCACGGCGCTGTAGGGCGACTGGTCGCTGGGTTCGACGTGGTCGCCGATGACCGTGTAGCCGAACGCCCGTTTCGGTACCGAATTGATGCCGTCTCGGAAAGCGACGGCATTGCGCATACCGACCGGTTCGAATATTCGCTGTCGGAGGAACTCGACGAACGACATGTTGGCCATCTCCTCGACGATCATTGCGAGCACCGCATAGCCCGAGTTGCTGTAACGATATTCCGAACCGGGCCCGAAGTAGCCCGCATCCTGCTGCTTCATAAGCTCGAGCACGTCGGCGTCGTGCACCTGCTCGGGCGCATCCTCGGGCACCAGCGTTTCATAGTCCACCAGACCCGACCGGTGTTGCAGCAGGTACTCGATCGAGATGTCGTCGCCGTAACGCGGAAAGTCCTGGAACACCTGCACCATGACCGTATCGAGCGTGAGACGCCCCTCGTCGATGAGCATGAGGACGCTCATCGCGGTGAACTGTTTCGTCAGCGACGCGAGGCGGAAATTCGTGGCGGCGCTGACCGGCCGACGGCCTTCGAGATCGGCCATCCCGTAGGTCCGAGTGAGTACGATCTCACCATCGCGGATCACGCGGACCGCGGCGCCTGGCATCGTGTCGCCGTCGTATGCGCTGAAAAGCTCGTCGATCTGTTGCATCTTGTCCACCGTGCAGGCCGGCTGGAATCCGATCAGGATGGCACCCGCGATCAGGAGGCGGCCGGCGATCATAGATAGCCGCGGAAGCAGTAGGCGACCGGGCCGGTCATGATCGCGTGATCGTCGGCGGTGAGCTCGATGCCGACGTCGCCGGCCGGCATCGACACCGTGAAGCGCGACGACGCCGTCAGGCCGCGGGCGCGCGCGGCATAGGCCGCGGCGCAGGCGCCGCTGCCGCAGGCGCTCGTGAGCCCTGCGCCCCGTTCGTAGACGCGAACTCTAAGCCTCTCGGCGCCAACGAGCTCCGCAATGCCGACGTTGACCTGATTGGGAAAGAGCGCGTTTTCTTGTATCGGCGGCGCGAGCGACGCAAGGTCGATTGCGACAACGTCGTCGACGAAGAACACAACGTGGGGGTTGCCGACGCTCAGCGCGACCGGATCCTCGAGCGGCCCGGCCTCGAGATCGAGATGCAGCGTGTCCTCTCGCCGCGATAGCGGCACGTCGCGCCAGGCGGTGCTGATCCGCCCCATGTCGCAGCTGACTCGTCGATCGCCGGCGCGGCGACAGTCGAGCCTGCCTCCCAGCGTCTCGATCGTCGCGGCGTCGGTGCTGGACTCTTCCATCAGCAGCCATGCCACGCAGCGGGTTGCGTTGCCGCAGGCCTCCACCTCGCGGCCGTCGACGTTGTAGAGCCGCATGAATGCGTCGACGCCGTCAGCGCCAGGCGCCTCGATGATGACGAGCTGGTCCGCACCGACGCCCGTATTGAGATCACAGATTCGAACGATCTCGTCCGTGCCCGGACGGAACAGTTCGCGGCGGCCATCGACGATCACGAAGTGGTTTTCGAGACCGTGCATCTTCACAAACGGGCGTTCCGCCGGATGCAAGTGCCTTGAGCTCACGCCGGGGCGATCGTTCGATGTCGCGTTCATTTCGAGCGCCGTCTGGGTATCCGGTACCGAGCCACGATGATGGCAGCATTGCCGGCAGCTGTCAGCCGATTGCCGCCGCGAGGAGCCAGAGGTACATTGGTCGAACCGGCGAGTCGGGCGAGCTTGTAATCAGAAAGGATAAGAAAGGCATGACCGAAGCACTCTTTCGTGACGACGCGTATCTCAAGTCTTGCGAGGCGACCGTCACAGGCAGCGACGGCGAGGCGGTTCTGCTCGACAGAACGGTCTTCTACGCGATGGGGGGCGGCCAGCCCGGCGACATCGGACAGCTGAGCTGGAATGGCGGCAGCGCTAGGGTCGTCGATACCCGCTACGGCAGCGACGGCGAGATTCACCACATACTCGCAGAAGACGACCGGCATCCGCCGATAGGGACGAAGGTAGAAGCGGTGATCGACTGGCAGCGGCGTTACCGCCACATGCGCATGCACACCGCACTGCATCTGCTGGGCTCGGTGCTGCAATACGGCGTCACGGGCGGCAATATCGGCGCAGACAAGAGCCGCCTCGACTTCGACATGCAGGACACGGTCGACAAAGAGTCGGTGACCGAATCCGTCCGGGCCCTGGTCGCCGCGGATCACGCAGTCGGCTGCCGATGGATCACCAACGACGAGCTCGAAGCCCAGCCCGAGCTCGTTCGCACGATGTCCGTGAAGCCGCCGATGGGCGCCGGCAGGGTGCGCCTGCTCGAAATCGAGGGCGTGGACCTGCAGCCGTGCGGCGGTACGCATCTGAAATCGACCGCCGAGGTGGGTGCCGTCCGCGTGAGTAAGGTCGAGAAAAAGGGCAAGCACAACCGGCGCGTCTACATCGCGCTGGACGACTAGCGACGCGTCATGGGTGGCGCGCGGCCCGTTTCGGCCGGCGAACGCATCGGCGCCATCGACACGCTGCGCGGCGTGGCGGTCCTCGGCATCCTGGTGATGAACATCTACGCGTTCGCGATGCCGTTCATCGCGTACATGAACCCGCTCGCGATGGGCGGTCTCGAGTGGTACAACCTCGGCACCTGGTTCGTCACCCACGTGTTCTTCGATCAGAAGTTTCTGACGATCTTCGCGCTGCTATTCGGCGCCGGCCTCGTCATCATGTGGGAGCGCGCGAACGCGCGCGGCACGCCATTAGGGCCGATCTACTTCCGCCGCCAACTGTGGCTGCTCGTGATCGGCGCCGTTCATGGCTACCTGCTGTGGTTCGGCGACATCCTGTTCAGCTACGCAGTGATGGGGATGCTCGTCTATTTTCTTCGCTCGCTCCGGCCCAACACGCTGATCTTCATCGCTTGTTGCATGCTGCCGATCGGGCCACTCGTGTCGTTCGGCGGCGCGCTCTACGTCGAAGAGCTGCAGGGAGAAATCGCCGAAATCGACGCCCTCATCGAAGTCGGTCGGGAATTGGACGAGGAACAGACCGCCAAAAAGGAAGAGTGGGACTCGATTGCGAGCTTCGTCGCGCCATCCGAGGAAGACGTGCAGGAGGAGCTTTCCACCTATCGCAACGGCTATCTGGGCATCGTCGCGTATCGCGCTCCGCTAGTCGCCACCATGCAGTCGCAGAATACGATCTTCTTCATGCTGTGGCGGGTCGCCGCGCTGATGCTGATCGGCATGGCGTTCATGAAGCTCGGCATACTGTCGGGCAAGCGCGACGCACACTGGTATCGGAGAATGATGATCACCGGTTACGGGCTGGGGCTGCCGGTCGTCATTGCCGGGTCGCTGAATCTGTACGCCCACGAGTTCGACGGCATTTATATGATGCGGATAGGCTTGCTACCCAACTACGTCGGCAGCGTCCTCGTGTCGTTCGGGCATGTGGCGCTCGTCATGCTGTTCGTCAAGGCCGGACGCTGGCCGTCGTTGATGGCACGCTTTGCCGCGGTCGGTCGCATGGCGCTGACGAACTATTTGCTGCACTCGGTCGTCATGACGACGATCTTCTATGGCTACGGCCTCGGGCTATTCGGCGAGGTCCCGAGGCTTAAGCAGATGGCCTTCGTCGTCGCGTTGCTGGCGGTGCAGCTTTGGCTCTGCCCGATCTGGCTCAGGGTATTCCGTTTCGGCCCGGCCGAGTGGCTGTGGCGCTCGCTGAGCTACGCCAGGGTACAGCCGATGCGTCGCGGCGCCTGACCGGCGGTCGTCACTGACGCTCGAACAGTGAAACAGGCGCTTTGAGTTACCCGCGCCACGCCGTAGGATGGCGGCTCCGACACAGATGTCCGGGAGATCAGCCATGGCACACCCAATCAGTCGACGATCGGTACTGGGCGGTATGCTCGGCGGCGCCGCCGGGCTGGCCTTGTCCCCGGCCGCGATCACCCAGCTGATCGGCCCGGCGCCTGGCCAGATTCGGCTGACCTCGAACGAAAATCCCTACGGCCCGAGCGCCAGCGCGCTCAAAGCCGCCGCAGAGGCTTCCGCGAAGGGCGCGTACTATCCGGGCCCAATTACGCTGGATCTGACCCGGGCAATCGCGCGCAAACACGGCCTAGGCACCGACAACGTCGCGATCAGCTCCGGTTCCAACGAGGCGCTTTGCGCGGCGGCAACGGGCTGGGCCAAGGACGGCAGGGTCGTCGCGCCGTCACTGACCTATGATCTGCACCTCGGGTTCGCGTCGAGGATCGGCGCGGAAGTCGTCCGGGTACCGCTGAACGAGGACCTGTCGATCAACCTCGACACGCTCGACGCCGCTGTCGACAATTCGGTCAGCCTCGTTTACGTGTGCAATCCGAACAATCCCACCGGACTGACCCTCAACGGCGACGCGCTGCGCGACTTCTGTCGGACCGTCGGCAGGCGCGCCACAGTGGTGGTGGACGAAGCGTACAACGAGCTGACCGATGCGCCGGATTACACCTCGATGGTGGACTTAGTCCGGGAAGGACAGAACGTGATCGTCACTCGGACCTTCTCGAAACTCTTCGGCATGGCCGGTCTTCGCGTGGGCTACGCGATGGGCAGACCCGATCTCGTTGCACGGGTAAAGCACCACATCACTTCTTGGCCCAACGTTGTCGGACTCGCCGCGGCCTATGCGAGTTACGGGGATGACGAGTTCATACGGTTCTCGACCCAGAAGATCGTCGAGGGACGCGCAATCGTCGCCACCGCATTCCGTGATCACGGGATCGAGCCGCTGCCGTCCCAGACGAACTTCGTCTACGCCGACATCGGACGCGACGCCAACGCGTTCGCGGCGCGGATGCGGGAACGCGACGTTCTGATTCGTCGCTCTTATCCGCCTTACGACACTTACATGCGCGTCAGCATGGGCAAGCTCGAAGAGCTCGAGGTATTCGCGAACGTGTTCGGCGAGCTGTATTCGGGCCGCGTCAGCAAGGCCGCCTAGCGACCGCGGCGATGCCGGTCATTGGCGGGGGGTATACAGCTCGGCCTCTTTCCGAGTGAGCTTTTCGACCTTGAGATTCCAGCGGGCCAGGGTTGCGCTGATGCGAAACCGAAAGCGGCCGCTCTGATTGAATAAACGCACGCCGTTGCCCGCCCTCCTGGTCTTGAGGATCAGGCCCTTGTGGAAACCGGTGGCGCCGTCTACCAGGTGGATCTCGATCAACATCGACTGCTGGTAGTCGCTGTTGACGCGCCAGTCGAGAATCCACGGCGCCTGGACCTCGAATTCGGCGGTCGTCGTCGCGCCCTGACCCGAGAACTCTTTGACGAGCTCGGCGCCGGCCGCTGCCGTGGCTACGGCGGCGCTGGCGAATGCCAACACTAGTAGAAACATGCGATTCTTCATAATCTTGCGTTCACGGCTAAAGCGGCATGCAACGCTACCCGAAATCCTCGGCCGGTGGAACCGGACGACGACATTGCCGTTGCTTCGACTGCCGCGCCGGACCCGGGTTCATTGAACCATTGGCGCCCGACACGGTCGTTCATCGAGGGGCCGGTTCGTTCCACCTGCCGTTACATGGCCGGCGAGCGGATTTCGTCGGCGGCTGCACAACAGGCATAATCGCGGCCCTATCGGGGCTCAGGTCGTTGAAATTTCTTGTGATCGGGATGCTGGACGGTGCTTAGCGCGGGGCAAAAGCCTGGCTTGTCGCGCCTCCTTGCGGCTGCGTTGCTGCTGTCCGGAGCGCCGCTGCCGGCCCAGGACGATATCGATGCGGTCGAGATCGCTTTCGACGCACGCCAGCCCCTAGAGCTCAAGCGGTTCGATCACGAGGCAGCGAACGTCCGCATCGACGGACGCCTCGACGAAGCGGCGTGGCAGGAGGTGGCTGCACATACCGAGCTTCGCGTGATCGAGCCGGACACGCTCGACGTGCCGACTTACGAGACCGCGATCCGACTCTTTTATACCGAGCGCGGCGTCTTCGTGTCGTTCGACATGGAGCAGCCGGCCGACACGCTGCTGCGCCGCTACACCGCGCGTGACAACTTCGACGCGAAGCGGGACTCCGTGTCGTTCACGCTCGACACGTCGGGCGGCGGCCGTTACGGCTACTGGATGAGCCTGGCCCTCGGCGACAACCAGAGCGATGGCACCGTGTTGCCGGAACGGCAGTACAAACGAGACTGGGACGGCGCCTGGTACGGTGCGACGGCCGTCACCGACCGAGGCTGGTCGGCGGAGTATTTCGTGCCCTGGTCGCAGATGGCGATGCCGAAAGAGGAGCGGGTGCGGCGCATGGGGTTCTACGGCTCGCGCTTGGTCGGCTATCTCGACGAGCGCTGGGCCTGGCCCGCGCTGCCCAACTCGCTGCCGAGATTCATGAGCGCGCTGCAGCCGGTCGAGCTCGAAGGCGTCAACCCGCGCCAGCAGTGGAGCGTATTCCCGTACGCCTCGTCGACCATCGACCAGGTCGACGACGACACCGAGTTCAAGGCCGGCGCCGACGTCTTCTGGCGTCCGTCGAGTAACTTCCAGCTGACCGCGACCCTCAATCCGGACTTCGGGTCGGTGGAGGCGGACGACGTCGACGTCAACTTGACGGCGAACGAGACGTTCTTCCCGGAGAAACGCCTGTTCTTCCTCGAGGGTCGCGAGGTCTTCGACGCGACGCCGCGCGCCGCCCCGCGTCGCGGCGGTCGCGGCGGCGGCGGCGACATCTTCACGGTGATCAACACCCGCCGCATCGGCGGGCAGCCCCGCGATCCCGACCTGCCCGACGGCGTCGAGGTCCCGGCTCGGGAGGAACTGCAGGTCGCGGATCTCCTCGGTTCCGTCAAGGCGACCGGTCAGCTCGGCGCATTCCGTTACGGGGCGCTGGCGTCGATCGAGGACGAGACGGATTTTCTCGGCGACGACGGTCTCAGGTACGTCTCCGAAGGACGCGAGTTCGGCGCGGTGCGGGTCATCTACGAAGACAGCAGAGGGGCCGCCTACCGCGGTCTCGGCGTCATCTCGACGGCGGTCCTGCATCCCGAATCGGACGCCATCGTGCACGCCGCGGATTTCCACTATCTGTCGACCAGCGGCCGCTGGAACGTAGACGGCCAGATCGCCTATTCAGACGTCGACGAGGAAGGTGACGGCGCGGGCGGCTTCACCGACGTGACCTACACGCCGCGTCAGGGATTTAAACATGTCGTCCGCCTCTCCTATTTCGACGACAAGCTCGAGGTCAACGACTTCGGCTTCAACCAGCGCAACGACCTCAAGGATTTTCGCTACAGTTTTGAGTGGCTCAAGTCCGGCCTGAAGCGCGTGCGCAACTTCCGCCTGTCACCGTTTTTCCGCTATTCCGAGAACACGACCGAGGGAAAACAGGTATCCGGCGCCTACGCGAGCAGCTTCAACGTCACGTTCAACAACCTGCATTCGCTGGGCGTCTTCGGCGCCTACTTCCCGGGACGCTTCGACGACCGCAACAGTTTTGACAACGGCACGTTTCGCATCAACGGCCGCGGGCGGCTCCGCGTCGACTACGAAACGAATGCAGCAAATCCTTTGAGCTTCAGCGCCGAGTTCGGCTACGAAGGCGAAGAGTTGGACGGGCATCAGTTCGAGTACGGCGCCGGCCTGAAGTGGCAGCCGCGGAGCAACCTCAGCATGGAGCTAGGGTTGAGGTTCGCCGATCGCGACGGCTGGCTGCTGCATCAAGAAGATCAGAACTTCACCTCTTTCGTGGCCGAGCAGTGGCAGCCCGAATTGGCCGTACAGTTCTTTCCCAATGCCAAGCAGCAGCTGCAGTTCTCGCTGCAGTGGATCGGCATTCGCGCCGAGGAAGACCGCTTCTACGTGCTGCCCTCGGACAGCTTCGATCTCGTGGAAGGTCCGAAACCGCCCGGTGAATCCGACAGCTTCAGCGTCGGTCAGTTGAACCTGCAGCTCAGGTACCGCTGGCAGATCGCGCCGCTGTCGGATCTGTTCGTCGTTTATCGGCGGGGCGACCGCACCAGCACCGACCTCATCGGCTTCGGCGATCTGTTTCGCGACTCCTGGAACGATCCGCTGGGCGATCTGTTCATCATCAAGCTCCGCTATCGACTGGGATCGTAGCTCCGATTCAATCGCCGTATTCGTCGTTGCGGCGCAGCCACTCCATCGAGTACTTCAGCGAATCTTCGTCGCGGCCTTTGGGCACGATATCGAGCAGCTGGTAGGTGGCGTTGAACGGATCCAATCCACGGGAATAGGTGGAGTAGGTGTGATAGACAGCGTCCTGGTCCTTGATGAACACGCTGATGCCCGGCATCTCCTCTCCGAAGACGGCGCCTTCCCGGTAGTTGTAGCTGCCCTCCTTACGTGCGAGCTGCTCGGGCGTGAACGATACGTTGAAGTCGTAGTTGAAGTCGCTGTCCGACGAGGAATACCACGGGAATGTCCAACCGAGCCGGCGACGGTATGCGATCAGTTTCTCGAGCGGTGCTCTGGAGACGGCTACGAGGCTCGTGTCGCGCGCTCTTAGATGTACGACACTGCGATCGTAGTTGTCGGCCCAGAACGAACAGGACTTGCAGCCTTCCTCCCAGTCCGGATGAAACATGAAGTGGTAGACGATGAGCTGGGAGCTGTCACCGAACAAATCGCCCAGCGAACAGGTGCCGCTCTCTCCCCGGAAACGGTAGTCTTTGTCGACTCTGCGCCACGGCAGATCGCGACGCCGTGCCGCTAGCTCGTCCCGCTTCTTCTGGAATGCCTTCTCTTCTTCGAGCAGCGTGCGGCGGGCCGCGAGCCACTCGCTGTCGGAAACGATCGGATGTGACACGGCGATTGCCTCCTCAAAAATCATGATTGCTATCACGATCGATTGCGAAATGCAAGTGAAAATGCTAAAAGTCGTCGCATGAGCCCGGACACGAAACGCTCAGGCTGCCCGATCAGCTACGCGCTCGAGATTTTCGGCGATCGCTGGACCCTGCTCGTACTGCGGGACTTGTTGCTACGCGGCAAGACGCGGTACGGCGAATTCCTGAAATCGGACGAAGGCATCGCCTCGAACATCCTGGCGGATCGTCTCAAGCGGTTAGAGGCCGAGGGGATCGTGACAAGACGGCCGGACTCGGACGACCGCCGCCAGGTAGTGTACGAGGCGACCTCCAAGGGACAGACGCTGGTGCCGCTCCTGCTGGAAATCGCAGCCTGGGGCGCGACGCACGCCGACGATCACTGAATCCGCCGGCGTCAGCTAGTATTCGATCGGCGAGCCGTCCCAGGCGAAGAAGCCGCCGCTGTCCGCAGGCGTCAGCCGTTCGATGACGTCGAGTAGGTGCCGCGCCGAGGTGTCCGGCGAGAATAGCTGCGAGGCGGGTACGCGGCGGGTGAACGGCAATGACAGGGGCGTGTCCACCGTCCCGGGATGCAGTGCCGCAACGATCGATTCCGGATGACCGCGCGCATGCTCGATCGCCAGCGTCTTCAAGAGCATGTTGAGCGCCGACTTCGACGCCCGATACGAGGCCCACCCGCCGAGCCTGTTGTCACCGATGCTGCCGACGCGCGCCGAGAGCGCCGCAAACACGGTCTTGGTGCCGCGGCGCAGTTTGGGCAGGAAATGTTTGGCGACGAGCGCCGGTCCGATCGCGTTGACCGCTAGGACCTCGGCCATGACCGCGGCGTCCAGCTCGCGCATGCTCTTTTCCGGGCGGATGTGCGGCTCGCGATGCAGGATCCCGGTCGTCACGAGGACGAGATCGAGCGGCGCTGCGGCGCATTCCGCTGCCGCGGCGATCGACGCCTCGTCGCCCAGATCGATCGGGTGTCTTCCAGCGCCGGCCGTGCGGGAAAATGCAAACAAGTCGGCAACGCCCGAATCGGCGTGAAATATGTCGAGCAGCGCAGAGCCGATGCCGCCGGAGGCACCGACGATCGCAACGCGGGCCTGCGGATTGAGAGACGGCAACAGAGTCATGGGAGAAAAGCGGCGGCACGTCCCTGTGCCACCGCCCGGGACTCAGTTAGGAAGGATGACAGTGTCGATGACGTGAATGATGCCGTTGCTGGCCTCGATGTCCGTCGCGACGACCGTCGCATTGTCGACCTTGACGGTGCCGGCCTCGGTGTTGATCGAGACTTCGGCGCCGTTGACCGTGGTCGCACCGCTCAGCTTGACGACGTCGGCTGCGGCAACCTTTCCGGGCACGACGTGGTAGGTGAGGACGGCAACCAGCTGCTCGCGATTTTCCGGCTTCAGGAGCGACTCTACCGTGCCTTCCGGCAGCTTGGCGAACGCCTCGTCGGTCGGTGCGAACACCGTGAATGGGCCGTCGCCCTTCAGCGTGCCGACAAGGTCGGCCGCTTCGAGAGCGGCAGCCAAAGTGTTGAACTGGCCGGCAGCCACCGCCGTGTCGACGATGTCGCTGCTCTCGGAGCTCTTGTGATGACCCGCGAAAGCCGACGACATCACGGTGGCGAACATCGTAAGCGCAAGAACTTTGCGAAATCCTTTCATGCTTGAACCTCCAACTTTGTTTACGGGACGAAAATGCTACGCCGCGTAAGGTAACAGGCAGCTCGCCCGAAACGGTTTCAGCGCTGTATACGATTGTTTCAGGTCGTTTCCGCGACGACCTCAACGAGTGTGACGTTTGAGAAACGTGTCGGCCGCGGCGAAGATGCGCTGCTTGCGCTCATCGGTCAGCCGGTCCAACGCCTTGGGCATCAGCGCCAGTCTGGGCTGCTGCTCGAAAAAAGGAGCGATGCTTGCCGATGAAGCGCCAGTAGAGACCGTCGACGACGTCGCACCAGGGGCCCTTGCGATAATCGCTCATCTTGAGCAGATAATTGGAGCCGCAGATGTACGGTTTGGTGGCGAAGATTCCACCGTCGCTGAAAAGGCCCATGCCGTACACGTTCGGACCCATCACCCATTCGGAGGAGTCGACGAACATCTCCATGAACCAGCGGTGTGCGCTAGACGGTCGTATCTCGGCCAAGGTCATCAGATTCGCGATCACCATCAATCGCGGAATGTGGTGTGTCCAACCCAGGCGCTGAGCGGTCTCAATCGCGTCGTCGAGCGGCGGTATTCCGGTCGTCGCGGTATACCAATCCTCGGTAAGCTCACGTTCGTGGCCCCAGAAGTTGCGCGACTCCTGGTCCTCGCTGAAATGCCGATAGATGCCCCGTATGAACTCGCGCCATCCGATGATCTGGCGCACGAAGCCCTCGAGGCTCTGGATCGGCACCTCGTTCGACCTCGCGTGCTCGAGCGCCCGTTCGACCAGTTCGTCGGGCGTGACGAGACCCAGGTTGAGGCAGGCGCTCGAGACGCTGTGGAACACCGTCGCCGATCGCTGCGTGATCGCGTCCTCGTAGGGACCGAAAGTCGCGAAGCGCTGCGCCAGGAACTCGTCGACCCAAGCGAGCGCCTGCGCGCGCGTGCTCGGCCACCAGAACTCGGCCGCGTCTCCCGGATGATCGGAAAAATGCCGGCGAACGAGCTCTATGACGTCGTCGACGTGGCTGCCGGGCTTTGCTGGCGTGACCTTGGGCGGCGCGACGTCGGCGGGAAGCTTCTTGCGGTTGTCCGCATCGAAGCTCCAGCGTCCGCCGGTGGGCTTGCCATCGTGGTCGACCAGGATGTGCAGACGGCGACGCTGCTGCTTGTAGAACTCGGCCATGAGGGGGCGCTCGGCCGAGCTCACGAAGTCGTCGAACGTTTGCCGGTCGCAGACGAACATCGGTGAATCGATCTCGGTGCGGCGGAGCCCGCGTTCCTCGGCGAACGCAACGATGCGCGCCTCCATCGGCTTGTCTTCGATCTCGAAATGGACTATCTCGTTGCAGCCGAGCCCCCGCACCGATCGGTCGAGGCGATGCTCGTAGTCTTCCTCGGGGATTCCCTCGGCGCTGCCTTCAAGGGTGTGATATCGAACGTCGAAGCCCGCCTCCAAGAGCGCATCGCGATACGAGCGCATCGCGGCGAGGAACAGCACGATCTTTTGCTGGTGATGTCGCTCGTACGTGCAGAGGCCTAAGTCCTCAGCCATGAAGACGACCGCATCTCTAGCGGGCTCGAGATGCGGAATCGGAAAGAGCTGATTGCCCAGGACGACCAGCAGCCGCCCCGATTCCGCCTTCGAATTCACTTATGCAGCCAGGTAGGTCAGGTTTTCTTTGACGAAAGCGCGCGGCTCCCGACCGATCAACGCCGTGACGTCCGCCGGGCTGGCCGCATTGCCTTCGCCGAGCATCGTGAGCTGATCGCGCGTGACGGGAAATATCGGCAGCCAATCGAGCAGCGCGGCTGGCAGCTTCATGAGCTCGATCGGCATCGGCACTATCCACTTCTTGCGGCCGACCGCGGCAGCGACGCGCCGCAGCATCTCCGACCAACTCAACGTCTCCGGTCCGCCTAGCGTATAGGTTGCGCCTATCGTCGCCGGATCGATCAACGCAGCGACGAACGCATCGGCGACGTCCTCCACGTGCACCGGCGACATCACGACTTCACCCCGATTCGGGCCGAACGCTTTGACGAATCCGACGGCGGGCAGCGGTGGCGCGACCAGATCCCGGTGCATTTGAGTCGCTATCTCCATCGTGCCGTGTGGGTTGCCGAAAATCACCGACGGTCTGAAGACCGTCACGGCCAAACCG
>JBFGFX010000047.1:0-17248 GCA_041579335.1 Woeseiaceae bacterium | reverse complement strand
CGCAGCAGCATCTCGGCCCAGTCTTGTGCCTCGGTGCCGCCGGCGCCCGATTGGATGTCGAGGAAGGCGTCGTGCGCGTCGAGCTCGCCTGCGAACATGCGCTGGAACTCGAGTCGTTCGATGCGCTGTTCAAAACCGGCGAGATCGGCGGCAATCTCGGCGGCCGTATCGCGATCCTCCTCGTCCGCCGCCATCTCGAGCAGCTCTGCCGCATCGCTCAGCCCGGCGCGGAGCTCATCGAGCGTGGCTACGATGGCTTCCAGGGACGCGCGCTCTTTGCCGAGCGCCTGCGCCCGCTCAGGATCGTTCCAGACTCCGGGCTCCTCGAGCTCCCGCTGCACCTCGGTCAGGCGCTCCGCTTTGAGCTCGTAGTCAAAGATACCCCCTCAACGCAGCGCTGCGTTCGGTAAGGTCGCCCAGGCGGGCTTTGATTTGACTGATTTCCATGAGCGGTGTTCGAGCCTCGAAAAAAAACGGCCGGTAGGGTAGCACGACCTCGCTCACAGCGCGGTAATCTGTTCCACGATCAGCTGCGGCGATTCGATGCCGCGATACTCGTTGACGTCGAGGCGAAATGCGAGGCGAATGCGGTCGCGCAGACCCGGGCAGGACTGATTGAAGGCGATCGCGTCGAGCGAGTGCGCGGTGCCCGGTACCAGCACGCGCAGCTTCAAATGACGCTCGCCGAGCGTGCGTCGATCGGCTACCTGGAAATCGCCCTGGAACACCGGTTCCGGAAAGCCGGCGCCCCACGGCCCGGCCGCGCGCAGGCGCTGCGCGAAGTCCAGGCTGAGTGCATCCGCCGGCAGCGCGCCGTCGGTGACGATCGCGCCGCTTGAATCCACGTCGGGATAACGGGTCGCCATCTGCGCCGCGACGGCACTGCCGAAGGCCGAGAAATCGGCCTCGCGGATGGTCAGGCCGGCCGCCATGGCGTGTCCGCCGAAAGTTCGAATCAACGCCGGATGCGCCGTCGCTACGCCTTCGAGCAGGTCGCGAATATGGACGCCCGCCACCGAACGTGCCGACCCCTTAAGCGCCCCGCCCGCCTCACGCGCGAAGGCGATCACCGGCCGGTGGCAGCGCTCGCGGACTTTCGACGCGATCAGGCCGACGATGCCGGGATGCCATCGCTCATCGTAGAGCGCCACGCAAGCGGGTAGGTCATGCGGCTCGAAGGCGTCGATGAACTCGAACGCCTGCCTGCGCATGGTCGCCTCGATCTCTCGTCGCGTGCGATTGATCTCGTCGAGCCGTGCCGCGAGCTGCGCCGCGAGCGCCGCATCGTCGCAGAGCAGGCATTCGATCCCGATGGACATATCCTCGAGGCGGCCGGCGGCATTGAGTCTCGGGCCGACCGCGAAGCCGAGATCCGAGCTGACGACGCGCCCCGGCGGCCGCCCGGAGACCTCGAGCAGCGCTTCGATGCCGGCGACCGTCAAGCCCGCGCGGATCCGCTCGATGCCCTGTTGGACCAGGATGCGGTTGTTGTGATCGAGCCGCACGACGTCCGCGATCGTGCCGAGCGCGACCAGGTCGAGATAGCGCGCCGGCACACGCGCCGCCCCGCGTTGTCCGGCCGATTCCAGCCGCCGGCCCAGCGCCGCCATCAGGTAGAACGCAACCCCTACGCCCGCGAGGTTGGGGCTCACGAACCGGCTGTCGGCGAGGTTCGGATTGACCATCGCGCTCGCGTCCGGGAGCTCGGCGCCGGGCAGATGATGATCGGTAACGAGCACCTCGATTCCCTGCCGCCTCGCCGCGGCGACTCCCTCGATGCTCGACACCCCGTTGTCCACCGTCACCAAGAGCGCCGGCGCACGCTCGGCCGCGACCGCCACCAGCTCGGGCGTCAGCCCGTAGCCGAACTCGAAGCGGTTCGGCACCAGATAGTCGACGTCGCGGAAACCGAAGTCGCGCAGGCAGCGGAGCACGAGCGCGGTGCTGGTCGCGCCGTCCGCATCGAAGTCCCCGACGACGATGATGCGTTTGTCGCGGCAGGCGATCAGCAGGTCGGTTGCGGCCTCGAGACCCTGAAGGGACCCGACCGGCGCGAGGCGGTTGAGCCGGTAGTCGACCTCCCGCGACTCGCGCACGCCGCGCGCCGCGTAAAGACGGGCGATGATCGGATCGATGCCATCGAGCAGCGCGGCTTCGGGAACCGGCCGCGGACGCAGCGGGCGCTCGGTGCCGGTCGTCACGGCGCGACCTCCGGCTCGAGCGGCGCACGGACCCGGCGCCAGACCCTGAGCCCGTGACGCCGGCGCACCCGTGCCGTGATGCCGTCTTGAAACAACAGCGTAAGGCGGTCGAGCGCGCCCTTCCGCAGCAGCTCGCGAAGCTCGGCGAGATGCGCGGACAGCGCATCGACACCGTCTAGACGCGGCGTCAACGCATGCGGCACGAGCGCCACGAACCCGTCCGGCGAACGCGCGGCACACTCGGTCAGCCGGCCGGGCCACTCGTCCACGACGCCTAACGCGCTTCTCCAGTAACCTTGGAGCAGTGGCTCATCGGCAAAAAGTGGCGGGATCGGCCGCGCAACGGCTTCGGGCGCCGCGCCGCCGCCCCAGATCCACAGCGCGTTGACGGGCCGCAGCCCGGCCTGCTCGCGGCGTCGGTGCACCTCGGACAGGTGCAGCGCCATCTGAATCTCGCTCAAGAGCCTGTGAAACGGCGCCGCATCGGTCCCGGTCGGCATGAACGGCGAAGGCTCGAAGCCGTTAAGCGCCTTCGCCGACAGCGAGGCTGTCGGCATCGGACGATCTCCGCGCAGGTAGCCGCAGCCACCCAGGCGCACGAAGCCTAGCCCCTCCTCAGCACCGAGCTCTGACTGCAGCTCGTCGATCAGCTGGCCTAAGTCCGCCGACGAGACCTCGTCCGGCGACAGCCGATTAAGGCACAGATGGTCGAGGCGCGGCTCGAGGTAGACCGGATCGGCGGCCGCCATCCAGACGGTGGGGCGGTCGCCGGTCTGGCCCCAGAGTCGCAGAGCCCCGTGGCCCGATTCCGCCGGCGCGTGGCCGAGCGCGTCAGTGACCCGCGTCAGCAGCTCGGCGGGCTCGCGCGAGAACTCGAGGTCGGCCTGCGACAGCCAGCGGCGCAGGTCGCGCGCGCGTATCGCTCCGCCCCGCCCCGCCGGCAGCGCTACCACCGCGTGCGAGTTGTAGATCGATCGTCCCAAGCGTGTCCCGTCGGCGCGCCGCCGGTGGCCAAATGGCGGCACCTGTGCGAATCCCGCGCTTAGTTTGTATGATGGCGTGCGACATGGTAATCGCAGCCATCGCGCTTTTCATCCATCGGACCTGAAGGCTTAAGTGCAATGAAGTTCACGCTCGAGCCCGTCATGGCCGTCTCGGTGCGACAGGTCGAACGCGGCCGCATTCGCGTCGGCGACAGAAGCTACGAGCGCAGCATTGCGATCACCGCGGACGAGGTCATCGCCGACTGGGCGTCGCCCGATGTCGACCGCCTCGAGATGGCGGACCTGGAACCCCTGCTCGCGCTCGAGCCCGAGATCGTCGTCTTGGGCACCGGCTGGTCACAGGCGTTGCCGCCGCGGGAGCTCGTGTTCGCGATGGCCCGCCGCGGCATCGGCCTGGAGGTCATGGACACCCCGGCGGCGTGCCGCACGTTCAATATTCTGGTGGCCGAAGGCCGGCGGCCGGCGGCCATCTTGACGATCGATTGACGCCGCGCTAATCGAGCATCACGTCCCCGGATATGCCGTGCCGCTCCATCATCCGGCGCAGATTCTTGAGCGCGTCGAGTTGGATTTGCCGGACGCGCTCGCGCGTCACGCCGATCTCGCGGCCGATTTCCTCCAGGGTGAGGCGCCGGTAGCCGTGCAGGCCGAAGCGTCGTTCGACGACCTCGCGCTGCTTGTCGCCGAGCTCGAAGACCCAGCGGTCCACCAGGTCGTTGACGACCGCTTTCTGTGCGCACTGCGGCGGCTCCGAGTCGCGCCGGGCCCTGAGATTGTCCAGCAGGCTCGGTTCGTCGTCACCGCCCTGGGAGCGCACGGTGACCCGCTCGTGCAGCATCATGAGGCGTTCGACAGCCTCCGGCGCCTTGCCCGTCTCCGCCGCGATGTCGGCGATCGTCGGCGCATCGGGATTCTGCTGGCGCAGCCGGCGGGCGGCGCGTAGACAGCAGTTGATGTCCTTGATCACGTGGATCGGCAGGCGGACCATACGCGCCTGGTTCATGATGGCGCGCTCGATGGTCTGGCGAATCCACCAGGTCGCGTAGGTGGAGAAGCGAAAGCCGCGTTCCGGATCGAACTTCTTGACCGCGTGGATCAAACCGAGATTGCCCTCTTCGATCAGGTCCAAGAGCGGCAGCCCACGGTTCAGATAGCGTCGCGCGATCTTGACGACCAGGCGCAGGTTGCTCTCGATCATGCGCTGCCAGGCGGCGTGATCGCCCGCCTGGATGCGCCGCGCGATGCTGACCTCCTCTTCGGCGGTCAAGAGCCGCGATACGCCTATCTCGTTCAGGTAGAGACGGGTGACGTCGTGACCGGCACCCGGCTGCCCGCGCTGGGACCCATAGTTATTCTTCGATACGCCTGCCTCAGCCATTGCAGAACTCCTTGTCCGTTAAGGAGCGATCTGCGACTGCGCGATTCAGTTTTTCAAGTCGAATTATCTCGCTGGCAGATACTGTCGCGGGTTAACCGGCTTGCCGTTGCGTCTGATCTCAAAATGCAGTCGCGGCTCTCGTCCCGGCCCCTCACCCATCGTCGCGATGCGCTGTCCCTGCCGTACCGTCTCCCCTTCCCTGACCAGGAGCGACGAGTTGTGCCCATAGGCACTCAGGTAGGTGTCGTTGTGTTTGACGATGATAAGCTGTCCGTATCCGATTAGTCCACCGCCCGAGTAGACCACGCGGCCGCCGGCGGCGGCGCGTACCGCCTGCCCGGCCTTGCCGCCGATCAGGATCCCGGTACCGCTTCCCGGCCGAGCGCCAAAATCCACCACGACCGAGCCGCGCGTGGGCCAGGCCCAGTCGGGCGCCGGCTCGGCCGGAATCCTCGGCAGCGGCCGCTGCGCCGCCGGCTGGCGCGCTGCGGCTGTGCCAGCCGTCGGCGGCGGCGTCAGGCGAATCGCCTGGCCGGGATAGATCAGAGAACCGTCGCCGAGCCGGTTCCAGCGCGCGAGGTCACGGTAATCCTTGCCGTATCGCCAGGCGATCGTATACAGCGTCTCGCCCGAGCGCACGATGTGCTGCTCCCGAGGCGTATGGTCCCAGCGCGTAGCGGCGCAGCCCGCAATCACGAGCGCCAGCGACAACCCGACCACCCCGCGCCAGCGCCGTCGCCGCGCACTCACCGCCGGAACTGCGGCCTGCATCGGTTTCTCAGGCCGCGTAGGACGCGGCCGCCCAGGCGAGAACGGCCAGGCCGACGACCGCCCAGCCGATGCGCTCCACGTAGCGCTCGAGCCCGTGCGCCATTCTTTCGCCGCCGGCGACGATCAGCCCGGCGACCAAGAAGAACCGCGCGCCGCGCCCGATCAGCGAGGCGACGACGAACCCCGGCAGGTTGAGCACCGCGACGCCGGCGGAGATCGTGAAGATCTTGTAGGGGATCGGCGAGAAGCCGGCGACGAAGACGGCCCAGATGCCCCATTGGTCGAACCAGGCGCGACCGAGGAGGTACGGCTCCCAGTACCGGCTGGCCTCGAGCCAGGGCTCGATCGCGTCGAACAGGAAGAAGCCGAGCGCGTAGCCCAAGAGGCCGCCGAGCAGCGAGGCGATCGTCGTGACGGCAGCGAAACGCCATGCCCGCCGCCGCTCGGCCAGGCACATCGGCGCGAGCATGACGTCGGGTGGCACCGGGAAGAACGACGACTCGGCGAAGCTCATCAGAGCGAGATAGCGCTCGGCGTGCGGGTGCACGGACCACTCGAGCACCCGCCGGTACAACGGCGCGAACAGTCGCATCCTCAGCGGCGCCCGCTGCCGAAGCTCAAGCATATTCGAGAAAACTTATCCATCTATCTGATTCTAAGCTTTATCGCCCTGCACGAGCGGCACAAAGCTGACCTCACCCAAGGACACCTGCTCGTAATGATCGTCTCGCCGCGTGACGCGTGCGAGCTGCTGCGATTTCGGCGGCCCGATCGGGATGATCAGCGCGCCCCCGGGCGCGAGCTGCTCGAGCAGCGTGCCGGGCAGCTCCGGCGCAGCCGCCGCGACCAGGATGCCGTCATACGGCGCGTATTTCCGCCAGCCTTCCCAGCCGTCCCCGTGGCGGTAGCGGACGTTGTAGATATCGAGCGAGCGCAGCCTGACTCGGGCCCGCTTCAGCAGCGCCGGGATGCGCTCGACGGTGTAGATTTCCTTGACCAAAGGGCTCAAGACCGCGGTCTGGTAGCCGCAGCCGGTGCCCACCTCGAGCACCCGCCCGCCGCTCATGGCCGTGACCAGCGTTTCGGTCATGCGCGCCACGACGTACGGTTGGCTGATCGTCTGCCCCATGCCGATCGGCAGCGCCGTGTCCTCGTAGGCACGGCTCGCCAACGCCTCGTCCACGAACAGGTGCCGGGGCACGTTGCGAATCCGATCGAGCACCGCGGCCGAACGGATGCCCTGCTCCTTGAGTCGCGCGACGAGCCGCTCGCGGGTGCGCGCCGAGGTCATGCCGATGCCGTGGATTGCGATCTTCTGCGTCATGGCGCGAGCCACTCGCGGAGCTGCGGGACGGCCTCGTGGCGGGTGAGATCGACTTTGATCGGACTCACGGCCACCGCGCCGCGATCGATTGCATGAAAGTCGGTGCCGGGCCCGGCATCCTGCCCGGCTCCGGCCGGGCCGATCCAGAAGATCTCCCTGCCCTGCGGATCCGTGGTGCGAATCAGCGGTTCGGAGCGGTGGCGGAAGCCCAGCCGTGTCGCTTCGACGCCGGCCAGCGCATCGAACGGGCGGTCTGGCACGTTGACATTCAGCAGCACGTTGGCCGGCAGCGGATCCGCCTTCAGGCGCACGACGAGATCGACCGTAATCCGCGCCGCCGTCTCGAAGTGCTGCGGCCGCTGTCCGACCAGCGACACGGCAATCGCCGGCAGACCCAGGTTGCGGCCTTCCATCGCGGCGGCCACGGTGCCCGAATAGATCACGTCGTCGCCCAGGTTCGCGCCATGATTGATGCCCGCGACGACGATGTCCGGGTCGTCGTCGAGCAGGCCCGACAGTGCCAGATGGACGCAGTCCGACGGCGTGCCGTTGACGAAATAGCGATTATCGGCGACTTGGTGAATGCGCAGCGGCGAATGCAGCGTCAGCGAATTGCTGGCGCCCGAGTAATTACGATCGGGAGCGACGACCACGACATCGGCGACCTCGGCGAGCGCGTCGGCAAGGACATTGATGCCGCGGGCGAGATAGCCGTCGTCGTTGGAAACCAGAATCTTCACGTGCCGCGTTTCGTAAAGCGCCGCCCGGGACGGCGGCGCCGGAGAGTCTTCGATAGTCGTTGGCCAGCCAGAATGCGCTCACTATACTCAATGTTCTGCGTACGACCTAGGCGTGCATGCGGTCGAATGATGACTCGCGGGAGCAGGCTAAGAGAATGACGACCGACAAATCCACCCGCCGACCGGGCGCGACCCCGGCGCCGGCTGACGAGGAAGGCGGCCTGTTTCGCCGCGCGATGGCGGATGCGCGGCCGCTCGAGCGCTCCGTCGTCGAACCCGTCAAGAAGCGGCTCGAGCCGCGAGCGCGATTCACGCGACGGGACGAGCGAGCGGTGCTCGACGAGAGTCTCGCCGCACCGCTCGATGCGACGGAAGGCGGCAGCGGCGACAGCCTGAGTTTCTGCCGTCCGACGGTCGGCCGGCGAACCTTGCGCAAGCTGGCTCGCGGCAAGTTCAGCATCCAAGACGAGCTCGACCTGCACGGCATGACGGTCGCGGAGGCGCGCGAGAGTCTCAAGGCGTTCATCGCCGCCGCGCTTGCCCGACGGCTGACCTGCGTGCGCGTCATACACGGCAAAGGCCTGGGCTCCGGGCACGGCGGACCGATATTGAAGCGCAAGGTGGATGTCTGGCTGCGGCAGTGGGACGCCGTCGTCGCGTTTGTCTCCGCGAAACCGATCGACGGCGGCACGGGCGCGCTCTACGTATTGCTCAAACGTTCGTGACCGAGTGGATCGTAACGGACCAACTCTCTCACGACCGCCGTTGCATAGGCACCGCGGACCAGGGCGAAGTCGAGGACCAGCGAGCCGCCTTCAAAGCACCAGTCGAGATCCTTGACGCGCACCCGCAGGGCGCGTCGCGCCGCCTTCGTCTCGCGCTCCAGACCGCGTGCGAGCGCCGCATGGGCCGCCGCCACGCGCGCCTCGAGCCGCGCGCTCGCACCGCCTACGCGCGCCGCACCCGCCCCCCACAGTGGCCCGCTCGGATGCAGGTCGAGCGTGCGTGCGCGCCGCTCGAGCTCGTCGTCGATCGCCTCGACGACGAACACGCTGCCGCTACCGTCCAAGCTCGCGACGTCGCCGCTCGCGAGTGCGTTCCAGCTGCCATCGGCCACGCGCGCCGCCAGGACCTCGTTGAAGATCAGCGACCGCGCCGCGGACAGCGCCATGGAGCGCTGGGCGCGGGGCAGCCTTCGCCCGGCGAACAGCGCCTCGGCCAGCGCCACGTTGTTGCCGTGCACGCCGAACCGTTGCTCGCCGAAATAGTTGGGCACGCCCTCTGCGCGGACGCGGCGCAGCCGCTCGGGCAGCGATCCGCTCGGATCCTCGAGCTCTCGCAGCACGATGCGGAATCGATTGCCGCGGTGCGCGCCGCGCTTGAGCTTGCGACGATTGCGGTTCAAGGACAGCACACTCAAACCGCGCGCCGCCAAATCGGACCAGTCGGTCCGTGGCTGCGCTTCGCGCTTGACCGTGAACCATTGGCGGGTGCGCGCACGCCGGTCCTTGAGTCCGGCGTAGCCGACGGCGGCGCGCGGCACGCCCGCGTGACGCGCCAACAACCCGGCGACTCGATGCGTCGTCAGCTCGGTCTTTTCGACGAACAGAACGTCGTGGTCGCCGTCCCCGGACCACGCGAAACCGAGCTCCTCGGTCACCTCGAAGTCGTCCGCGGTGCTGCGCAGCCGCGCTTCGGCGCTCGGTACGCCCAGCGCCCGTGGCCATTCCGGTAGCGTCACCGTCGTTTCTTACAGGCAGCGCGGGCTGCCGCTCAGTCGGTGTCGGCGCGCACCGGAACGACCTGATAGAACGTCTCGTGCCGTCCGATCAATCCGAGGTCGGTGCGGGCACGTTCTTCGGCCGCCTCCAGGCCGCGCTTTAGGTTCAGCACCTCGGCATCCAGCGCCGCGTTGCGGGCGCGAAGCGCCTCGTTCTGCCGTCGTTGCTCATCGACGGCATGGCGCAGCGTGCGGGTCTTGCGATAACCGTCCTCGGCGAGCCACAGCTCGACCTGGAGACCGAGCCCCAAAATCGTCAACAGCGTCAGTAGCCAACGCATTCCGCTCAAACTTCGGCCCCTTACCGGTCATCGACCGGCACCGAAAACGCGCTCCGGCCGGCGTAGCGCGCCGTGGTCCCCAGTTCCTCTTCGATGCGCAAGAGCTGGTTGTACTTGGCGATCCGATCCGAGCGCGACAGCGATCCCGTCTTGATCTGCGTGGCCCGAGTACCTACCGCGATATCCGCGATCGTCGAGTCGCAGGTCTCACCCGAGCGGTGCGATATGACCGCCGAGTAGCCACCATCGCATGCCATAGTAATTGCATCAAGAGTTTCCGATAAGGTACCGATTTGGTTGGGTTTTATCAATATGGAATTGGCAATATTCCGGGCCATGCCGGACTCGAGGATGACCGTGTTGGTCACGAACAGGTCGTCGCCCACGAGCTGGACCCGCCCCCCCAGGCGCGCCGTCAGGGTCCGCCAACCGTCCCAGTCGCCTTCGTCCATGCCGTCTTCGATCGTGATGATCGGGTAGGCGTCGACCAGCTCGGCCAGGAAATCACAAAAGCCCTCGCTGTCGAAATCGCGACCCTCCGACGCGAGGCGATAGCGACCGTCGCGGTAGAACTCGGAGCTCGCGACGTCCAGGCCGAGCAGCAGATCGCGGCCCAGCCGGAAACCGGCCAGCTCGACCGCTTCGACGATGGTATCCAGCGCCGCACGGTTGGACGGCAGATCGGGCGCGAAACCGCCCTCGTCGCCCACTGCGGTGCTCAAGCCTTTGTTCTTCAGAACGCTCTTCAGCGCGTGGAACACCTCCGCGCCGTAGCGCAGCGCCTCGCGAAAATTCGGCGCTTCGACCGGCAGGATCATAAACTCCTGGATGTCCACGCTGTTGTCGGCGTGCGCGCCGCCGTTGACGATGTTCATCATCGGCACGGGCATCGTGACGTCATCGCCCAGGTGACGATAAAGCGGCCTGCCCGCAGCCGAGGCGCTAGCGCGGGCGAACGCGAGTGACGCTGCCAAAAGCGCGTTCGCGCCGAGCCGGCCCTTGTTGTCGCTGCCGTCGAGCTCGATCAGGCAACGGTCGAGCTCGCGCTGCGCGCCGAAACTGGCGCCGACGAGCGCGTCGCGGATGACGCCGTTCAAATTGGCGACGGCGCTCAAGACGCCTTTCCCCGAATAGCGGGACTCGTCGCCGTCGCGCAGCTCGACTGCCTCGCGGCTGCCGGTGGAGGCGCCGGACGGCACCGCGGCGCGGCCGACGCTGCCGTCGTCCAACGTGAGATCCGCTTCGACGGTCGGATTGCCGCGGGAGTCCAGAATCTCGCGGCCGTTAAGATCGGCTATGTTCACCATGTCGGCTCCCTTAGGCGTCCGCTCGCGCATGCCCCGGCGCGGCCGGTTTGGTCGGTCACGGCGGGCGGACCGCCATCACTTGGAAAGTCAGACCCCGAGCCCGTACTCCGCTTCGAGGTAGTCGTTTTTCTTGACCTCGGCGTCGATCGAGCGCAGCGTCTCGAGCAGCGCCCGCATCCTGTCGAGCGGCCAGGCGTTCGGCCCATCGGAGAGTGCGGCGGCCGGATCCGGATGGGTCTCCATGAACAGGCCGGCCACGCCGGCGGCGGTCGCGGCGCGCGCCAGCACCGGGATGAACTCACGCTGTCCGCCGGACGCGGTGCCCTTGCCGCCGGGCAATTGCACGGAATGCGTGGCGTCGAACACAACCGGGCAACCGGTGCTACGCATCACCGCAAGGCTGCGCATGTCGGAAACCAGGTTGTTGTAGCCGAAGCTCACGCCGCGCTCGCAGACCATGATGTCCTCGTTGCCCGTGGAGCGGGCTTTGTCCACCACGTTCTGCATTTCCCAGGGCGACAGGAACTGCCCCTTCTTGATGTTGACGGGTTTGCCCTGGCCGGCGACCTTCAAGATGAAGTTCGTCTGGCGACACAGAAACGCCGGCGTCTGTAGCACGTCGACGACCGCGGCGACCTCCGCCATCGGCGTGTCCTCGTGGACGTCGGTCAACACCGGCTGATCGAGCTGACTGCGCACCTCGGCGAGGATGCGCAGGCCTTCCTCCATGCCGGGGCCCCGATGCCCGTGGCGCGAGCTGCGGTTGGCCTTGTCGAACGACGATTTGTAAATGAACGGTATACCGAGAGCGGCGGTCATCTCTTTGAGAGTGCCGGCCGTTTCGAGCGCCATCGTCTCGCTCTCTATGACGCAGGTGCCGGCGATCAGGAAGAATGGCCGGTCGTTGCCGATATCCGCACCGCAGAGCTTCATGCCTGGGCGACCTTCGGCAGCTCGCCCGAATGGTGCGCGCGCGCCGCTTCGATGAAGCTCTTGAACAGCGGATGACCATCGCGCGGATTGGAGGTGAACTCGGGATGGAACTGGCTGGCAATGAACCACGGATGATCCTCGAGCTCGATCACCTCGACCAGATCGTCGACCGACAGGCCCGAGAAACGGATGCCGGCCTTCTCGAGTGTGTCCCGATAATTGTTGTTCACCTCGTAGCGATGCCGATGCCGTTCCGCGATCTCGGCCCTGCCGTAGATGCGCGCGGCGCGGGAGCCCGGCTTGAGATAGACCCGCTGGGCGCCGAGGCGCATCGTGCCGCCGAGGTCGGACTCCTCGTCCCGCTCTTCGACCTCGCCCTCCTGGGTCTGCCACTCGGTAATGAGCGCAATGACCGGGTGCGGTGTGCCGCGATCGAACTCGGTGCTCTGCGCGCCGTCGAGCCCGGCCAGGTGCCGCGCCGCCTCGATCACCGCCACCTGCAGCCCCAGGCATATTCCCAGGTAGGGTACCCCGTTCTCACGGGCATACTGCACCGCACGGATCTTGCCTTCGATGCCGCGGTCGCCGAAGCCGCCCGGTACCACGATGCCGTCCATGCCGCGCAGGCGTTCGGGTCCGTCGCGCTCGATGTCCTGTGATTCAAAGTAGTGGATGTGCACGCGCGTGCGCGTGTGGATGCCGCCGTGCAGCAGTGCTTCGGACAAGGAAATGTAGGAATCGCGCAGGTCGACGTACTTGCCGACCATGGCGATGTTCGTCTCGTACTTCGGGTTCTGCTTCGCCTCGACGATCGCGTCCCATTCCGACAGTTTCGCGGGTGGCAGGTCGAGATTGAGCTTCTTCGTGACGATGCGATCGAAGCCTTGGCTCTCCATCATCGCCGGGATCTTGTACAGGTCGTCGACGTCGATCGCCGAGATCACCGCTTCTTCCGGGACGTTGGTGAATAGCGCGATTTTGCGACGCTGCTCGTCCGGCAGCATTTGCTCCGAGCGGCACACCAGGATGTCGGGCTGTATGCCGATCGAGCGCAGCTCTTTGACCGAGTGCTGAGTCGGCTTGGTCTTGATCTCCGCCGAGGTCGCAATGTAAGGCACGAGCGTCAGGTGCACGTAGACGACCCGATCGTGGCCGAGCTCGACGCCCATCTGCCGAATCGCCTCCAGGAACGGCAGCGACTCGATGTCGCCGACCGTGCCGCCAATCTCGACGATACAGATGTCCGCGTCCCCGGCGCCACGCTCGACGCTTTCCTTGATCTCATCGGTGATGTGCGGGATGACCTGGACGGTCGCGCCGAGGTAGTCGCCGCGCCGTTCCTTGCGGATCACCGATTCGTAGATTCTGCCGGTCGTGAAATTGCTGTTGCGTCCGGTCGTCGTGCGCACGAAGCGCTCGTAGTGCCCGAGATCGAGATCGGTCTCGGTGCCGTCGGCCGTCACGAACACCTCGCCGTGCTGAAACGGGCTCATCGTGCCCGGATCGACGTTGATGTACGGATCGAGCTTGATCATGCTGATCGACAAACCGCGCGACTCCAAGATCGCGCCGAGACAGGCCGAGGTGATGCCTTTGCCGAGCGATGAGACGACGCCGCCGGTGATGAATACATACGCTGTCATGTCGCTGCCCTAGCCGCCCTTAGCGAACCGCCGGTCAAATAACAAAGGTCCGGGAAAAAACACAGGGGTTCGTCGCTCTCGATCGGCGCGACGAAGCGGCGTTTCTCCGGACCGGAGAGCGCCCCAGAGGCGGTGCCAGGGGTGCCCGATAAAGACCCGTCGATTGATTCAAGACGGTGTTAGAAGTTAGCAGATCGCTGCCGCCACCACAACGCGGCACCCACGTCCGAAGCGAGGTTCCCGATGCCGTTGAGCCCGCAGCTTCCGCACGCGCCGCCCTTACTGATTCACCTTTATCGGTTAGTCGAGCGCGGGCCGGTCGTCCCAGCGCACGAGGTAGCCCGGGGCCGCCCGGTAGGCGGCGTCGATCCACAGGTCGCCGACTGCGACCAGGCAGTCGTCGGCCATCAAGAGCGGGATGCGCGAGCGCATCCACGGCACGACGCCGGCATCCTGCAGCAGCGTCTTGAGTCTCTTCGAGGGCCCGCCCCGCTGGAGCCGCAGGCGCTCGCCGCCCTCGCGGAACGCCACCGTCAGCCCGCCCTCGGCGACCGCCGGGTCGATGCCGACGTCCGCGGTCGCTTCCAGTCTCAGGCGTCCCGCACCGGGCCCGAGCGCCACGATCGTGGCCGGGGTCAGCGCGGCGCCGATCGGCTCGGCCGGTTGCGCTGCCGGAAGCAGATAGATGTGCTCGCGGTAGCGGCGCACCTCGGCGCCCGGCCAGGTGACCAGCGGCCGGGCGTCCTCCCGCGCCGCGAGCAGCGTCGTCAGTATCTCTTTGAGCTGCGCGGCCGGCGGCGCAGGCAGCCCGAGCGAGCGCGCGGCAAACCGCAAAAGATTGCGCTGTCGCGCGGGGATCAGCGCTGCGAGGTCGGCTGTTGCAAGCCTGTGCGGCCGCCCGGTGCGCGCGAGGTCGTGCGCGGCGAGCTCGTCCAGCAGCTCGCTGGCCTCACTCGCCAACTCGGCGCTGCGTCTGAGCGTCCGGGCGGCGGCCGGCCAACGCGTCTGCAGCCGCGGCAGCACCTCAGTGCGCAGGAAGTTCCGATCGAAGCGGGTATCGCGATTCGACGGGTCCTCGACCCAGTCGAGACCCCGGCGCCGCGCGTACGCTTCGATGGCGGCGCGCGACACGTCCAAGAGTGGCCGCACCAGAGTGCCGGCACCACAAGACCGCGTCACGGCGATGCCCGCCAAGCCGAGCACGCCGCTACCTCTAAGCAGGTTCAAGAGCAAGGTCTCCGCCTGATCGTCCTCGTGATGCGCGCTCAACAGCCAATCGCCGGGCGCCGTCTGCGCTTCGAAGTACGCGTAGCGCGCGCTTCGCGCGGCCGCTTCGAGCCCGCCACCGAGGCGGTCGTCGACCGCGATCCGGCGGCTCCGATAGGCGACGCCCAGGCTTTGCGCGAACGCGGCACAGCGACGGTCCCAAGATCGCGACGCCTGGTGCAGCCCGTGGTCGACGTGCAGCGCGATGATCGGCGTCGCGCCGGCGACTTCGCGGAGTGCGTGCAGCAGCACGACCGAATCGATGCCGCCGCTGAACGCAACTAGGTAGCGGGCCGGTAGCGCACCGTCGCCGGCCAGTTCGCGCAGTCGCCTATCGAGATGTTGCGGATCGAATGACATGAGCACCGTCGGTTTGGCATCGCGCATCTCCGACACGGTATCGAACGGGACGGAACCGTTCAGCCTTCCTTGAACTGACCGAAACTCGCCAGACGCTGCTGCCGCTCTGCCACCAGCTCGTCGATGCTCTTCTGATCGAGATCGTCGAGATGCTTCAACAGGGCGTTGCGAATCACCTCTGCCATCGCGGCCGGGTCGCGATGCGCGGCCCCGAGCGGCTCGGGCAGGACCTCGTCAACCAGACCGAACTCGCTCAAGCTGTCGGCCGTGATGCGCATTGCCTCCGCCGCCTCTTCGGCCTTCTCGGCGCTTTTCCAGAGGATCGACGCACAGCCCTCGGGGGAAATGACCGAGTAGACCGCATATTGCAGCATCAATAGGCGATCGCTGACGCCGATCGCCAGGGCGCCGCCAGAGCCGCCCTCGCCGATGACCACGCTGACGATCGGCGTCTTGAGCTGCGCCATGAGATACAGGCTTTGAGCGATCGCCTCGCTCTGGCCACGCTCCTCGGCGCCGACGCCCGGATAGGCGCCCGGCGTATCGATGAGCGTGACGATCGGCAGCGAGAACTTCTCGGCCATGCGCATGAGGCGCTGCGCCTTACGGTAGCCTTCCGGCTTCGGCATTCCGTAGTTGCGCCGCACGCGCTCTTTGGTGTCGCGCCCTTTCTGGTGACCGATGAACATGATCGGTCGCCCCTCGAGGCGCCCAATTCCGCCGATGATGGCCGGGTCGTCGGCGTACATCCGATCACCGTGGAGCTCCTGAAAATCCGGCGCAATAATCTTGAGGTAGTCCGCGGTATACGGGCGCATGGGATGGCGCGCGATTTGCGCGATCTGCCAGGCAGACAGCTTCGAGAAAATACTCTTGGTGAGCGCCTCGCTCTTCGCCTTAAGCCGAGCGACCTCTTCGGAGATATTGATTTCGGAATCGTCGCCGACGAAGCGAAGCTCGTCGATCTTCGCCTCGAGCTCCGCGATCGGCTGTTCGAAATCCAGAAACTTGAGATCCATCCGAGGCTCGGTTCTCGTCAACGCGTCCGCTCGAGAGCGACGCGGTCAGGCCAACTGCGGACTCTACATCAATTCCCGGCTGGGTGTGTAGAGCAACCGGACGCTATTAGATCCCAATAATTCCGATAGCTTATCGCGCAATTCACGACTGGGCCTGACGCTCCACTCCGAGCCGAGGTCGAGACGCACGGACGCGCCCGCACCCGTGTATTGGACCACTACGTCGCAGCCGCCATCCCGATACGGCAACAACAGATCGTGGAGCTGGGCCAGAAGCGCCCGGCCCTGGCCGTTCGCCGCGACGCTCAAGATCATGCTGCTGGCGCGCTGCTCGATGAGCCGGTCGATCGGCGTCACGGTTTTCGCGTTGACCTGCCACGCACCGATGAACTCGTCATAGCGCAGCGCGCCGCGTACGACGACGATCTCGTCTTTCTTCAAGAGGTGCCGGCATTCGGCGAAAGCCTCGCTGAACAGGCTGACTTCCAGGCGGCCGCTGTCGTCGTCTAGAACGACGGTCACGCGATTGCCGCGTTTCTTGATGTCGACGATCAGACCGGCGACGCTCACCTCGCGTCGTGTTTGGGTGAAGCCCCGTTCGCTGCCGTTAGTCGGGGCCGGCTCGGCTGCCAGGTCGGCCAGTTTGGCGTCGACGAAGTAGCCGGCGTCCTCGCGCACGGCGTTGAACGGGTGGCCGCTCAGGTACAGGCCGAGGGCCTCTTTCTCGTTCGCGAGCAGCTCGCTCTCGTTCCACTCGATGAGATCGGTCGGCGGTGCGGAGGAGGGGCTAGGCTTCGGCTCGGCGAGACCGAACATGTCATTCTGACCGGCGGCGCGTGCCCGCGCTTCCTGCTCCGCGCCTTGCAACGCATCGGGCAGCGCCTGCAACATGCCGCGTCGACTGCCGCCGAAGTCGCTGAACGCGCCGGCTTTGATCATCGCCTCCAGTGCCCGTCGATTGACCTTCTCGAGATCGATTCGACGAGAGAACTCGGCTAAGCTCTCGAACTCCCCGTTCTGCTCGCGTTCGGCGATGATTGCCTCGACGGCCGCCCGGCCGACGCCTTTGATGGCGCCGAGCCCATACAGGATGCGCCGTCGCCCGGCCACGGTGAACTGGTAATTGGAGCGATTGATGCAGGGCGGCTTGAGGTCGAGTCCGCGCCTGCGGCAGTCGTCCTTGATCACCACCAGACGGTCCGTGTTGTCGATGTCCGCGCTCAGGACCGCCGACATGAAGG
>JBFGFX010000046.1:0-17429 GCA_041579335.1 Woeseiaceae bacterium | reverse complement strand
GCGACTCAGGCGATTGGCGATCCAAATGAAACCGGCCATCTGGTAGGCGATGTACCAGCGCTATTGCTGGTTGCGGCTGTACTCGGATACTTAGCGCCGCGAAAGCAAGCGACGACGTAGGTGACGATGCCTCTGGTCGTCTTCAGCCGGCCACCCGTTCCAGTTCCGGCTGACAGCTATACCGCCGGGCGCTGCCGGTCGGCATGTTTGCGACAAAATGACGGCCGCTGACCTTCCTAGAAGTCACTTTAGGTTTCGCAAATAGCGGGCTCCCGCGGGAGGATTGTTGAGCGCTGGGGAAACATTTCCTCTGCCGATCGCCTTTCCAAGGGCCGAGGCGGCATGTCGCCCGCCAGGGCGGGCTCCTACAAGTCGCTCCACCGAGGTGGGCGCCTACTGGTTTTGCATCAGGCGGCGGAAACGGTTCAGGTGCCGGAGCGCGCCGCGGGCATCGCCGCGCGCTTCCAGAAGCCGCGATAGGTTGTAATGCGCATCGGCGTACTCCTCGTCCAACGCGAGCACTGCCAGGTATGCGTCAGCGGCTGCATCGTGCTTGCCCTGGTCCTCGAGGACTACGGCGAGGTTGAACGCCGCGACGACGCTGTCCTCGCTCTGCCTGAGCGCCGCCCGATAAAGCGCCTCGGCCTCAACGAGCTGTCCGGCCGCGTGTAAGAGCCGGCCGAGATTGATGCGCGCAGCGACCAGGTTGGGATCGCGCTTCAGCACCTCGCGATACGCCTCACGCGCCTCGTCGCCGCGGCCGGCCAATTCCAGATCGAGCGCGATCTGATACAGTCCGTCCGCGGTCGCGGCCTGCTCCTCGAGCTCTTCATGCAGCTTTCTCGGTAGCTTAGGTGCCAGCTGTTCCGAAATAACCTGCACGTCGAAGTCGAGCGTCCCCTGGCCAGACTCCGGCTCCCACGCGGCGAGCCGGTCTTTGACGATCACGTGCCCTCCCGTCACCAGGATCTTGACGGCGGACAAGGGTCTGCCTTCGGGGAGCTGCTCTCGTAGCCGCCGCAACGTGTGCGTGACGCGTTTCGCCGATACCTTCGAATCGAGCAGCTTGCCCGCGGCGCGCAGCGTCGCGAGATCCTGGAACGAATAATGCCAGCGGCCGCTGTCGTCTTTCTCCGGCATGATCAGGCCAGCGCGCGCCCAGCGGCGCACGCGAACCTCGGAGAGGCCCGCGAGTTCAGCGACTTCTCGGGTGGAATACTCGCGCACGTCGGGCGGTCAGCCGGTGCGCTTTTTGCGGGCGGTCTTCTTGGTTGTTTTCGCCGCGCCCTTGGCAGGCTTGCGCTTTTCGGTTTCGCTCAAGCTCGCTTTGAGCGCTTCCATGATGTCGATGATCTTGTGCTCGGGCTTCTCGGTCGGCGCGATGGAGATGTCCTCGCCGTCGATCTTGCGCTGAATCATCGCCATCATCTGCTCACGCACCTCGTCACGATAGCGCGTCGGATCGAAGGAGTCGCTCGCGGCTTGATCGATGAGCTGCTTGGCGAGCCCGAGCTCTTCTTCCTTGACTTCGACCTCCTCGAGCGGCACTTCGCTGATGGAGCGAAGCTCGTCGGCATAGTGCAGCTGCTCGAGCAGCAGACCGTCCTCGAACGGTCGCACGAGCACGATACGCTGGCGACCGCGCGCGGCGTAACGCCCGACGGCAATGCGTTTCGTCGAGCGCAGCGCCTCGGCAAGCAGGTGATAGGCACGCGCACCGCCTTTGTCCGGCCCCAAGAAATAGCCTTTGTCGTAGTACATGCGGTCGACCGAGCCGTCCGGCAGGAACTGATCGATGTCGATCATGTACGTGGCCGCGACCTCGAGCGCCTTGATCTCTTCGGGCTCGAACAGGACGTATTGACCCTTTGCGAACTCGTAACCCTTGACGATCTCTTCCCTGGGAACGACCTCGCCGCTGTTGGAGGAGATGAGCTGCTGCTTGACCCGGGCGCCGTCGCGCTTGTCGATCTGGTTGAAGCGGATGGTCGCCGCCGACTCCGCGGCTGAGTAGAGCTTGACCGGTATGGAAACCAGTCCGAAAGCGATGGTCGCGGATCCTAAGGCTCGCGCAGGCATTGGCGGATCATATATCCTAGGCCAGATGGCTGCAACGAGAAATAGCCAAAAATTAGCGACTTACCGCACAAAACGAAAGGCCGACGCAACACCGGAACCGTTCGGCCGTGAGGTAAGCTCGGGCTCGCGTTTCGTCGTCCAGCTGCACGCAGCGCGGGCGCGCCATTACGACTTCCGGCTCGAGCACGACGGCGTGCTCTTGTCCTGGGCCGTGCCCAAGGGACCGTCGCCCGATCCGGCCGACAAGCGCTTAGCCGTCCACGTCGAGGACCATCCGGTCGACTACATCCATTTCGAAGGGCTGATCCCGGAAGGTAACTACGGCGCCGGCCCGGTCATCGTCTGGGACCGGGGGCGCTACGACGCGGTCAAAGACTTCGGCGAAGGCATGGAGGCCGGGAAGCTCCTGTTCGACCTGCACGGTTACAAGCTGCGCGGCCGCTGGACGCTCGTCAAAACCAAGCGCGGCCCGAAAGACTGGCTGTTGATAAAGGAGCGGGACACCTACGTCCGCGAGGGCGACGCCGCCGTCCTGCCCGAGGATTCGGTGCTCTCCGGACGTACTGTCGAACAGGTCGGCAGCGGCGAGGAACCGGGCATCGCGATCGAAGACGCGTGTAAGACGCTCGGCGCCAAGCGCAGTCGCGTCGCGTTCGCCGACGTCAAGCCGATGCTGGCGACCGCCGGCGAGCCGTTCAGTCACGACGACTGGCTATTCGAGATCAAGTACGACGGCTACCGCCTGCTCGCCGGCAAAGAAGACGGCCAGGTGCGGCTGATCTCGCGCAATCAGAACGATTTCACGGCCGTGTTCCCGGAAATCGCCGAGGTCCTCGAAGCGCTGCCTTACGACGACTTCCTGCTCGACGGCGAGGTGGTCGTGCACGATGCCGAGGGTCTGCCCAGTTTTGCCGGGCTGCAGCAGCGCGGGCGGCTGACCCGCACGCTCGACATCGGCCGCGCGGCCGTGCAGTGGCCCGCCACGCTGTACGCGTTCGACTTACTTCTGTTCGGCGGTTACGACCTGAGGCGATTCCCGCTGACCGAGCGCAAGCGCCTGCTGACGGAGCTCTTGCCGACCGCGGGACCGATCCGCCTGTCCGAGCACATAGAGCGCGAGGGCGAGGCCATGTTCGAGCAACTCAAAGCGCTCAAGCTCGAAGGCATCGTGGGCAAGCGCGCGGGCTCGTCCTACGTGGGCCGCCGCTCGTCGGACTGGATCAAGGCAAGCGCGCGGTCGAACGACGACTTCGCCGTGGTCGGGTTCACGCCGCCAAAAGGCGGCCGCACGGGTTTCGGCGCGCTTTTGCTTGCGCAGCGCGGCGCGGAGGGCTGGATCTATGCGGGCCGGGTCGGCGGCGGCTTCAGTGAGCAGGATCTCGTCACCATCAGCGCACGGCTCGCGAAAGCCAAAGACGGCGAGCCGCCGCGCGATCCCGACAACGAACCCGGCGCCCGCTGGATCGCGCCGGAATTCGTCGTCGAGGTCACGTTCAAGCTGCGCAGCCCGAAAGGCCGGCTGCGTCAGCCGACGTTCGTCGGTCTTCGCGACGACAAAGACCCGGAAGATTGCTGGCTGCCGGGCGAGGACAAGCCGCTGCCGGAAAAGCCGTTGGCGAGGACGAGCCCGCTCGGGCCTTCCGTTACCGTGACCAATCCGGACAAGGTGTTCTGGCCCGACGAGGGACTGACGAAAGCCGATCTCGTCGACTACTACCGTGCGATCTCGCCGTGGCTCCTCCCGTATCTCGCCGACCGGCCGCTCGTTCTGACGCGCTATCCGGACGGCATCGACGGCAAGTCGTTTTATCAGAAGGATGCGCCCGACTATGTGCCGGATTGGATCCGGCGCGAGACGCTCTGGAGCGAAGGCTCGGAACGCGAGATTCGCTACTTCGTGATCGAGAACGAGGAAGGCCTGGCCTACGTCGCCAACATGGCCGCCATTCCGCTGCACATCTGGTCGAGCCGCCTGACGTCGCTGCAGCACCCCGACTGGTGCATCCTCGACCTCGATCCGAAGGGCGCGCCGTTCGAACACGTCGTCAAGGTAGCGCGGGCGATCCGTAAACTGTGTAAGCAGGTCGAGCTTCCGAGCTACATCAAGACGAGCGGTTCGACCGGCCTGCACGTCTTGATTCCGCTCGGCGCCCGCTATACCCACGAGCAGAGCCGCGCGCTGGCGGAGCTGATCGCCAACTGGGCCGTCAAACAGCTGCCCGACATCGCTACCGTCCAGCGCCACCTCGACGCGGACGGGGAGCGCGGCGGCAAGGTCTACGTCGACTACGGGCAGAACGGCCACGGACGTTTGCTCGTCGCGCCCTACAGCGCGCGGCCGGTGCCGCGCGCAACGGCATCGATGCCGCTACGCTGGAGTCAGGTTACGTCGCGGCTCGACATGCACAAGTACGATATCCGCACGGTGCCGCGACTGCTCGAGAAACAAAAAGCCGATCCGTTCGACTCGCTGCTGACGGAATCGGCAGACCTGAATCACAGTCTCGCGCTATTGGCGGAGGTCCTCTAATGCCACACGTGATCGAGTACGCAGCGTCCGGCCGCGCCAAATGCCGCGGCTGCGACACGAAAATCGCCAAAGGGGAGCTCCGCTTCGGCGAACGCCAGCCGAACGCGTTCGGCGAAGGCGAGATGACGCTCTGGTTTCATGTGCCGTGCGCTGCCTACAAACGGCCGGAGCCGTTTCTCGAAGCGCTCGACGGCGACGCACCACAAGATGTCTCGAGCGACGACTTTGCAGTCGCCGAGGAGCTCAGATCGACGGCCGCGTTCGGCGTCGAGCACCGCCGCGTCCCGCGCATCGACAAAGTGAGCCGCGCGCCTACGGGGCGCGCGCGATGCCGCAGCTGCCGCGAGATGATCGAGAAGGACAGCTGGCGCATCGGCTTGGTCTTCTTCGAGGAGTATCGCTTCCAGCCGTCCGGGTTCATCCATGCCGCCTGCGCGGGCGAGTACTTCGAGACGACCGACGTACTCGACCGGATCCGTTATTTCAATCCCGACCTCGAATCGGAAGAGCTCGGCGAAGTCGCGGCCGGGATCGGATCGCATGCGGCCGGCCGATGATGTCGACGTCCGACTTGGCCAGCAGGTTTTAGTATCCCCCCGCTTTGGGACCGAAGGATTCACTCATCATCGGCTCCGCGACTCGCGCGAGATCTTGACCGGCGTAGCGCGACCGATCGTATCGACGAGCGGCGAGAACATTCTTGCCGCGTCGATGAGGGCATCGAGGTCCGCGGCACTCGCCTCGGCTTCTATGGCGACGACGATGCGGATGTGCGTGAATCCCGGCCTGGCGTCGCGGTCGAGCCCGAAGCAACCGCGCAGGTCGATGTCGCCGTCGACCGTTGTCTCGATCGCATCGATGTGAATGCCCGTCTCGGCGGCCTGCCATACCAGCGTCGCCGTGACGCTCGCGGCGAGCGCCGCCAGTAGATGCTCTAGGGGATCGATTGGCGAGTCGCGGTTGCCCAGCAAAGATGGAATGTCGGCGTCGACGATAAGCGGCCGCGGCCGCGAAATTCGACGATAGCCCGGTGCAATGATGTCCTTGAGCACGGTGCGGGTATGGCCGCCGTCCAACCACTGGTTTCGAACCCGAAACCGGCGCCGACCCGGGTCGGCGCCCTCCTCGACGGCGTCGATCGCCTCGCGCAGGGCGGCGACGGCGACTCCGTTGATTTTCGAGTTAGTGACCGGAGGCACCGCAGTCACTTGCACAGACTCCCAAGATTCCATTGCGGCAAGGATAGCGCCGTGGAGCCCGTGGTCCTTGGCCGAGATCTGCTGGTTGTGTGGCGAATTTATGATATATGTAACCATCGACCGGGCCGGGTTGATTGGCGCAGCGATCCTGAGGGTGAGCGATGATCTACCGATTCGGCGACTACGAAGTCGACACCAAGCTCCTGGAGCTCAGGCGCGCCGGCGTGGTGCATCCGATCGATCCGCTCGGGTTCGATCTCCTCAAGTATCTCATCGAGAATCGCGATCGCGTTCTGACCCGCGACGAGCTCTTGGATGCGCTCTGGCCGGGCAAGGTCGTCACGGATTCGGCGCTCTCGAGCCGGTTGAAGTCGGTGCGCGCCGCCGTCGGCGACAGCGGCGCCGCTCAGCAAGTCATCAAGACGGTCCATGGACGCGGCTATCGATTCGTCGCGGATCTCGACGACGCCGCGGATACGCACACTTCCACGCCGGCGCCTCCCGGTGACGGTGGGTGGATCGCGAAGACGTCCGCCGTCGGCCGGGATGCGGAGCTCGGCAAGTTGGCACGGTGGCTCGATCGTGCGGTCGAGGGAGAGCGGGCGATCGTGTTCGTCTGCGGCGAAGCGGGCGTCGGCAAGACCACGCTCGGCCGTGCGTTTCTCAACGCCGCGAAGGAAAGGGCCGGCGTCTACGTCATGCACGGACAGTGCGTGAACCAGCGCGGCGCGAGCGAGCCGTATCTGCCGCTGCTCGAAGCGCTCGGTCGCGCCGGACAGCACGATTCGTCGCTCGTCGACCTGCTGCGCGAGCACGCGCCGGCCTGGCTGGCGCAGCTGCCGACGCTGGCTCGCGACGCCGCCGGCGCGGCGCTCAAGCCTGCGCTCGATGTCAGCGCCGGCCGCATGCTGCGCGAGCTGTCCGAGACGCTCGAGTCGCTGGCGCAACGACGAACGGTCATCCTGTTCCTCGAAGACCTGCACTGGTCGGATCCTTCGACGATCAATTGGCTGGAATACTATGCCCGCCGAAACGATGCGGCGCGCGTCCTGCTGCTCGCCACGTTCCGACCGGACGGCGAGATTCAGGCGATCGCCCGCGAGCTCGCGATCCGCGGCTATGCGCACGGCGTACACCTGGAGTCGATCGATGAAGCCGACGTCAGCGATTATCTGGCGAATCGTCTCGATCATCCGGCGGCGCCTGCCCTGGCCGCGCTCACGTATCGGCGCACGGGCGGCTTCCCGCTCTTTATCGACACGCTAGTCGATCACTGGCTCGCGAACGGGCTGATACGAAAAATCGACGGGACCTGGTCGGCCGCGGACGAAGATGCGGCGCTGCTCGCGGGCGTACCGGAAACGCTTTCGCAGCTCATCGACCAGCAGTTTGCCAATCTGCAAGACGTCGAACGACGGCTGCTCGAGACGGCGGCGCTCGCCGGCTCGCCGTTTGCTGCGGCGGCCGTCGCGCACGCGCTAGACGAATCGGCCGAGGAAATCGAGGCGCTGTTCGGTCGGCTCGCGCGGCAAGGCCGGATCGTTCGCAATGCCGGTGACGTGCAGTGGCCCGACGGGACGGTCACCGCAATCTTCGAGTTCCGCCATGATCTCTTTCGTGACGCGCTTTACGAACGCGTCACGGCCTCGCGCCGTGCTCGACTGCACTGTGCCTTGGGCGACCGGCTCGAGCGGGCGTACCAGGGCGAGCCGGGTCCGGTCGCCGGGCAGATCGCCGATCACTTCGCCCGAGCCCACGAAGCGGAGCGCGCCCTGAAGTATTTCTATCCGGCCGCGTTGCTGTCGTTCAACCGCTCTGCGTATCGCGAAACGGCGGCGGTCGTCGACCGCGCGCTCTCGCTCATCGATACCTTGCCCGATTCGTTCGAGGCGCAGAATACAGAGCGCGATCTGCTGCTGCTGCGCGGCAGCGCGATGATTTTCCTCGAAGGTTGGGCCTCACCGCGCGTCGAAGAGTCTTACACCCGTGCCCGAGCCGTCGGCGAGAAGCTCGGCATCGAAGACAACGCCCCGGAAGTCTTCGCGATCGCCGCGATGCACGAGAATCGCGGCCTGTACACGAAATCGCAGGCCGTGATCGAATCTCTGCTCGAACGCAGCTCGGAGCTCCGGCTCGAAGCACACGAGCTGTTGGCGTGTTCACTGTTTCATCAGGGTCGCTTCGACCAATCCAAACGCAATGCCGATCGGGCAATCGAAGAGTTCGACCCGCAAGCAGTCAGTGCGATCCTGGCGCGCTACGGCGAGAATCCCGGCGTCGGCTGCCACAGCTGGGCGGCCCTCGACCTGTGCTTCATGGGCTACCCGGATTCGGCGCTCGAGCGTTCCGATAAAGCGCTCGAGCTGGCCGCGGGACATTTCTACAGCCGTTGCTCCGCGATGACGCTGCGCACTTTTCTTCACCAGTTCCGCAACGAGCCGGAGCAGACGATCGCCTGGTCCGAGAAAACCCGCGAGGTGGCCGAGAAGCAGGGCTTCCACTATCGGATCGCGCAGATCATGATCCTGGATGGATGGGCACGCGGGCAGCTGGCCGACAGCAACAGGGAGCGTCGCGAGGCGCTGGAATCCCTCGACACCGGCATCGCGAGTCACGCCAGGATGGGATCCGAGATGGACCTGCCTCATTTTCTGACGCTAAGGGCCGAGCTGTTGGCGCGCATGGATCGACACGACGAGGCGCTCGCGGTCCAGATGAAGGCGATCGAATCCAACCCGAAGGGCCGCGAGTTCTTCTACGAGGCCGAGATGCTGCGCAGGCATGCGACGCTGCAGCGCGACTCGGGGCCGGCCGCGACCGAGCGTGCGGAAAGACTGCTCGAGGACGCGCTGAAGATCGCCAGGCGCCAAGGCGCGCGACTGCTCGAGCTCAGGGTCTGCCGCACGCGCTGCGAGCTGACCGATGGTCGCGACGCCGCCAAGATCAGAGATCTCGAAGACGTCATGGCGGCATTCGACGAGGGCCGAGACACGCCGGACTTTCTCGCAGCCGTCGCCTGTGCCAAACGGAGCCGAAGAAGCGGTAAGGACCGACGCGAACGGTCTCGCGTCGGTCCGACCTGACATGTCGACGTTCAGTCCGTGACCGGCAAGCCGCTGGGAACCAACGTCGGCACGACGTAGTCCAGCGCTGCCGCCCTCGGATCCGTCAGGCTATCGAGGAACGCGAGCAGGTCCTTGACCTCGGCATCGCTCAGTTCGATCGGTGCCAGCTCGTTCGCGGCCGCGATCTTACCCCTCAGGTGATCGTTCTTCTGCACCCAGGTGTCGCTCAACCGAAAACCGTCGCGGCGCACCGGACTCAGCCAGCTCTGGCCAAAGCTCGCGCCGTCGGCGGTCAGCTCGAGCACGTTGTCCAGCGCCGGCAGTGCCGCGCCGTCGATTTGATAGCCGTGCAGAGAGGCGACGGGGTCGAGATGGTGTCGCACGACCGCCTCGAGCGAGCGATAGGCGCCGGCGTGCCCGTAGGGTCCGGTGAGCGCCACGTTGCGCAGGCTCGGCGTGCGGAACCTGTAGCGATCCTCGCTGCGGTAGGTCACGCGGCCGCGACCGTAGTCCTCGAGCGCCAGCTTCAGGCCGGTCGCGCGCCAGAACGAGCCGTCGGAGCCGTCGCCCTTGCCGGGGCCGATCTGCGGCATCGCAATGGCGTGGAAGTCGTGGTCGGTCTGGAACTTTCCGGCGTGACAGCTGCTGCAGTTGGCCCGACCATAGAATAGCCTTAGTCCTCGCTTTGCACTCTGCGACAGCGCGTCGGCTTTGCCTCTGAGGTACTCGTCGAACGGGCTCGCATCGGCGCGAAACTCGCGCGTCTGAAACGCGGCGATCGCGTTCGCGGCCAGCACGTAGGTGATGTCCTCGCGTCGCTTCACCGTATCCGGGAACGCTTTCATAAACCGCTCGACGTATTCGTCGATGCCCTTGAGCCGCTCGGCGAGTAGCTGCCAGGCGCCGCCTTCACCGGCCGCGTTGTTCTCGAAGACCGCGTCCGCGATCGGATTCTCGCCCTGATTGCCCGCCATCTCAGCGGGCGATACGACCGGGAACATGGCCTGCGCGGCGAGCACGTTGTCGAGCCCGGCGGGCAGTTTCCACTTGGCCGGCGTGATGAAGCCGCCCTCGTAGTTGCCGTCCGGATCCGCCTCGACGCGCCCGTCGTGGAACAGCCTGACGAACTCCCGAGCGCCGAGATTGAACACCGCCGGCGAGTTGCGCGGCACGCGGCCATGGACCCCGAGCGACGGATAGCCGCCGGCTTTGCGCTCCCGGCCGAGGCCGGTCGGTCCTTCACCGAGCGGCAGCGCCAACCCGTCACCGGACGCAAGCGACGGATGGTGGCAAGTGGCGCACGAGATGTTTTCGTTGCCGCTCAGAATCTTGTCGAAGAACAAGAGCCGCCCCAGCTCGACTTTCGCCGGAGCCGGCGCCCCGTCATCGTAGTAGTCCGCGTCGACGACCGGGTCCGGCAGAGTCGGCTCGGCCGCGAGGACGCAGGTCGATGAGACCTGCGCGGCTGCGAACGCTGCGGTTGCCAGCACGGCAAGGGTTGTCACTGCGGTTTTCATCTCACACCTCTCTCAAATGCCTTGCCGCGGCGGCAGCATGACGAACAGCGGTACGTGGGACACACGTCCGAATTCGCCGGGATGGCCGCCGTAGGTCTTGCTGTCGCTGTGGTAGTTGATGGCCAACATCGACGTCGTCCATACGTCGGACATCTGCAGGCAAGGGCTGAACAGGTGCTCGAACCTCGCCTCGCCGTTGCCATCGGCGACGAATGCGCTCTCGGAACCGTCGCGAGCGCCTAATGGCAGATCGAGCGTGCCGGTAAACGGCACCGGCGGCGGCAGCGCCATGAACGCGTGCCACATCGTGTACACACCGTCCGGCACCAGCCCGGTGAAGCTCAAGTCGAGCCGTCCCTCTCCGTTCTCGCAGGTGTAGGTGCCTTTACCGGCATGGCGCAACCATTCGCCGAGCGTCAAGCCGATGGGCCGCCCCTTCGGATGCGGGCCGATGGCCTCGTCGCTGAAGGGATCGTGCGGCACATACTCCGCGGAGGTGAAAAGCTCCGCACCCATGTCGTTATCGCCGTTAGTGACGCGATAAACCTCGCCGCTGCCCGGTTGCCGCTCGAGGAAGACGTCCTGTTCGGGCAGTTCCATGTCGAGATGCGTCTTGAACGCGAGCTCGATGGATACCTGGCCGGAGTCCGTCAGCGGGCGCAGCCCTTCCTCGGCTCGGCCCGTTACGAGACTGGCGAGCAGCAGGCAGGCTAAGGTCAGCGCCGTCAGCGCTTTGCCGTTGCTCCTGGTCATGTCGTTCTCCTGTCGCATTGCCGTTGAGAGTGCAGCGAAGTCTGCGCCCGCACGGGACGCGGCGCTTGACCGCCGTCTGACCGTTTCATGACCTTTTGCTGATCGCGGCGCCGCAAAAAGACCATCAAAACGCCAGCCGGCGGTCATGTCTCGTCGGCCGAAAACGCGAACACTCGCGCCACCTACAAAGGGGCCCCGAGCCCTGAATTCGAATGCAGGTTGCGGGTGATGACGATGTTTGGCCCAAAAAATCAACACTCCCACGCGGCGAGATTTCTCCATCGGCTTTCGGCGCCTGTCGCCCGCCGGATGCAATGGAGCGTGCCGCACCGTTCGTCGAGCGCTGCCGAACACGGAGCTTGTCGCGACGCCGATGGGCACCGCATCTTCTCCCGTGGCGACGTCGGCAGGATGCACGTGATCGCACACCGGCTGTCCGACGAGGGCCGCATGGCCGAAGGGCATCGCGTGCTCGGTGAATGGCTCGACGGCAGGCACGGTGCCGGCAGCGACTGGGTCCACATCCAGTTTCACATGGCCGTGTTCGAGTTGGCCTTGGGAGACTGGGGCGGCGCCTACGCCCGCTTCCTCGAGCACATCCTGCCCGCCGTCGTGAACAGCGATGACGCGTTGACCGACGCGCCCGCGTTGCTTTGGCGCCTGCGCCTTTACGCTCCGAGACCGATCGAGCTGCCGTGGCAGCTGCTCAGGCGCCGGGCACTCGCACGGATGCGGCGTCCCAGCGATCCGTATGTGGAGCTGCACAATCTGCTGGCGCTCGCCGGAGCCGGCGACCTCGAGAGTCTGGATAGCTGGATGCGCGCGCAGCCGATCTGCAACGACCCTTGCCGAGAGTGCCTGCTACGCCGAGCGGCGGTTGCCCTGCGCGCTTACGCGATGCGGACGTATCGGCAGGCGGCCGAAATTCTGGAGAGTCTGCTGCCGCAGCTGCCGCAGATTGGAGGAAGCCGCGAGCAGAACGCCCTGTTCGAGGAGATCGCTCGGTCGAGTCGGCGTCAGCTCGACCCGGCCGCTGTGCCATGGAAGGCCGCGGCCTAATCCGGCGCCGAGCTGGACTTCAGCGCACGCATGAGCACTGTGTCGATCATCACCCGGTTGCAGCCGCGAAGCTTGACTTCGTAGAGTCGCTTATCGTGTCGGTTAGGCGTATACGGCAGATTCTTGCTCGTAACACTATGGCGTATACTGATAGAGCCGATAGCGTGAGCGGCGACATCGTCGCGCGGCGAATTTCGGATTGCGGGCTGCCGAGGCGGCAGACTGCGACGGGTCGCCTTTGGAGGCTTCCATAATGAAAACTGACGTCGACCTAAAGCAAGCGTTACTCGATCCTGCTTCCGTGTTTGCAAGTCCCTGGAGCGTGCGCAACCACGCCGAGCTGACGAAACAACAGAAGGTCGAAATCCTCAAACGCTGGGAGTACGAAGAGAGCGAGGTTTCGGTCGCCGAAGAGGAAGGCATGGTCGAAGGTGCACCGTCGGTGCTCGATCAGGTCCTCGCGGCGCTGGAGGAGCTGGTCGACGAGATCGATACCGAACACTCGCCTCCGACGAAACATCGTGGAATCTAGTCCGGACGTATCTCTTCCGCAACCGATTGATGACGGAGGCGCAGCGCATTTACAGGGTCTGTGTATCCCCGATCGATTGTCGATGGTGCTCGAGTTTTCGTTTCTGAAGCGCATGGCGTCGGTCGCTGATCTCCAGCGTGCATTTTGGCAATAGCAAATCCCATGATGATCGAACTCTTGTGCGATCACCCGGAGGCGATCCGCACGCTTGCGCAATGGTATGAATCCGAGTGGCAGCCGTACTACGGGAGAGAGGGCCGCGGCGATGCCCGATCGGACCTGCAGTCGCGCTGCAACCGCGACGAGCTTCCAATCGGAATGGTCGCCATCGAAGGCCGTCAAGTCTACGGCACCATCGCGCTAGACTTGGACGTCTCGACCGGACTAACGCCGTCGGTCGTCGGCCTGCTCGTCCATCCCGATCATCGGCGCCGAGGGATCGCATCCTCGCTCCTCGACGCTGCGGAGAACATGGCGCGCCGGCTCGGCTGCAGCCAGCTCTTCGTCAGCACCACGATCCTGGGACCGCACCTGCGTAGAAAAGGCTGGTCGGCACAGGGTACGATCGACTTCCTGAACGGCGGACACGGCTCCGTGTACGTCCGCGAGCTGGACTAGCCGCTTCGCGCACGACCTAAGGAACCCGAGTTGCGACAAGCCCGAGCGACGAGGACTACCGCAGCGATCGTTTTCTTCATCCCGCATACCTCCATTCGTATAGATGCTCGAACGCATCGAAACGGTTGCGCGCAGCGGGCTACGATTCAGCGAAGCGGCGGCCCGACACGACCGGGGTCCTCTACCGGCATGTAACAATCGCCGCACGGCGGCGGTCCCCTGTAGCATCCATTCGATCGGGAGCCACTCGTGCGCACTGTAGGCGTCATCGCCATGTTTTCAACATCGCTGCTCGCCGCATCCGTTGGTGCGGGCGCAGATGTCTCCACGATCACGCTCGACAGCGGCAATCGCCGGGTCGTGCTGATCGAGCTGTTCACTTCGGAAGGGTGCAGCAGCTGCCCGCCGGCGGATCGTTGGCTCAGCGGTCTCGAGGGCGAGCCCGGCCTCTGGTCGGAGTTCGTCCCGATCGGCTTCCACGTCGACTACTGGGACTATATCGGTTGGGAGGATCGTTTCGCCCGCCGCGAATACAGCGACCGCCAGCGCCGCTATGCGCAAGAAGGCGGCTCGCGGTCGGTCTATACGCCGGGTATGTTCGCGGACGGCAAGGAATGGCTCGGCTGGCGCAGAGGCGGGCCTTCCGCCAGCGATTCGCCGCCTGCAGGCAAGCTTGAGATCCGTGTCCAAGGCGACGAGGTGTCCGCGGCATTCGATGCCGACGAGCACGACGGCGCCGCGTTGGTGCTGCATCTCGCGCTGGTAGGCATGAGCCTCGAGACGGAGGTGCGTGCCGGCGAGAACCGCGGCCGCACGCTCGAGCACGACTTCGTCGCCTTGGGCGTCACGTCGACGCCGCTCGAGTGGGTCGACGGCACGTTCGAGGCCAATGCCAGCCTGCCGACATCGGACTTCGTAGTCCGCGATCGCGCACTCGTCGCGTGGGTGTCGACCAACGGCTCGCAGGCGCCGCTCCAGGCTACCGGCGGGTTTCTGCCGCGGTACTAGGCTCTGCGTCCGCGCCGGCAACGGCTTGCCGGCAGCCATGTTCATTCCCTTGTCGGCTCCGGCGGCGGCACGTCGGTCCGGATCGTCTTCTGCACCAGAACGCTGCCCCCGTGCCGCACGTGCGGCAGCGCTCTTGCGAGTCGCAGCGCGTCGTCGTGATGGTCCGCGCGAACGAACAGCACGCCCGAGAGCGGCGGGCCACCCGCGACCCTGACGGTCTCGGACACCGCGACGCCGCCATCCTCGGGCGCGATCAGCCAGCCCCGATCCGCATCAAAGTCTTCACCGGTCACGAACTGTTCGCGCTCCCGCGCGAGCGCGATCCACTCGCTGTATTCGCCATAGCGCGTCAGCGCTTCTTGCGCGCTCGGCCGATCGTAGCTGTCGGTCTCGAACAGCAGCAAGGCATAGAGATCCGTCTCGGCGCCGGTTAGGTTGGTCAAGGACCCGGGGATCTGCTCGGTCGATGCGCGACCGATGAATACGCCCACGGCAAGAATCGTCGCGCAGGCTGCCGCGGCCAGCGACGCGCGGACAGCGCGCCAGCCGAGGCTGTATTTCGTGACAGGCCGATCCGGCCGAATCATGCCCCGGCGCACGAGCGCATTGACGACACGATCCTCGAGCGCTATGGGCGGCTCCATTTCGACAGGCAGCGAACTCGGCTCGCCGAGTGCGGCTAAGCTGTCGCCGTTTTCCGAGTCGTGATTCACGGTGTTCCTCGCTTATCGGTGTATTCCGATCGTCCCGCGGGCGATGCGAGCAGTGAACGCAACTGCTCGCGGCCCCGCTTCAACTGGCTCTTTGAGGTGCCCTCTTGGATGCCGAGCATCACCGCTATCTCCTTGTGTGTGAATCCGTTCAAGTCGTGCAACAGAACGACTTCACGGTATCCGGGAGGCAGTCTCGACAGCGCGCGTTCCACGTCGATCGGCTCCGCCTGCGTACGACGGCTAACCGGCAGGGCCGTCACCGGGGAGTCCGACAGGTTCTCGAGCTCGGCGTCCGTTGCCGGTCGGGTCTTGGCGCTCCGGCGCACTCCTTCCCGGTAGCAGTTAACCACGATGCCGATCAACCACGTTCTAAGGGCGGAACGCCGATCGAACGCGCCGAAGCGCTCGACGGCCCGGCACCAGGCCTCCTGCGTAAGCTCCTCCGCCTCCGCCTGTGAGCCAGAGAGCCGCACGGCCATCGCGAACATCGACGGCGTATGACGACGATAGAGCTTTCGGAACGAGCGCTCGTCTCGGCGCCGTTCGAAAGTCTCGAGAAGGACCGAGTCGTCAGCGGTCATCGCCATAGAGTCAACACGATACCACCGACGATCAACGCGATGAGATGGTATCCGGCATCGATCATCCACGCCGCGAGCGAGCGCGTCGAGAAGAGGTTTACGGTCAGGCTCAGAGCGGCGACGAAACCGAGCCATACGAGCGCGGCGATCGTCACGCCGCTTCGGACATTGTCGGTGCCGGTGATCTCGAGCAGCATCGCCAATGCCAACGACATCACGAGATAGGCGGCGAACGTGGCGGCGAAACCGGCAAGCCCCAAGCGGCTCTGTATGTCCTTGACCTGCTCCACGGTGTAGCCGTTCGCGTTCATCCAGCTCCCTTCGAACAACGCGGGCGAGTACCACAGCCCGCCTAGGAAGAAGGACATGAGCGCGACGACCAGCACGGCCCAATAGTTGAGATTGGAGAACGTGCCTGAAGCCAGAGTTTCCATTCGGGATTTCCTCCTTGTAGTTATGGATCGGAGCGTGCGTCACCGGCGGCAATAGACACCGCTCGAGTGCAGATGAAACGTCTCGTTGTCGGACGATACGTCGATCCGATACCGGATCTCGTCCGGCCCGAGAAACGTATAGGTCGTGAGCTGGTGCTCCCACTGCCGCCTCGGATCCGTCCATGCGTCGTGGAACGTGAGCTCGGTGTCGCTTTTCCACTCGCCAACGTACAGGCGCCCGCCGTCGAAGCTGTTCGTGACGAAGGCACCGACGATTCCATCCTTGCCGGTCCGGTGCAGCACGACCTTCAGCGCGTAACGGCCGAGTCCCTCGTAATCGGCGTCCATGTCGCAGTCCACCCAGGCGCGCATCGCGCCCCAGCGGCATTCCATCGTGCCCTTACCGACACCACCTCTGTCGCCGAAGGTCTCGGTGTGGGTCTCGAGCTCCATGTCCCAGACGCCGATGTACTTTTCGAGCGTGGTATCGGTCAGTCCGACGTCGTCTGCCGGCGCGGCGGCGGCGAATGTCAGTAGGCCGAGCGTCAATGCGCCCGCCGAGCTCGAGGTCACCGCCTTCTGCTTGACGGCGTCAATCTTCTTTAATGTGAGTTCGGTCATGGTTGCCACCCGATCGAGTTGCTGTCGACACTGAGTGGCGTTGCGTGCCCGAAAGGTTGCACGCGTTCGCGCAAGGGCGGGCCGCGCCCTCAACACTGCCGCGGCCATTGGTGCGCCGGATCTCAGTTACGTGCGGTCAGACGCCGCCGCCTTTCCTCGGCCACCCGTAGGATGAGGGAGCCAGTTTGGGGAACGCGCAGCTCGCGGCCGGACACCGTGTACGCGATCGTCACTGTCTTGCCCGCTGCGGGCGGCCGGAGCAACAGCCGTAACGGCTGCTCGAACACGGTCCGGCGCTCGCCGGCGCCGATGTGGTCGAGTCGCGCGACGATCCGCCATCCCTTCATATCGGAACGTACCTCCGGGTAATCGCCTGCGGCCTCGTCGTCCGCTACGTTCAACGCGGGATAAACGCGATCTGCAACGCCGACTCCGTCGATCGCGGGTACGTCGACGATGATCTTCGCATCATGCAATGGACCATCGCCGATGTTGACGGCGAGCAGATTGACCTTGTGTGCGCGCAGCTCGTGTTCGTAATACAGATCGGCGGCTTCATTGTCCCTTGCGCTCTTGTCCATCTTGACGAGTAAGGATTCGACCGACGCCTTCTCGTAAGGCTGGTCGGCGCCGTGCACTCTCGCGTATGCGAGCCGGTCGAGCCACGTATCCGTCTTCCCCAGCCGTTCGTGAGCCGCCTGCCGCGCCTCCAATAAACCT
>JBFGFX010000045.1:0-17601 GCA_041579335.1 Woeseiaceae bacterium | reverse complement strand
TCCTCCAAGGCGTGCAGCGCCCGGTCCGGTTCCGCTTCTAAAGTGTCCATGTAGGCCATTCGCTCATCGACTTTCGCGGATGACGTCGGGCGAACTCACTAGAGCCGACGCCGTATCGCGGGCTTAGGAAGCGCTAGCGCTGATCGGCGCCAAGCGTCAGCACCTCGTAGCCGGTGTCCGTGACGAGCACCGTGTGCTCCCATTGCGCCGACAGCTTGTGATCCTTGGTCACCACGGTCCAACCGTCCGGCAACAGCCGCACGTGCCGCTTGCCGGCATTCACCATCGGTTCGACGGTCAGGGTCAAACCGGGCTTCAACTCGAGGCCGGTGCCGCGCTCCCCGTAATGCAGGACCTGCGGATCCTCGTGGAAGCTCCTGCCGATGCCGTGGCCGCAGTATTCTCGCACGACGGAGAAGCGGTGCTTTTCGACGAAAGTCTGGATCGCCGCACCGACGTCGCCGAGGTGCTTGCCGGCACCCAGCTCCTCGATGCCCCGCCACATCCCTTCGTAGGCGACATTGGCGAGTCGCTCGGCCTGAATACTCGGCTTGCCGACGAAAAACATGCGGCTCGTATCGCCGTGAAAGCCGTCTTTTATCACCGTCACGTCGATATTGACGACGTCGCCGGACTTCAGCACGCGGTCTCCGGGAATGCCGTGGCAGACCACGTGGTTCACCGACGTGCATATCGACTTCGGGAAGCCGCGATAGTTGAGCGGTGCGGGGATCGCATCCAGAACCTCGGTGATGTGCCGGTGGCAGATCTCGTCGAGCTCGCCGGTCGACACGCCGGGCTTGACGTACTCGCCGATCATGTCGAGCGTGTCCGCCGCCAGCCGGCCGGCTACACGCATCTTGTCCTGCTCCTCCGGTGTCTTGATGGTTACGTGCATCGGTCTGCAAATCGGGGCGCCGGAGCGCTTGATCCAGGGATTTGAAATTGGGGTCGAACCGCAGCTTTTCCGCAACAGGCGCCTGCGGGGGCCCGGCGGGTAAATTGCGGTTCGACCCCAATTTTTCGGTGATTTCCGCGTTGTTGGCTGTGAGTGAGTATGGTATAAAGCGCGCGCCCACGAGGCAACGAATCCACACGTACATCGGCACATCGCGCCGGGTGCCCCACGAAAAAAGGGGTTGCGCGCTGGGGTGTACGGAGGCCTAACCCGGAGATACTCATGGCAGACGTCACTATGCGCCAGATGCTAGAGGCTGGCGTGCATTTTGGTCATCAGACCCGCTACTGGAACCCGAAGATGGCGCCCTACATCTTCGGCGAGCGTAACAAGATCCACATCATCAACCTCGAGAAGAGCCTGCCGATGGCGCGGGAAGCGTACGCGTTCGTCAAGGCGATCGTCGCGGACGGCGGCAAAACCTTGTTTGTCGGTACCAAACGGGCCGCCCGAGACGCGATTCGGCAGCAGGCCGAACGTTGCGAGATGCCGTTCGTCAGCCATCGTTGGCTGGGCGGCATGCTGACCAACTACAAGACCATTCGGCAGTCGGTCAAGCGCCTGCGGGAGCTCGAGGAATTGGCCGAGGAGGGCGCGTTCGAGGGACTGACGAAGAAGGAGGTTCTGGGCCTGAACCGCGAACGCGACAAGCTCGAGCGCAGTTTGGGCGGCATCAAGGGCATGGGAGCGCTGCCCGACGTGCTGTTCGTGGTCGACGTGGATCACGAGGAAATCGCGGTCCGCGAGGCGAAAAAGCTGGGGATTCCGGTGGTTGCCGTCGTTGATACGAACTGCTCTCCGGACCTCGTCGACTACGTGATCCCGGGCAACGACGACGCGATGCAGGCAATCACGCTGTACGCCACCTTGATGGCGGACGCCGTGCTCGACGGCAAGGCTTCGCTGCCCGAGGTGGCACTCGGCGACGACGAGTTCGTCGAACTCGACGAGGAAGGGCGTCCGCGCAAGGCCGGTCAGCGGAAGAAGAAGGCTGGAAAAAAGCCGTCCAAGAAAGCCGCGAGGAAGCCGAAGGCGGCCGAGCCCGCCGCCCTGGCCGCCGATCAGAAGGCTGCACAGCCCGCCAGCGAGGCCGAGGCCGCCGAACAGAAGGCTGCGGAGCCCGCCGTCCTGGCTGTCGAAGAAAAGGCCGCCGAGCCCGCCAGCGAGGCCGAAGCCGCCGAACAGAAGGCTGCAGAGCCTGCCGCTCCAGCCGCCGAAGAAAAGGCCGCCGAGCCCGCCGCCGAGGCCGGGGGCGCCGGCGAAGCGCCTGCCGAGCCCGCCGCCCTGGCCGAAGCGACCGGCGAGTCGCCGGCCGCGAAGAAAAAGACCGCGAAGAAGGGGGCCGCAAAGAAGACCACGACCAAGAAGGCGGCGACGAAGAAGGCGACTGCCAAGACAAAGACCACCAAGAAGTCGGCCGGCAAGAAAGCCGCGACCAAGAAGAAGGCCAGCAAAAAGACGGCGGCCGGATCGGACGACGATTGAGCGAGAGCGTGACGCCCAGGCGTTAGGCACTCCCGAGCAAAAAATTCAGAGGAACATACGATGTCGATCACTGCGTCAATGGTAAAGGAGCTTCGCGAGCGCACCGGCGCCGGCATGATGGAATGTAAGAAGGCGCTGGTGGAGAACGATGGTGATATGGACGCGGCCGCCGAGCAGCTCAGGAAATCCGGGCAAGCCAAGGCCGACAAAAAGGCCGGCAGGGTTGCAGCCGACGGCCGCGTCGTGGTGGCCGCGGCGGACAACGGCGCGACCATCGTCGAGATCAACTCGGAGACCGATTTCGTTGCGAAAGACGAGAACTTCGTCGCCTTCGCCGAAGCGGTCGCGGCGGCGGCAAGAGATGGCGCCATCAGCGACGTCGAGGCCCTGAGCTCGGCGACCCTCGCGGACGGCCGAAGCGTCGAAGAGGCGCGCACCGAGCTGATCGCGAAGGTCGGCGAAAACATCTCGGTGCGGCGCGTAGCGGTCATCGAAGCACCGGACCAGCTGGGCAGCTACGTGCACAACGCTCGCATCGCTGCGGTGGTGGCGCTCGAGGGCGGCGACCGAGAGCTGGCCCGCGATATCGCCATGCACGTCGCTGCGAGCAACCCGACCTGTATCGACGAGAGCGACGTGCCGGCCGAGACCCTCGAGCGCGAGCGCCGGATTCTCACCGAGCAGGCCGAGGCGAGCGGCAAGCCGGCCGAAATAGTCGCCAAGATGGTCGACGGGCGCCTCGCCAAGTTCCTGAAAGAAATCACATTATTGGGGCAGCCGTTCGTCAAGGACCCGGACCTCTCGGTCGCCAAGCTGCTCAAGGATGCGGACGCGACCGTCACGGCGTTCGTACGCTTCGAAGTCGGCGAAGGCATCGAGAAAAAAGAGGAGAACTTCGCCGCCGAGGTTATGAAGCAGGTCACCGGGAGCAGCTGATCCGCGGCACGCGCCGATGGCTCTAGTCGGGGCCTGAATACCGGCCCCGCAGTCCCTGAATGCGCTAGAATCTCTGCCGCCGCCGCGAGTCGTGGCGGTTCCGACGAGGACTATAGGGACATGGGTGAAGCTCCGGTGCTCTACCAGCGCGTGCTGCTCAAGCTGAGCGGCGAGGCGCTGATGGGCGAGTTGGACTACGGCATCGATCCGCCGGTCATCAAGCGCATTGCCGGTGAGGTTGCCGAAGTCCGCGCGCTGGGCGTCGAGGTTGCGATCGTCATCGGCGGCGGCAACATCTTCCGCGGCGCCGGGCTCGCCGGTGCCGGTATGGACCGAGTCACCGGCGATTACATGGGCATGCTGGCGACCGTGATGAACGCGCTGGCGATTCAGGATGCGCTCGAATCGATCGGCGTGTTCGCGCGTGTGATGTCGGCGCTGCAGGTCCATGAAGTGTGCGAGGATTACATCCGTCGCCGTGCCGTCAGGCACCTGGAGAAAGGCCGTGTGGTCATTCTCGCCGCCGGCACCGGCAACCCGTTCTTCACGACGGATACGGCGGCCAGCCTCAGGGCCATCGAGATCGGCGCGGACGTGCTGCTGAAGGCGACCATGGTGAGCGGCGTCTACGACTCGGACCCCCGCCAGAATGCCGAGGCGGCCTTGTACGATACCGTGTCGTTCGACAAGGTATTGGTCGACAAGCTGAAGGTCATGGACGCGACGGCCGTGGTCATGTGCCGCGACAACGATTTACCGCTCAGGGTCTTCGATCTGACGGAGCCCGATGCGTTGGTCAGAGCCATGACCGACGATGAGGTTGGGACGCTGGTGACGACCTGAGCAACGCTCGACGCACGCCGGCACAGCAATAGGATGTAGAACAGTGATTGACGAGATCAAGAAAGACGCCGCGGAGCGCATGCAGAAGAGCGTGCAATCGCTCAAGCAGGAACTGACCAAGATTCGTACCGGCCGCGCGCATACTAGCCTGCTCGATCACATAACCGTGGAGTACTACGGGAGCCAGGTGCCCCTCAACCAGGCGGCCAACGTCAATGTCGAAGACCCGCGCACCCTGACGGTAACGCCATGGGAGAAGGACATGGTGCAGCCGATCGAGAAAGCGATCATGGCCTCGGATCTCGGCCTGAATCCGGTGACCGCGGGCACCGTCATTCGAGTGCCGTTGCCGCCGTTGACCGAGGAGCGACGCAAGGACCTGATCCGCGTCGTTCGGCAGGAGGCGGAAGGCGGTCGGGTCGCGGTCCGCAACATCCGCCGCGACGCGATGCACGACGTCAAGGAGCTGCTCAAGGAGAAACTGATCGGCGAGGACGAAGAGCGCCGCGCCGAAAGCGATATCCAGGCGCTGACGGATAAGAACGTCGCCGCCATCGACAAGGTGCTGGCGGACAAAGAAAGCGAGCTGATGGAGATCTGAGCGACCGGATCGATGGCCGTCGAGCGCGAAAATATGTCTGATGAATCAGCGACTTGCGTGGCAATTCCGCAACACGTCGCGGTCATCATGGACGGCAACGGTCGCTGGGCCGAGACGCGCGGCAAGCCGCGCCACGCCGGCCACCGTGCCGGCGTCGCGGCGGTGCGGCGCATCGTCGAGCAGGCCGCGCAGGAGGGCGTCAAGTTCCTGACCTTGTTCGCGTTCTCGAGCGAGAACTGGGAGCGGCCGAGCGACGAGGTAGGCCGCCTGATGAGCCTGTTTTTCGACGTGCTGCAACGAGAAGTCGACGAGCTGCATCGTAATGAAGTAAGGCTCAAGTTCGTGGGCCAGCTCGAGCTCTTGAATGCCCGCCTGGTGCGAAAAATCCGCGCGGCCGAGCGTCGCACCGCGCACAACGACGGGCTCACTCTGATCGTCGCGGTGGCCTACGGCGGCCGCTGGGACATTACCCAGGCGGTACGACGGATTGCGGCGCGGGTGGAATCCGGCGCGCAGGACGCGGCCGACATCGACGAGCAGACGGTGTCCGAATCGCTCGCGCTCGGCGGCGTGCCCGATCCGGACTTGTTGATACGAACGGGCGGTGAGCATCGAATCTCGAACTTCCTGCTGTGGAATCTCGCGTACTCCGAGCTGTACTTCTGCGACTGCTTGTGGCCGGATTTCGGCGAGGACGAGTTCAGCGCGGCGCTCGATTACTTCACGAGGCGCCAGCGTCGCTTCGGCAAGACGGCGAAGCAGCTGGGAGCCGCCTGAGGTGCTCAAAGAGCGAGTCCTGACGGCACTCGTCGCCGTTGTCGCACTCTTGGCCGTGCTTTTTCTGGCGCCGGAGCGGGTGGCGCGCCTGGTGATCGCGGCCGTGTTCGTCGCCGCCGCCTGGGAATGGTCGGCGTTTCTCGGTACCTCGGCGAGTGGCGCCCGGCTCACCTTCGTCGCGCTGATCGCGGTGCTGGAGGTCGCCCTGTGGCTCCTGATGCCGGATGTCCGACTCTACCGCCTGATCGTAACCGCGGCGGTCGCCTGGTGGGTCGCGGCGCTCGTTTGGATGCTCTACTTCCCGACGCCGATACCCGCAATCGTCGCTTGGTTTTGCGGCGTTCTCGTGCTTCTGCCGGCTTACGCCGCGATCGACTGGCTCTACCTCGAGTCGCCGCTCCTGCTGCTCGCGCTGCTGGTCCTCGTGTGGCTCGCGGACATCGGCGCATACTTCGCGGGTCGATTCTTTGGCCGCGTCAAGCTGGCGCCGGCCATCAGTCCGGGCAAGACCTGGGAAGGGGTGCTCGGCGGGCTTTTGGCGGTGCTGTTGGCGGCCTTCGCGGCGGCGCTCTACACGCAACGGGGCGTGGCCGTATTGGTGCCGTTCTGCCTCGCGGTGGCGCTATTGTCGGTCGTCGGCGACCTGACCGTCAGCATGTTCAAACGCAATGCCGGGGTGAAGGATTCGGGAACTCTGCTGCCCGGACACGGCGGCGTGCTGGACCGAATCGACAGCGTCTGTGCCGCGGCGCCTCTGTTCGCCGCCGGTCTCGCCGTCTTGGGGCTGTCATGATGCGGACCGTTAAGCGTCGGTTCAGTCGGCCGCGGCTAAGCTCGCCGGGAACTGCGTCCCGAACGCGCAGTCTGACTGTCGAAACGCCCCGCCTCATGCCGGACGCAGGTCTCGACTGTTCGGTGGAAGTGCATGATATGGTTAGGGAAAGGACGTATCTATGAGCACTGTGCTGAGCAACCTGTTTTTCTTCATCGTGGCGATCAGCGTGCTCGTCGCGGTGCACGAGTTCGGCCACTACGTGGTCGGCCGCTGGTGCGGCATGAAAGTGCTGCGCTTTTCCATCGGTTTCGGCAAGCCGATCGTGAGCGTTCGGCGCGGCGCAGACGACACCGAATACTGCATCGCCGCGATTCCGCTCGGAGGTTATGTCAAATTCCTCGACGAACGCGAGGGCCCCGTCGATCCGGCAGATCAGGGGCGGGCGTTCACGCACCGGCCGATACCGGCGCGTATCGCGGTGCTGTTGGCAGGCCCCATGTTCAACTTCCTGTTCGCAATTCTCGCCTACTTCGTGCTGTTCGTTTACGGCGTGCCCACGGTGAAACCGGCGGTCGGGCCGGTCGTCGAAGGCTCCTACGCCGCCGAGGCTGGCCTGCGCTACGGCGATCAGATCGTCAAGGTCGGCGATCGCGAGGTCGCCGACTGGGAGTCCACTCTTGTCGGTATCCTCGAGACGATGGTTAGCGACGGCCGCATCGAGCTCACGCTCGTAGGAGAGGACGGGCGAGAGCGCCGCGTCGTGCTCGACGTCGGCGACCAGGCGTCGCGGCTGACCGAGCCCGGGCTGCTGTTCGACGGCCTAGGCTTCTCGCCGTGGCAGCCGCCCGCGGTCGTGGGCCAGGTGCTCGACGACGGCGCCGCCGCCCGTGCGGGCCTGCTCGAGGGCGACCGCATTACCGTCATCGACGACGAGCCGATTACGAGCTTCGCCGACTTGAGCCGGGTGGTGGCCGCCCGCCCGGGCGAGACGGTCGAGATCGAATTGGTCAGGGCGAACGAGACGTTGACCGTCACCGCAGCCTTGGGCGAAGTCGACGAGAACGGCACGCGCAAAGGAGTGCTGGGCGTCGGCATCAGCCGCTCGGCGAGCGACTACTGGTACGTTCGCAAATACGGTTTGGGCGCGGCCGTCGGCCAGTCGCTCAAGCAGACGTGGGCATCCACGGCCTTCACCGTAAACATGTTCGGCCGCATGTTGACCGGCGACGTTTCGTTCAAGAATATCAGCGGTCCGATCAATATTGCCCAGTACGCCGGTACTTCCGCGTCTGCGGGGCTCAATCAGTTCCTGCGCTTTCTGGCGCTCGTCAGCATCAGCCTGGGCGTGATCAATCTGCTGCCCGTACCGGTCCTCGACGGCGGCCAGATCGTGTATCAAAGCATCGAATGGATCAAAGGCAGCCCGCTGTCGTTGCGCTCGCAAATCGTCGGTCAACAGGTCGGTATCCTAGCGCTGCTGTTGCTCATGAGTTTTGCTTTTTACAACGATATTGCGAGAATTCTGATAGATAAATGACGCATCGACACTCGACAGGGGGGCACGAGGCGTGACGGTCACGCGCCGCGACAGGAAAGAAAAGCTCGGGCGTTGGTGTCGGCGAGCGCTTCTGCTGCTTGCCTGTGCCGTAACGGCGCCCGCCGCACTGGCCGACGAGTTCGTGGTGGCCGATATGCGGGTCGAGGGTCTGCAGCGAATTTCCGAAGGCACCGTGTTCAACTACCTGCCGATCAACATCGGCGACCGCGTAGACGATCTACGGATTCAGGAAGCGATTCGTGCGCTGTACGAGCAAAAGTTGTTCGACGACATCGAAATGCGTCGCGACGATCAAACGCTCATCATCGCGGTGCGCGAACGGCCGTCGATCGAAGACTTCACCATAGAAGGCAACAAAGACATAAAAACCGAGGATCTCATGGAGTCCTTGCGCGGCGTCGGCTTGGCGCGAGGGCGTACCTTCGATCGTTCGGTGTTGGACAATGTCGCGATGTTTCTGCGCGAGCAGTACTACGATCGCGGGAAATACGGTGTCGTCGTCGACACGAACGTGGTCGATCGGCCCAACAATACGGTCCGCATCGGTATCAACGTCAAGGAAGGCGATCGCGCCCGTATACGGCAGGTCAACATCGTCGGCAACGATAGTTTCGACGACGAGCAAATCCGGTCGGGGTTCGAGCTCGATACCGCGAACTGGCTGTCGTGGTTCCGGCAGGATGATCGTTACGCCAAGGAATCCTTGAGCGGCGATCTCGAGACGCTGCGTTCTTTCTACATGGACCGCGGTCACGCCGATTTTCGCGTCGAATCTACCCAGGTCGCCATCTCTCCGAATCGCAAGGACATCTACGTCACGATCAACGTTCACGAGGGTGAGCGCTACACGATCTCGGAAGTGAAGCTCGTTGGCGACATGGTGGTCCCGGAACAACAGCTCAACCGGTTGGTGCTTGCAAAACCGGGCGACGTGTTCAACCTGCAGTCACTGACCTCGTCGGCGGAGCTGATGGCTTTCCGGTTGGGCGAAGAGGGGTACGCGAACGCCAACATCGAGCCGGTACCGGAGCTCGACTACGAGAACAAAGAGGTCGCCGTCACGTTCTTTATCGACCCGCAGAGCCGGGTCTACGTGCGCCGCATTGATTTCAACGGCGTCGATCAGGTCGACGACGAGGTGCTTAGGCGGGAGCTCCGCCAGACCGAGGGCGCGTATCTGTCGAATCGCCTGCTCGATCGCTCGAAGGTGCGACTGCAGCGACTGCCGTACATCGAGGCGGTCGAGGTCGACACCTCGCCGGTCTCCGGCAGCCCGGATCTGGTCGACGTCGATTTCGACATCGAGTATCGAATGCCCGGCCAGTTCAGCGGCGGCATCGGCTACTCGGAGTCGCAGAAGGTCATCCTGAACGGCAGCATCGTTCACACCAATTTCTTGGGTACCGGTAATCGCGTCGCCCTCCAGGCTAACTCCGGTCGCTTCTCGAAACTCTACAGCTTGTCGCATACGGATCCGTATCGGACATTGAACGGCGTTCGCCGCACCGTAGGCGTGAACTATCGGGACATTACCCAGTTCACGTCGGCGGCGTCGGATTTCTCGACGACCTCCATCGGTGCGACGCTGGACTACGGCTATCCCGTCACCGAATTCCAGAGCATCAACTTCGGCGTCAATTACCAGCGCTCGGAGCTGCTGTCGTCGACCAATAGCACGCTGCAGGCGCAAGAGTGGGTTCTCAACAACGGCAATACGTTCTTCGAGGACTTCGGCACGGCGCTATTGTTCGGCACCAAGTTCGACACCTACGAGCTGCTCGCCGGCTGGTCGTACGATAGTCGTAATAGGGCCTTGTTTGCCGACCGGGGCAGCAGGCATCAGCTGTTCGCGACCATGACGGTGCCTGGTAGTGAGGTCGAGTTCTGGACCGCGCGCTACAACTTCACCAAGTATCAGCGCCTGTTCGGCGGCTGGACCGTGCGCTTGAACGCCGAGCTGGGCTACGGAGAGGCACTGAACGACACTACGGCCTTGCCACCCTACAAACAGTTTTTCGGCGGCGGCCCGACTTCCGTCCGCGGCTACCGGGAGTCCTGGCTCGGACCCCGCGACAGCTTCGGCAGGCCGTATGGCGGTAATGTGTTGGTCGCGGCGCAAGCAGAGCTTATAATCCCGCTGCCGGACCGGTTCGCCAGTCAGGCCAGGGCTAGCCTCTTTTACGACATCGGGAACGTCTTCAACTCTGGCGAAGTCTCGTTCACCGATAAGCTGGGAAGCCCGGTCGAATACACGCCGGATTTCGATGAACTGAAGACCTCGGTTGGAGTGGCGGTGCAGTGGCTCGCACCGCTCGGATTGTTCAGGTTCAGCTACGCCGTTCCGCTCAACGAGTTCAAGGGCAATGATAGATTTTTCGGGGACGAGATCGAAGGGTTTCAGTTCTCAATCGGACAAGCATTCTAACGATCGGATAGTCATATGATGGTTGCAAAAACGATTTTCGCGAAGACCGTGACGGCGACAGCGTTGCTTCTGGTATTCGCATGGCCCGCAGCAGCGCAGAATCTCAAGATCGGTGTCGTCAACGTGCCGCTCTTGATGGATCGCGCACCGCAGACCAAGGTCGCGATGTCGGCGCTCGAAGAGGAGTTTCAGCCGCGGCAGCGCGACATCCTCGCGAAACAGAAAGAGCTCGAGGAGCTGACTGCGAAAGTGCAGCGTGACATCGCCGTGATGGGCGAGACCGAGCGCCGCAACGCAGAGCGCGACGTTCGCGACCTGCAGCGGGAGGTCACCCGGTTGCAGAACGAGTTTCGTGAGGACTTCAACCTGCGTCGCAATGAAGAGCTCGGCAACCTGCAGCGGGCACTGCTCCAGGAAGTGCAGTCCTATGCTCAGTCGGCGGGTTTCGATCTGATCGTCGGCGACGGCGTGCTTTATGCGAGCAGCGCCGTCAACATTACGGAGCTCGTCCTGCAGGCGATGGAAGCGAACTTTCAGGCCGCCGGAAACAACTGACCCGGCGGCGAGGATCGTCGACGCGTGGCGCGCGCTCGACGGTGATCCGGTGGGGCGGCGCGAGGCTCATGGGGGGTATCGAGATAGGTGTTAGCCTCGGCAGCTTGGCAACTCGATTCGGCTGCGAGCTGATCGGGGACCCCGACGCCGAAGTGTCATTCGTCGCAACGCTGGACCATGCCGGTCCGGGCGCCATCAGCTTTCTCGCCAATCCAGTTTATCGATCGCAGTTGCCGGCGACGCGGGCGACGGCGGTGGTCGTAAGCGACGCCGATGCGCCCGACTGTCCGACTCACGCGCTCGTCGCCGCCGATCCCTACCTCGTCTTCGCCCGCATCGCGACGGTGTTGCATCCGCCGCCCCAGCATGCGCCCGGTGTACACCCGAGCGCCGTGATCGATCCGAATGCCAGGGTGGACGCATCGGCGCACGTCGCGCCGCTTGCGGTGATCGGCGCTGGCGGCGACATCGGTGCGCATGCGTACATAGGCCCCGGCTGCATCGTGGGTGAACGCTGCTCGGTCGGCGAATCGTCACGCTTAGGCGCGAACGTGACCCTCGTACAAGACGTAACGCTCGGCAAACGCGCATTGATCCACGGTGGCGTCGTCATCGGCGCCGACGGCTTCGGTCACAAATGGGCCGACGGCGGCTGGCTGAAGGTGCCGCAGGTCGGCGGTGTCCGGATCGGTGATGACGTCGAAGTCGGTGCATGCACATCGATCGACCGTGGCGCGATCGAAGACACGGTCGTAGAGGATGGCGTCCGTCTGGATAATCAGATTCAGATCGGGCACAACGTTCGGATTGGGGCACACAGCCTGATCGTCTCCGGTACCTGCGTGTCCGGCAGCGTGAACATCGGCAGACGCTGCGTCATATCGGGCATGGTGGGATTCGTCGACCACATCGACATCTGCGATGACGTAACGATCGGCGGCGGCGCCGTCGTCACCAAGTCGATTACCGAGCCCGGCACCTACGCTGGCGCGTTTCCTGCCGAGCGCAACTTCGACTGGAAACGCAAGGTAGCGAGCTTCAGGCGCCTGGGCAGCCTGCGGCAGCGCATCGATGCTTTGGAAAAAAAGGGCGGGCTCGATGAGCGATGACCGGGGCAGCCTGAATCTTGAGGCGATTACGCGGATCCTGCCGCACCGCTATCCGTTCCTGATGATCGACCGGATCATCGAGTGCGTTCCGGGGGTGGAAATTCGCGCGCAGAAGAGCGTCACGATCAACGAGCCGTTCTTCCAGGGGCATTTCCCGGGCAATGCGGTGATGCCGGGTGTCCTCGTCATCGAGGCAATGGCCCAGGCCGGTGGCGTGCTTGCGCATCAGACCGAGCCGGATCGAGAGCCGAAGCCGCTGTACTATCTCGTCGGGGTCGACCAAGCGCGCTTTCGGCGCCCGGTCCATCCGGGTGATCGGCTCGACCTTCACATCCGAGTCGAGCGCGTAGTCCGCGGCATGTGGCGTTTCGACGGTGTCGCACGCGTCGGCGAGCAGAAGGTCGCGAGCGCAAAGATCATGACCGCACCCGGTGGAGATCGCCGGTGATACATCCGACCGCAATCATCGCGGATTCCGCCGAGATAGCCGACGGCGTCACGATCGGCCCATATTCCATCATCGGCGATGGTGTCGAGCTCGGTGCCGGCACGCGCATCGAAAGCCATGTCGTGATTCGCGGTCCGACGCGGATCGGCCGCGACAATCACATCTATCAGTTCGCGTCGATCGGCGAGGTACCGCAGGACAAGAAGTACGCCGGAGAGGCGACGAGTCTTACGATCGGCGACCGCAACACGATCCGAGAATGCTGTACCATCAGCCGCGGCACGGTCCAGGATGACGGCGTGACGACGCTCGGCGATGATAACTGGATCATGGCGTATGTGCATATCGCTCACGATTGCCATGTCGGGAACCACACGATCTTCGCCAACAACGCAACGCTCGCCGGCCATGTGCACGTCGGCGATTGGGCGATCCTCGGCGGTTTCGCGGGGACCCATCAATTCTGCCGGATCGGCGCGCACAGCTTTCTCGGTGCCTACTCCAACACCAACCGTGACGTCCCGGCCTATGCCACGGTCACGGGTCAGCCGTCGGAGCCGCGCGGCATCAATAGCGAAGGCTTACGGCGTCGCGGCTTCACGAGTGAGCAGATACGCAACGTCAAGAATGCGTATCGCATCGTCTATCGCCAGGGTCTGAAACTCAGCGAAGCGATTGCCGAACTGGAGCGGCTCGCGCCGCAGCAGCCCGAGCTCGACATCTTTCTCGAGTCCCTCAAAGTGACCGGTCGCGGTCTGATACGCTAGTCGTGCGCATCGGACTCGTCGCTGGCGAGGCTTCCGGCGACCTGCTGGGCGCGGGACTGATCCAGGCGATTCGGGCGATTCGGGCCGACGCCTGCTTCGAGGGCGTGGCCGGCCCGTTGATGCGGGACGCGGGCTGCGATGCGTGGGCAGATTCGGAGGCGCTCGCGGTCATGGGCTTGATCGAGCCGCTCATGGAACTGCCGCGGCTGTTGAAGCTGCGGCGCGCTCTGTTCCGGCGCTGGATAGCGGCGCCGCCGGACGTGTTCGTCGGCATCGATGCGCCGGAGTTCAATCTGGGGCTGGCACGCCGCTTGCGGCGCCGCGGAGTTCGCACGATGCAGTACGTCAGTCCCCAGGTGTGGGCCTGGCGGCAGGGCCGAGTCAGGAAGATCGGTCGCGCGGTGGACTTGGTCCTCTGTCTGCTGCCGTTCGAGAAAGACTTCTACGATCGGCACAGCGTCCCGGCCGAGGTCGTCGGTCATCCCCTGGCGGACAAGCTGCCGTTTCATCTCGAACGAGCGGATGAGCGGCGAGCGCTCGGCATCGACCGGGGACGCGTGGTCGCCGTGATGCCCGGCAGTCGCAGCGGCGAAGTGGCTCGCCTCGGCCCCGTCTTCGTCGCGGCCGCGAAGCTACTCGCCGCGCGTTACCCTGACATAGCCTTCGTCGCTCCGATGGCGAACGCAAACGCGCACCGCGAGTTCAGAGCAGAGCTCGAGGCACAGGACGCCGGGCACCTGTTCACGGTGCTCGAAGGCGAGGCCCCGCGGGCCATCGTCGCGGCGGACGTGGTATTGCTGGCATCGGGAACGGCGGCTCTGCAGACGGCGCTGCTTCGGCGTGCAATGGTCTCGGCGTACCGGGTCGCGCCGACGACCTATTATTTGGCCCGGCTGCTGCGACTGCTAAAGGTTGACTACTTCACGATGCCGAATCTCTTGACCGACGAGCCGCTGGTACCGGAGTTCTTGCAGCACGAGGCAACGCCGGCGGCGCTGGCCGACGCCGTCGGCGGCATACTCGATGACGCTGAGCGGCGCCGCTCGATCGAGACGGCGTTCGCCGAGTTGCGGCGCCGCTTAGGTCTCGGTGCGGACCGGCGCGCGGCGGCGGCGGTGATCGACATGGCCCTGCGTGAGGAAGGGCACGCCCGGTGAGCCTACGCTCGGCAGCGACAGGGGCTCCGGCGAAGCTGGTCGCGGGCATCGACGAGGCGGGCCGCGGACCGCTAGCCGGTCCGGTCGTCGCAGCCGCGGTGATACTGGACCGGCGGCGGCCGATCGGCGGGCTCGACGACTCCAAGAAACTCGCCCGCGAGCGGCGCGAGACCTTGGCCGGCGAGATCCGCCGGACGGCGCTCGCCTGGTCGGTTGCCTGGTCCGACGCCGGTGAGATCGATCGCGTGAACATCCTGGCGGCGACGCTGCTCGCGATGCGGCGCGCGATACTCGGTTTGCGGGTCAAGCCCGCTACGGTGCTGATCGACGGCAATCGCTTGCCGGCCCTCGATCTCTTCGAGAATTGCATCGAAGGTCATGCCATCGTCGGTGGGGACGGCCGCATACCGGCGATCAGCGCTGCGTCGATACTGGCGAAGGTCGCCCGCGACGCGATGATGCAGCGGGCCGACCGCGTGTTCCCGGGCTACGGCTTCGCCAGCCACAAGGGGTACGGCACGGCCGAGCACCTGCGCAGTCTGGAGCGCATGGGTCCGTGTCAGCAGCACCGGCAGTCCTTCCGCCCGCTCAAGCAGGAGGGCCCACCGCGCCACGGTCGCTAGACCGCGACGGCAGCCGTCCGCCCCTTCCCCTGACGCGGCCCTGGGTTAGAATCTCGCGGGCGGCCGGATCGCCCGACGCCTGCCGGACGTCGAGCGATCGCGACGCCGCCGAACTCTAGAACAGCAACGCAAACGAACTCGTACAAGTGATACGCACAATCAGCTCGGGCATGCAGCGATGACGCGCCGCTTCGTACACCTGCACGTGCACTCCGAATACTCGATTATCGACGGCACGGTGCGTATCCCGAAGCTGATCGAAAAGTGCGCCGCGTTCGGCATGCCCGCCGTGGCACTCACCGACCAAGGTAATCTGTTCGGGTTGGTGAAGTTCTACCGGCGCGCGCTCAGGCAGGGCGTCAAGCCGATCGTCGGCGCGGATTTGCGAGTCGTCGATGCGAACGATCCTGAGCGAACCGACCGCTTGACCCTTCTGTGTCAAAACAGGCTGGGCTACCGTAACCTCACGCGCCTCATTACCAAAAGCTATCTAGACGGGCAGCGCCGCGGCGTCCCGAGGGTCGTACGCGAGTGGCTCGATCGGCAGAACTGCGAAGGGCTGATCGCACTGTCGGGCGGTCGCGACGGCGACGTCGGCCGACATCTTTTGACCGGTCGCGACGACGCGGCGGCGGCGGCACTGGCGACCTGGCGCGAGCTGTTCGACGGGCGTTACTTCCTGGAGCTCGTCCGTACGGGCAGGCCCGACGAGGAGGATTGCGTGCAGCGCTCGCTGTCGCTGGCGAGCGACTATTCGGTTCCGGCGGTCGCCACCAACGACGTGCGATTCTTGACCGATGACGATTTCTTTTCCCACGAGGCGCGGGTCTGCATTCACGACGGCCGCGGAATCTCGGACGTCGATCGGCCGCGGTTGTATAGCGAGCAACAGTACCTGAAGAGTTGCGAGCAGATGATCTCGCTGTTTGCCGACGTGCCCGAGGCCGCCGCCAACACGGTCGAGATTGCGCGCCGCTGCAGCCTCGATCTCAAGCTCGGCGAGACCTATCTGCCGGCGTTCCCGGTGCCCGGCGGGCAGAGCATCGACGACTATCTCCGTGCCGAATCCGAGCGTGGACTCGAGGCCTATCTCGCACGCAAGCAGCGGGCCGAGCCAGAGCACAATCCAGACGTGATCGGCGCACCCTACCGGGCGCGTCTGAACGACGAGCTCGAGGTCATCTGCGAGATGGGTTTTCCCGGATACTTCTTGATCGTCGCCGACTTCATCCGCTGGGCGAAATCGGAGCACATCCCGGTCGGGCCGGGCCGGGGATCCGGTGCCGGCTCGCTGGTGGCGTTCGTGCTCGGCATCACCAGCCTGGACCCGCTCGAGCACGATCTCCTGTTCGAGCGCTTCCTGAATCCGGAGCGAGTATCCATGCCGGATTTCGATATCGATTTCTGCATGGAGGGGCGCGACCGCGTCATCGATTACGTGGCGGAACGCTACGGCCGCGACCGCGTCTCGCAAATCATCACCTACGGCTCGATGGCGGCCAAAGCCGTGATCCGGGACGCCGGCCGGGTCCTCGGGCATCCGTACGGGTTCGTCGACCGCATCGCGAAGCTGGTGCCGTTCGAGATCGGTATGACCCTCGACAAGGCGCTCGAGCAGGAGGAAGAGTTGGCTGCTCAGTATCGCGACGACGAAGCGGTGCGCTCGATCATCGATTTGGCGAAATCGCTCGAGGGCTTGGTGCGCAACGCCGGAACCCACGCCGGCGGCGTCGTCATAGCGCCGAGGAAACTGACCGACTACACGCCGCTCTACTGCGAGGAAGGCGGTACACACACCGTCACGCAGCTCGACAAAGACGACGTCGAGGCGGTGGGTCTGGTGAAGTTCGACTTTCTGGGCCTCAGAACTCTGACGATCATCGATCGGGCCGTCAGCATCGTGAATTCGCTCGATCCGGATGAGCCCATCGAGATCGACGCGATTCCGATGCAAGACCCGCTGACGTTCGAGCTGCTGCGTGCCTGCGACACGACCGCCGTGTTCCAGCTCGAGTCGCGCGGCATGCGAGATCTCGTCAAGCGCTTAAAGCCCGATCATTTCGACGATCTGGTGGCGCTCGTGGCGCTGTTCCGGCCCGGCCCGCTTCGCTCGGGCATGGTCGACGACTTCATCGCGCGTAAGCACGACGTCAACAAAGCCGATATCGACTACCTGCATCCCGACATCAAATCCGTGCTCGAACCGACTTACGGAGTGATCCTGTACCAGGAGCAGGTCATGCAAATCGCCCAGGTGCTGGCGGGCTACACGCTCGGAGGCGCGGACCTCTTAAGGCGCGCCATGGGCAAGAAGAAACCCGCCGAGATGGCCAAGCAGCGGGAGGTGTTCGTCACCGGCGCAACCGATCGAGGCGTAAGCGAAAGAACGGCGACGCGCATCTTCGACTTGATGGAGAAGTTCGCGGGCTACGGCTTCAACAAGTCACATTCGGCCGCATACGCGCTCTTGTCGTATCAGACGGCCTACCTCAAAGCGCACCATCCGGCCGCCTTCATGTCGGCGGTCCTGAGCGCGGACATCGACAACACGGACCGTCTGGTGGTGATCAAGGACGACTGCCGC
>JBFGFX010000044.1:0-17696 GCA_041579335.1 Woeseiaceae bacterium | reverse complement strand
CGGCTACCTGCTGCCTTGGGGGCAGATGTCCTACTGGGGTGCTCAGGTGATCATTTCGCTGTTCGGAGCGGTTCCGTTCGTCGGCGAGGCGCTGGTTGAATTCATAAGGGGTGACTACTCGATCTCCGACATCACTTTGAACCGATTCTTTGCACTGCACGTGATTCTCCTCCCGCTCGCACTCATCGCGCTTGTGTTTGTTCACATCGTCGCCTTGCACGAGGTCGGATCGAACAATCCCGACGGCATCGAGATCAAGGAACACAAGGGACCGGACGGCGTGCCGTTGGACGGCGTCGCGTTCCATCCCTACCACACGAGCAAGGATCTGGTTGCCATCATCGTGTTCTTGATGATCTTTTCGGCGGTGATGTTTTTCGCGCCCGAGATGGGAGGTTATTTCCTCGAGCACGCCAACTTCGAGCCGGCGGATACCAGAACGACACCGGAGCACATTGCGCCGGTGTGGTATTTCACGCCGTTCTACGCGATCCTGCGCGCGGTGCCGAACAAGCTATGGGGCGCCATTCTCATGGCGGCCGCGGTGCTGTTGCCGCTGTTTCTGCCGTGGCTCGATCGTGGCCGCGTGAAGTCGATCCGCTACCGCGGTTGGATGTACCGGTCGGCGCTCGCGCTGTTCGTCGTCAGCTTCGTGACGCTAGGCTGGCTGGGCGTGCAGCCGGCGGAGGGCATCTACGTGCTGCTGGCGAGAATATTCTCGATCATCTACTTCGCATTTTTCCTTCTCATGCCGTACTACACGGCCCTGGACAAGACGAAGCCCGTGCCCGATAGGGTGGTCTACAATGGCTAGGTTGGGCAGAGCGATGGTCGCGCTCGCCGGACTGCTTTTCACCGTCACGGCGATGGCTGCGAGCGACGTCAAGTTGATGAACGCCGGCAACGATCCTGACAGCACGGAGTCGCTGCAACGCGGTGCGCGAAACTTCATGAACTACTGCTCGGGCTGCCATTCCGCAGAATACGTTCGCTACAACAGCATCGCCCGAGACCTCGAGCTCAACGAAGATCAGTTGATTGACTACCTGATGTTCAACGCCGAAAAGTCGTTCGAGACGATCCAGGTCACAATGCCGGCGGACGATGCCGCGCGCTGGTTCGGCAAGCCGCCGCCCGACATGTCGTTGATCGCGCGAGCCAAGGGCACGGACTACGTTTACAGTTTTCTCAAGGGCTTTTACATCGAGCCGGAGAGCCCGACCGGCGTCAACAATATCTATCTACCCGGGACGAGCATGCCGCACGTGTTATGGGAGCTGCAGGGTTTCCAACGCGCGGTTTTCGTCGAAGGCGAGCCGAACGCCGACGGCGTCCGGCCACAGTTATTCGAACGCTTCGAGACGGCGACGACCGGCGCAATGACGGCCCAAGAATACGAGGCATTCGTCCGCGACACGGTCAATTTTCTCGAATACATCAGCGAACCGATTCGCAGCACGCGGCGCGTGCTCGGCGTGTGGGTGCTGATGTTCCTCGGGTTTTTTCTGATCATCGCCATGATGCTCAAGAAGCAGATTTGGAAGGACGTTCCGAAATCGTAGCTGCGGTTCTCTGCGAGATGCTCATCGTGCCGCCAATCTCTTTCGTTAGTTCCTGGGGGACTGCTCTATGGCAGTAATCGCGAATCGCCGTTCCGTCATGACCTTATTCTCGAAGCCGACCTGTATCCATAGCCACCGCACCCGCATCGTGCTGGCAGAAAAGAACATCAACATCGACATCGTCAATGTTGACGGCCCCGAGCTTCCGGAGGATCTGCTGGACCTGAACCCTTACCACACCGTGCCGACGCTGGTCGACCGCGATCTGGTGCTATACGACTCGCGTGTGATCATCGAGTATCTGGACGAACGGTTCCCGCATCCTCCGCTGATGCCTGTCGATCCGGTTACTCGCGCCCAGTTCCGGCTGGCGTTGTTTCGCATCGAGACCGACTGGTATCAGCTGGCGGAGCACTTCGAGCACGAAGGCGAGCGGCGCCTCGCCAGCAAGTCGCGCAAGATGCTGCGCGAGAGCATTCTGGCGAGCGTCGAGTTGTTCGCCGCCGAGCGCTTCTTCCTTAGCGAGGATTTCTCCCTCGTAGACTGCAGCATCGCGCCGATACTGTGGCGACTTCCCGTATACGGTATCGAGTTGGGGTCGCAGGCCGAAGCCATCGAGAAATACATGAAGCGCGTGTTCGAGCGGCCTTCCTTCCAAGAGAGCTTGACAGAGCTCGAGCAGGAGATGCGCCTCTGACCCGCGCGGTGAACAGACGATCGCGGCGAACTTTGGTATTCTGACTCTCAACAAAGCGCCGCAAGCGCGGGCGACCGACACGGAAAACGATCCATGGCCGGAGGCTCTTCCAAATCGAGCCGTTCAAAGCGACCCTATTTGGTACGCGCCATGCACGACTGGATGGGCGACAACGGCCACACCCCCTACATCGTCGTCGACACCTCCGTGGACGGCGTCGCGGTGCCCGCCGAGCACGTGAAAGACGGCAAGATCATCCTCAATATCAGCCACGCCGCCGCCCACAACCTCAAGCTCAGCAACACGGCAATCAGTTTCCGGGCGCGATTCAGCGGTGTGCCTTACGACGTCTGGGTGCCGATCGCCGCCGTGCTCGGCATCTACGCCAAGGAGACCGGACAGGGGATGATCTTCTCGCATGGCGCCAATAATCCGGAGCCGCCGGACCCCGAAGACGACTCGGAGACGACCCGCAGTCGCGCCCACCTCAAAGTCGTCAAATAAAGAATCGTTACTCGCCGGGGCGGAACGCGTCCCGAATCCAGGTGATCGATGGCGGCGCTCGATCGCGCGCGTCGATGGCGACGACATCGAAACGCATCGGGCGCATCGCCTCGTGAGGATGTCGAGTTATGTAAAACGCCGCCGTGCGTTCGAGCTTTCTGCGCTTCGATCGATCGACCGATGCGGCCGCCGACGCAAAGCCCCTGGCCTTTCGATAGCGTACCTCCGTGAAGACGAGGCAGTCGCCGTCGCTCATCACCAGGTCGATTTCGCCGTGGCGGCAGCGGAAGTTTCGTACGACGAGTGCGAGTCCGGCAGCCTGCAGATGACCGAGCGCGAGCCTTTCCCCGCGCTGGCCTAGCGCCCCTCGGTCGGTGGCATCCATGGATCGATGGGTTCCGGCTGGTCGTCGTCCGGAAAGTCGCCGACGTCGCCGGGTTCCGAGGGTTGGCGATGATCAGGCAAAGCGACCGGCGCCCCGCTCCGAAATTCGGCCCAGGGTAACTGACGGTGCACGCGCCCGATCTCGTCCAAGTACAGGCGCCCGGTCGCGCCATTGACCAAGACCAGCCGGCCCGGACGGGCGCCGTACAGCTCGCCGACCAACAAATACGCGTCGTATCCCATCGCGTGCAGGCGACCGAGGCGCCGTTCGGCCGGCCAGAATTCGTTGTAGAGCGACGGCAGCTCCGCGATCCACGGCTGCGGTGCGATGATCCAGGGCGTATCGGCGAACATGACGCCGTTCAAGTCGGCGTTCGAGCGACCGTCCATCGCGTAGATGCGTGACGTCGAGTAGACCGGCAGATCGCCCGAGTAGTGGAACTTGAGCTGCGACTTGAGCAACCGTCCGACCGGGGCCGTCGCGGCGAGGAACACGAACTCGGCGTCTTCGCGGCGTCTGGGATCGAACTGCAGCGGGCCGCCGATGTTGGCTCTCAAGCGCTCGTAGCGCTGCACGCTCAAAGACAGTCCCATGAGATTCTGGATTTCGAACGAGAAGTCCTGATCGGTCGGCTGATAGAAGCGGTACTCGAGCAGCGTGCCGCCCAACGCCTCGAACTCCGTCGTGAAGCTTTCGAGCAGGCGCCGCCCCCAGTCGTTGTTCGGCACCAGGGCGAGGCCACGCACTCTGCCGTCGGCGATCGCACGCTGAGCGGCGGCGACCGCTTCGTCTTCCGGGGCGAGCGCGAACTGATACATGCCCGGCGGGACGGGGAGGTGCTCCTGCAGGTAGTTCAGGGTCAGGATGGGCACGGGCAGGATCGGTTCCCCGGCCAGGTCGTTGACCGACGGCCTGAGCAGCGGGCCGACGACGAATTCCGCGCCGTCGCCGACGGCCTGCGCATAGGCTGCGCGCGCGTCGCCGGCCTCGACCACGTCGTAGACGCGCACCGCCTGGGTGTCGCCGAGCTCGGCGGCGGTGCCGTAGTAGGCGCCCAAGAAGCCGTTCTGCACCGCTTGACCCGCCGCCGCGTTGCGGCCGCTCAGCGGCAACAAGAGCGCGATCTGCCGCGGGTACTCGAGCATGCCGGCGTCGGGCATCTGGAGCTCGCCCAAGATGCTCGTTGCCGGATGCTCGGCGTGGGCCTCCTGCCAGCGTGCGACCCCGTTGCTCCAGGCGATGCCCTGCTGACCGGTCGAGGCCGCGAGCGCGCCGAGCGCCAGCCAGCCGCGGCTGACCGGATTCCGCGCGACCTGGCTTGCCGACCGCAGCACCCGGGCGTCGCTGACCAGGAGCCCGGCCCAGAGGCGCTGCCGGTTGCGAACGATCTGGTCGTCCGCGAGCGACTGCTCCCGCCGGGTGTAGATATCGATCGCTCGCAGCGGGTCGTCTTTTTGGAACCAGGCGTCGCCCCGCAGCGCCTCGACCCGTGCGTGGGTCGCGGCCGGCAACGGCTCGCGGCTCATCGGCTCTAAGATGTTGAGCGCGCCGTCCGGATTGCCCTCCCAGAGCTCGATGGCGGCGCGGTTGGTGTTCCAAAGGCGGCGCAGATCGTCGCCGGCCGGGATCGGGACCTCGGCCATGGCGCTGCGTGCGCGGCGCCCGTCGCGGGCGTCGAGCCACTGCTCGATCGCGAGCAGCGTCAGGCGATCGCGCTCGCCGCCAGTGGCATCGCTCGCTAAGCCTATGTAGAGGCTCGCGGCCTCCTCGTGCCGGCCCTGATCGGCGAGCATCTCGGCGCGCCGCTCGGACTGCGAGCCCGGCACGCCGAAGCCGCCGGTCGCGCAGCCTGTGAGCACACTTGCCGCGAGCACCGCGCACAGGCCGGCGCGTGATAGTTTGTGCAAAATCCGAATCATGCGAGAGGGGTCAACGCTTGGAAAAAACCGGGATACTTTTCGTGGTTGCGACGCCCATCGGCAACCGCGACGACCTGTCGCCGCGCGCGCGGCAGGTCCTGTGCGAAGTCGATCTGATTGCGGCCGAGGATACCCGGCATACCGGGCGATTGCTATCCACTTTCGGCATCGAAACGCCGCAAATTGCGTTGCACGAGCACAACGAGGAGCGACTCGCCGCCGAGCTCGCGGCGCGGCTCAAGAAGGGCGAGTCGATCGCGCTGGTCGCCGACGCCGGGACGCCCTTGATCAGCGATCCCGGCTTCCGGCTGGTGAGCGCGGCGCACGCGGCGGGCGTCCCGGTATCGCCGATCCCGGGTCCCTGCGCGCCCGTGAGCGCGATCGCGGCCAGCGGTCTGCCCACCCACCGCTTCGCGTTCGAGGGTTTCCTGCCGGCTCGCGTCGAGGCTCGCCGGAAGGCGCTCGCGAAGCTCGCATCCGAGCCCCGGACGCTGGTGTTCTTGGAATCCGTGCACAAGATCGCCGCGGCGATGCCCGATCTGATCGACGCCTTCGGCGGCGAGCGGATGGCGTTCATCGGCCGCGAGATGACCAAGCTTCACGAGCAGTGCGTGCGCGCGCCCTTGGGCGAGCTGGCCCAGATGCTGGCGGACGGCCGGATCCCGCGCAAAGGCGAGTTCGTGCTGGTCGTAGCCGGCGCTCCGGACCAGCCCGAACGGCGTGATGCGCCGCCGACGCGGGCGCTCTTGGCCGAGCTGCTCGAGGTGCTGCCCGGCAGCCAGGCCGTCGACGTCGTCGCCCGGGTTACCGGCGAGCGCAAGAACGACGTCTACCGGCTCATGCTCGAGCTCAAGGAGCGTTGTTGATCGGTATTAGATATATTGATATGTTGTTATAGCTAAACAGTCAATGCCGCCCGACGCGATCGTGCCGACGGGCGCCAGGTATCACCCTTTTCGACGGTCGATGAACAACGACGTAACGCCCACCGGCCCGCTGACCGACGTGCGCCTGGTCGAGCTCGGGCAGCTGATTGCCGGCCCTTTCTGCGGGCAGCTCATGGCCGACATGGGTGCGGACGTCATCAAGGTGGAGCCGCCGGGCAAGGGTGACCCGATGCGCGTCTGGGGCCGCGGCGACTATCCATTGTGGTGGACCGTGTGCGCCCGCAACAAACGCTGCATCACTGCAAATCTGAGGGAAGCCGAGGGTCAGGAGCTCGTCCGGCGCCTCATTGCCCAGTCGGACATGGTGCTCGAGAATTTCCGGCCGGGCACGATGGAGCGCTGGGGGCTCGACTACGAGACGTTGTCGAAGGACAACCCGGGGCTCATCATGATTCGCGTCTCCGGCTACGGTCAGACCGGCCCCTACGCGAAGCGCGCCGGATATGCCGCGGTCGGCGAGGCGATGGGCGGCATGCGCTACCTCTGCGGCGAGCCGGACCGCCAGCCGAGTCGCGCCGGGCTGTCGATCGGCGACTCGCTCGCGGCGACCTACGCCTGCATGGGTGCGCTCGCGGCGCTGCATCACCGCGACCGTACCGGTGAAGGGCAGGTGATCGACGCCTCGATCTTCGAGTCGGTGCTGAACGTGATGGAAGCGACGATCCCGGAGTACACCGTCTCCAACTACATACGGGAACGCTCGGGCTCGTCGCTGCCGAACGTCGCGCCCTCGAATATCTACGATTGCAGGGACGGCATATTCCTGATTGCGGCGAATCAGGACACCGTGTTCAAGCGCCTGTGCGAGGCGATGGGCCGGCCCGAGCTCGCCGACGACGAGCGCTTCGCGACACACCAGGCGCGCGGCGCGAACCAGAAGCTCTTGGACGACATCATCAACGAGTGGACCTGCGAACGGCCCGTGGCCGAGGTCGAAGCGCTGACGCTCGAGCACGGTGTGCCGTCGGGCAAGATCTACCGCGCGCCCGAGATGCTCGCCGATCCGCATTTTCAAGCGCGCGAGGCGATCGTCGACACGCCGACCGACACCTGGCCGAACCTGAAGATGCAGAACGTGTTCCCGCGGATGTCGCAGACTCAGGGCTCGATCCGCTGGACCGGCGTGGAGACGCTCGGCGCCCACAACAAAGAGGTCTACGGCGGACTCCTCGGGCTCTCGGACGGAGAGCTCGAGGCGCTCGCCGAGAAAGCGATCATCTAGCTTAAGCGAGAGGAAGGATATGACGTATCGTCTTGGAGTCGATGTCGGTGGCACCTTCACCGACCTGTTGCTGGTCGATGAATCGTCCGGTCGGACCTACATGGCGAAAGTGCCGTCGACGCCCGACGATTCGTCCGTCGGCGTGCTCAATGGCATCGACAGGATCAGCGAGCAGTACAAGATCGACACGATCAAGGTCGACCAGGTGATGCACGGGACGACGGTTGCGACCAACGCGATCCTGACCCGCAAAGGCGCCAAGGTCGGCCTGGTCACCACCAAAGGGTACCGCCAGACCCTGCAGGTCGCGCGCTCGTTCTGTCCGGGCGGCTTGGGCGGCTGGGTCAGCTACGTCAAAGCGCCGTTATTGGCGCCGCTCGAGCTGACGATCGAGGCCGACGAGCGGCTCGACGCGTCGGGCAACGTCGTCCGGCCGCTCGACGAGGACGCTTTGAAGCGCGATCTCGAGGTGCTCCAGGCGACGAACGAGGTCGAGGCGCTGACGATCTGTTTTTTGAACTCCTACGTCAGCGGCGTGCACGAGGTCCGTGCGCGTGAGATCGCACAGGAAGTGTTCGGCGACGTGCCGATCTCGATCAGCTCCGAGGTCGTGCCGGAGATGCAGGAGTACGAGCGCACCGAGACCACCGTCATCAACTCCTACGTGCGGCCGCAGGTGTCGCGGTACATCAGCAACATGCAGCGCTCGCTCGAGGAGCTGATGGGCGACGTCAAGCTCGCGATCCTGCGCTCCGACGGCGGCTTGGCCTCGGCGCGGGCCGCGGCCGACTCGCCCGTGAATCTGCTCCTGTCCGGGCCCGCCGGCGGCGTCGCCGGCGCGATGTACTTCTGCCAGCGTTCGGGCTTCGACAACATTCTTACCTTCGATATGGGCGGCACCTCGACCGACGTGGCCCTGATCCAGGGAGGCCAGGCGCATATCCGCCGTGAGACTCGGGTCGGCGACGTGACCGTGCGTGCCCCGTCGGTGGACGTGCGCACGGTGGGCGCGGGCGGCGGCTCCATCGCGTTCGTTCCCGAGCTCACCAAGGCGTTGCGCGTCGGCCCCGAATCGGCGGGCGCCGAGCCCGGTCCGGCCGCCTACGACAAAGGCGGCGATCGGCCGACCGTCTGCGACGCCAACGTCGTCTTGGGCTACCTGCCGTCGGACATCAAGCTCGGCGGCGCGATGACGATCTCGCGCGACAAAGCCCGTGCCGCGGTGCAGACCGTGGCCGACGCGATGGGCATCGACCTGATGTCGACCGCCGAGGGCATCATCAAGATCGTCAATGAGTCGATGTTGGGCGCATTGCGGCTCGTGTCGGTCGAGCAGGGCTACGACCCGCGCGACTTCGCGCTGGTCGGCTTCGGCGGCGCGGGACCCCTGCACGCGAACGCGCTCGGCATCCTGACGGGCTCATGGCCGGTCATCGTGCCGCCGGGCCCCGGGGTGCTGTGCGCCTACGGTGACGCGACCACTCAGATCCGGGACGAGGCGTCGCGCACCTTCGTGCGGCGCGTGGACGGGATCACGGTCGACGAGTTCGTTCAGGAGCTCGAGGACTTGAGGGCCCGCGCCAGCGTCTCGTTCGAGGCCGACGGCATCCCGCGCGATCAGCAGGAGGTCACTTACCAGGCCGACATTCGCTACGCGGGGCAGGCGTTCCAGCTCTCGCTGCAGACGACGGCCGAAGAGGTCCGCGACAAAGGGCCGGCCGTGTTGACCGACGAGTTCGATCGCCAGCACGATCAGCTATTCACGTTCGCGCACGGCAAGGACCACGAGATCGTCATGCTGCGCGCGGTCGTCCGCGCCAAGCGTATCGGAATGGCGGACATCTCGATCGGTAGGGGCGGCGTCTCGCTCGACGAAGCGAAGATCCACGACACGAAGTTCTATTACGAAGGCGAGTGGCACGACGCGATCATCTTCGATCGCGAGAAGCTCGGTTCGGGGACGACGATCCCGGGACCCGCGATCGTGCAGGAGATGGACGCGACGACCTTGATCCTGCCGGATCACTCGGCGACCGTCGACGATCTCGGCAACCTGCTCATCACCCCGGACAGCTAGAAGGAACGCGTCATGCCAGCGAATATCATCGAAACCAATAGCGCGCCGTTCAGCCGGGTCGACGTCGATACGGTGACCGTGGACATCATCGAGAACGCGCTCCGCAACGTGCGCGTCGAGATGGACGCGGTGCTGTTCCGCACCGCGATGAGTCCCGGCATCCGCGAGCAGGGCGACTGCTTCCCGATGGTGGCGAACAGAGACGGCAAGATGGTCGTGGGCCAGTTCGGCTCGTTCATCTACGGCTTCATGGAGGCGCACGAGGGCGACATCGAGGAGGGCGACGTCATCCTCACGAACGATCCGTACATGTGCAACGCCGCCGTGTCACATCTGCCAGATTGGATCGTGCTCGTGCCGATCTTCAAGGACGGTCGGCACATGGCGTGGAGCGCGATGTTCGGCCACATGTCCGACAACGGCGGCATGGTGCCGGGCTCGATCCCCATCAAGGCGGAGACGATCTATCAGGAAGGCATCCGCATCCCGCCGACCAAGCTCTATCGCAAGGGCAAACTGCAATCCGATATCCTGGAGCTGATCCTGCACAACGTCCGCACCTCGGAGTGGAACCGCTTCGACCTGAACGCGCTGGTCGCGGCCTGCCGCACCGCGGCGCGCCGCTGCATCGAGATGGCCGAGCGCTTCGGCGACGACATCTTCTACTCGACGATGGAGATCATGCTGGAGCGTAACTATATGGCTATCGAGCAGATCATCCAGATGGTCGTGCCGGAAGAGCCGGCCTACTTCGAGGACTACGTCTGCGACGACGGCGTCGGCAAAGGTCCCTACAAGATCGCGTGCAAGCTCTGGCGCGAGGGCTCGAAGGCGATCTTCGACTTCACGGGCACCGACCCGCAGGCGCAAAGCTCGATCAACTTCTATCTGAATGAAGAGATGTTCAAGATGTTCTTCGGCTCGTTCACGATCAACCTGTTCGATCCGCACATCCTGTTCAACGACGGCTTCTACGACTTGGTCGACGTGCGCATCCCGGAGGGCAGCCTCTTGAAGCCCAAGTTTCCGGCGGCGCTTTCGGGCCGGACGCACGCGCTCGGCCGGATCTTCGACGTGATGGGCGGCGTCCTCGGGCAGGGCGCGCCCGACGCGATGAACGCGGCCGGCTTCTCGGACAGCCCGCACCTGTTCTACTCGGGCTACGACAAGGCAGGCGAGTACTTCCAGCTGTTCCAGATCGGCTTCGGCGGCATCCCCGGCCGCCCGGTCGGCGACGGGCCGGACGGCCACTCGTTGTGGCCCGGCTTCACGAACGTGCCGAACGAGTTCATCGAGGCCTACTTCCCCTTGAGGATCGATCACTACGAGACGATCCCCGACTCGGGCGGCGCCGGCCTGCACCGCGGCGGCAACGGCCTCTCGGTCGCCTACGAGTTCTTGGCCGACGGCCAGATCGCCATCCACGACGAGCGCTGGCTCACCTATCCTTGGGGCGTGCGCGCCGGCGAGCCGGGCATGCGCTCGACCAAGCGGTTGGTGCGCGCCGACGGCAGCGAAGAATGGCTGCCGGCGAAGTGCGACGGGGTACGGGTGAAGGAAGGCGACGTGCTCTACTTCAACACCTGGGGCGGCGGCGGCTGGGGCGACCCGCTCGAGCGCGATCCCGCGCTGGTCAAAGCGGACGTCGATCGCGGCCTGGTGACCGTCGAAGGCGCACGACGCTACGGGGTGGTCGTCGGCAACGACGGCGGCGTCGACGATAAAGCGACCGCGGCGCTGCGCGAGGACATGCGTAGCACTCGCGAGGATCAGGGCCTGTTCAACTTCGGCGGCACGATCGACGAGATCAAGGCGAGGGCACTCGAGGAGACGCATTTGCCCGCGCCCGAGTCGCCGCACGCCTGACGTCAAGAGATGAGCGACATCCTCACATCACTGAAATCCGAGTGGGACTTGAGTCAGCGCGGCTCGATGTCGCGAGTGCCGCTCTATCATCAGCTCTATTCGGTGCTCAAAGCATCGATCCTCGACGGCACGATCCCTTACGATGCGCAGATGCCGACCGAGCAGCAGCTCGCGTCCACGTTCGACGTGTCGCGGATCACGGCGAAGCGCGCGATGGACGAGCTTGCGGCCGAGAACCTGATTGCGCGCTATCGCGGCAAGGGCTCGCACGTGACCTACCAATACGAGCCGAAGCCCGTCAAAGCGCCGCTCGTCGGCATGCTCGAGAACCTGATGGAGATGGGCAAGCATTCGATCGTGCGCGTGATCTCGGTCGAGAAGGTCGTGCCGCCGGCCGACATCCGTGAGGTCCTCGGGCTCAGCGAGGACGAGACCGTGCACAGAGCCGTCCGTGTGCGCTCGAACGAAGAGGGTGAGCCCTACGCCTACTACGTGAGCTATACAGCCGGCATCACGAAAGGCTTCACTAAGCGCAACATGGAACGGACCCCGAGACTCGACGTGTTCAAGGAAAACGGCATCGAGCTCACCAAGATCGAGCAGACCCTGAGCGCCGAGAATGCCACTCTGCCCGTCGCCGAGGAGCTCGGCGTCGAGCCGGGCGCGGCGCTACTCTCCATCCTGCGTCATTCGTACGACAGGAACGGTAAGGTCGTCGACGTGCTCGACTGCCTCTACAACCCGAAGCGCTTCACCTACAAGATGGTGCTGAGCCTGGACTAGCGGCGTCACGCGCTTGCGACCATCTTCGACCGTCCCGCATCCTGGTTTGGGGAAATCGTGGGAGGACACTCATGAAGCACCTTGCGATCGTAGCGACGGGACTGGCCGTGCTTGGCGCGCTGTACGCGGCGCCGGCGGAATACCCGCGGTCACTGGACGAATTCGCGGCGTACGTCGAGTCCGAAGCAGCCGGCGACCGATTCTCCGGCGCCGTCATCATCGCCAAGGACGGCGTGCCGCTGTTCGCGGCGGCGTTCGGCAAGGCCGACAGAGCTCGGGGCATCGCGATGACCCTCGACACGCCGATCAACCTGGGCTCGATGAACAAGATGTTCACCGGCGTCGCGATCGCCAAGCTGGTGGAGCAAGGAAAGCTGTCCTACCACGACCCGGTCGGCCGGCACCTGCCGGATCATCCGAACGAGACGGTCCGCGACCGGGTGACGATACACCAGCTACTGACGCACACCTCGGGCCTCGGTTCCTACTGGAATGAAGCTTAGTGGCCTCGAAGGACGAGCTCCACACGGTCGGCGACTTCGCGCGGCTCTTCGAGGATGACCCGCTCGCGTTCGAGCCGGGCGAGCGCTTCGGCTGCGGCAACAACGGCCCGGTCGTGTTGGGCGAGGCGTCTCGTTCTGCAACTTTGACGGAGTTCACGGTTTATTATGTCAAAGACGGGTAGTCTCGCGGCTCGTTTGGACATAACGCCGGGAAACTCATGGACCGCAGCGATCTGATCGGCCGCACAGGTGACACCGTCCGCATCCACCGGCCGCCGCCGCGGGTGTTCACGAACGCGCTCGGGCGGAACGTCTGGATGGGCGCGGTCGAGCCGGCAGATCTGGAGCTCGAGCAGCCGGTCAGCACCGATCCCTACAACAGCGCCGGCGTTCGCGATCCCTGGGCCCGCGTCTAGCACGTTGGCGCGAAAAGACGACAACGAGGCGTTCGCCGAGGCGTTCCTGCTCGGCGAGCTCGATAAAGCCAAGTCGATCTACGCGGAAGGTAAAGTCGATCTCGGCCGACCCGACGAGGACTCAGGCTTTACCTATCTCCACATCGCCTGCCGGCTGGGCCTGACCGACGCGGCACGCTGGCTGCTCGACGCGGGCGCCGACGTCGACGCGCCGGTCGCGCTCATCGACTGCGAAGACGACGATGAGGTCGGCGCGACGCCGCTCTTGGTGACGCTGGACAGCATCGCGCGCAGCCGGCGCGAGCTCGTCGAGATGTTGCTCGAGGCCGGCGCCAACCTGCACCGCGCGGACCTGCACGGGCGCGGCGCCGTGCACCGCGCGCTCGAGTCGCCCGAGCTCTTGGACTTCGTGCTCGAACGCGGCGCCGACCCGAACCTGCGCGACCGGAACGGCGAGACGCCGTACATGCGCGCGGCGCTCATGGAGAACGAGGAGGCGATGGCGCGCCTCGAGGAGGCCGGGGCCAGCGAGGAGGGGATGCTGGACGTCGAGCTGCTTACGGCCGCGGCGGACGGCGATCCGGACGCAGTGGCGGACTGCCTGGCTCGAGGTGCCGACGTGAACTACCGGCGCGACGGCACCGCGCTAACGGCCGCCGTCGGCACGGGCAACCTCGAGCTGATACGCGAGCTGCTCGACGCGGGCGCCGACGTCGATCTCGCCGAGACCGACAGCGAGGAGGGCGACTTCAATCCGCTCCTGCGGGCGGCCTACGACGGCAACGCGGAGGTCGTGCAGTTGCTCATCGACGCCGGCGCGGACCTGACCATGACGAATCACCGCATCGGCGCGCTCGACTACGCCAAGATGGGCAAGGCCGAAGGCCGCGAGCCCGACCGCCCGTGGGACGAGGTGATCGCGATGCTCCGCGACGCCGGCAAAGGTGCGGCAGCGACGCTCGAGGGCAAGCCCGTCGAGTACGGTGACGTCGGCGTCGTTGACGCGTTGAACGGCGCGCTGCCTGCCGAAGTAGCGTGGTCGCGCTTCGCGGCGGACGGCGTCGACATTTTCGAGAGCGCGGTCATCGCCGATGTCGAGCTCTTGAGGCGCGAGCTGCCAGCACTGCAGGCCGTCGCTCGCGAGCACGGTTATTGCCTGGGCATCGTGACCTGGAGCCTCGACGAGGCCGAGCCGCGCGTAGCCGATCTAAAGAAAGAGCTGGCCTGCGCCTCGGCGACCACGGCCGCCGCGGTGTTCGACGCGTGGGAGGCCGAGCGCCTCGCGCTCGTCTCCGATTCTAGCGAAGACGCCTACGACTGGTCGCACCGGCAAAAAGTGCGCGCGGCGCTTACGGCGATCCCGGAGCCCACGGACGCCGGGCCGCTACGGGTGAACCCGGGCTACCTCGTGCTGTGCGCCGGCGGCCTCACGCCGTTACCGATCGCCTATCGCTTCGGCGGCTGGAACTCGGCGCCGCTGCCGCACGAGATGGGCCTCGTGCTTGAGCATTGGCACGAGGCCTATGGCGCCGAGCTCGTCTGCATCGACCGCGCGACCTTGGCCGTGCGCCTGCCGGAGCCGCTCGCCACGCTCGAGCAGGTTCGCGCTGCGGCGCGCGAGGTCGGCCTGTTCTGCGACGAGAGCGAGTCGGCCCGCGACGACATCCGTACGGCCGTCGTCGGCCAGTGGTCGTTCTGGTGGGACTGATTCCCGTCAGGGCAAGGTCCGGTCCATCGAGAGGATCGTCTGAAGCAACACGTTCGTCCCGTTCGTGATGTCCGCTTCGCTCGTGAACTCTGCCGGCGCGTGGCTGATGCCGTCTTTACTCGGTACGAAGATCATGCCGATCGGCCCGATCGGCGCCAGGCTCTGTGCGTCGTGGCCGGCGCCGCTCGGCATGTGCATCGATGAGAGCCCGAGCGCGTCGGCGCTCGCTTCGACGATCGCGGCGATGCGCCCATCGGTCAGCGCCGCCGGCGACTCGTAGAACTGCTCGAGGCGGACGGTCGTGTCCGTCTCTTCGCCGAGGCCGTTCGCGCGCTCGACGATGCGTGCGTAGAGCAGGTCGATCTTGTCCATGTCGAGATCGCGGATCTCGAGGCTGAAGACCGCGGTGCCCGGGATGACGTTCGGCGCGCCCGGCAGCGCCTCGAGGCGGCCGACCGTGCCGACCTGCCGGCCGGGCTCGGCCGTGACGATGTCGCGTATCGCCGTGATCAGCCGGGCGGCGGCGTACATCGCGTCCCGGCGCTGATCCATCGGCGTGGTGCCGGCGTGGTTCGCGAAGCCCTCGACCGTGACGTTCCAGCGCTTGATGCCGACGATGCCGTCGACGACGCCGATGTCGACGCCTTCGCGGTCGAGGATGGCGCCCTGCTCGACGTGCAGCTCGACGTAGCCCGCGATCGCGCCTGGCTCGCGCGCGTTCTCGTCGAGCCGCTCCGGATCGCCGCCCAAGAAACGCATGCCGTCGCCAAGCGTCCTGTCGCCCAGGCTCGGCAGGCCGAGCTCGCGCCGCTCGACCGAGCCGTTTATCGAGCGGCTGCCGGTCTTGCCGCCTTCCTCGTTGCTCCAGACGACGATCTGGAGCGGATGGCGTAGCGTGTGGCCCGCGTCGTGCAGCGTGCGAGCCACCTCGACGGCCGCCATCACGCCGACGATGCCGTCGTAGTGGCCGCCGTTCGGCACCGTGTCGACGTGCGAGCCCGCGACGATCGGCGCGAGGCCCTGTTCCCTGCCGTCTCTGCGGCCGATCAGGTTCCCGGCGACGTCGATGTGGGTCTCGAGGCCGGCGGCGGTCATCAGTTCGGCGAGATACTCGAGCGCCTGACGGTTCTCTTCGCTGTACGCGACGCGGACGGAACCGCCGTCGGGCGTGCCGCCGAAGGTCTTCATCGCCGCCATGGTCTCGTTCAAGCGGGCGCCGTCGACTTCGGTGGGCGGCGCCGCGCGGGCGGCAATCGCGGCGATCAGCGCCAGGACGGCAATGAGTGTCGGACGCATCGGCGGGCTGCCGGATCTCGAGCCGAAACAATGCCGCAGCCTCGGACGCCATGCAATTCTTGTATTGGCGGTGTCGATTCCACGTGTCATTGTTCGTCGTTACAAAGACCAAGCGAAGAGGAGGCAACCATGGCAACAGTAGCAGTCAACTGGTTCGAGATTCCAGCGACGGACGTCGCGAGGGCGGTCGAATTCTACGGCACGGTCCTCGCCACGGAGATGGGCGCGCAGTGACCGAACTGGAGCGCGTGTTGTCATCCCCTCCAAAAAGCACTAAAGTTATAACAATAAGTACATTTAAGAATCTTCTCGGCGTTTCACATGTCGCTGGACACACTCGTCAAAAACGTCCGGGTCGTCCGCCCGGGCGGTAATGGCGCGGAGGACCTGGATATCGGCATCGCGGACGGGCGCTTCGTCCGGATCGCGCCGGACATCGATGCGTCGGCGGCGGACGAGGTCGTCGACGGCAGGGGCAGGCTCGCGTTTCCGGGCCTGGTCGACGTGCACACCCACGTCGGCATCTACGCGCCGCTCGCAGAAGACGCCGTCACCGAGAGTAAGGCGGCCGCGATGGGCGGCGTCACCTCGATGATCACCTATTTCCGCACCGGGCAGTACTATCTGAACAAGGGCGGGCCGTATGCCGAGTTCTACCCCGAGGTGCTCGAGATTTCGAACGGCAACTACTGGGTGGACTACGCCTACCATCTCGCGCCGATCGCCTCGGCGCACATCGACGAGATGGAGTCGCTTTTGGTCGACCACGGCGTCTGCTCGTTCAAGATCTTCATGTTCTACGGCGGCTACGGCCTGCACGGCAAGACCGACAAGGACGCGCAGAAGCAGTTTCTGATGATCGGCGACGACGACAGCTACGACATCGCGCACTTCGAGTTCATCATGCGCGAGGCGAGCAGGCTCATGCAGAAGTACCCCGAGCACGCCAAGCAGATCAGCGTGAGCCTGCACTGCGAGCTCGCCGATATCTTGAACGCCTACACGAAGATCGTGCAGAACGACACGTCGTTGACGGGCCTGCGCGCCTACAGCGCTGCGCGGCCGCCGCACTCCGAAGGTTTGGCGATCTGGATCGCGTCCTACCTCGCCTACGAGACCGACTGCCTGAACATCAACCTGCTGCATCTGAGCTCACAAAAGGCGGTCGAGGCCGCGCTGATGATGCAGGAGGTCTTCCCGCACATCGACTTCCGCCGCGAGGTCACGGTCGGCCACCTGCTGTTGGACTACGACGCGCCGACGGCCTGCCACGCGAAAGTGAACCCGCCGATCCGCTCGCGCGACGACGTCGAGTTTCTGTGGCAGGCGCTTTTGGACGGCAAGCTCGACTGGGTTTGCAGCGACCACGCGTGCTGTTCGAAGGAGCTGAAGACCGACGGCCAGGATCACACCGACGGCAGGAACATCTGGGTGTCGAAGTCGGGTTTCGGCGGCACCGAGTATCTGCTGTCCGGCCTGTACAGTGAGGGGACGAGACGCGGCCTGTCGCTCAATCGCATCGCGGAGCTCGTCAGCAGGACGCCGGCGGAGCGCTACGGCCTATTGAACAAGGGCGATATCGCCGACGGTTACGACGCGGACCTGGTGCTGTTCGATCCGGACGAGACGTTCGTCGTCCGCGCCGAGGAATCGGAATCTGCGCAGGGCTACACGCCGTTCGAGGGCATGGAGCTCACCGGCCGCGTCAAGTCGACGTATTTGCGCGGCCGGCTCGTCTACGACGACGGCAACGTCGTCGCTGCGTCGCGCGGCCGTTATCTTTCCAGACCGACGGAGCGGCCGAGCTGATG
>JBFGFX010000043.1:0-17898 GCA_041579335.1 Woeseiaceae bacterium | reverse complement strand
CTGGCGAGCGCCACCGGCAGCGTGCGATGGCGCGGCACCGCGATGGGCTTGCCGACGTAGAAACCCTGGGCGTAGTCGACACCCAGCTCGGCGAGCAGCGAGAATGCCGGCCCGCTCTGTACGTATTCGGCGATCGTTTTCATGCCGGCTTCGCGGCCGATTTCGGCGATCAGGCGCACCATTTTCTGATCGACCGGATTCTTGACGAGATTTTTGATGAAGGAACCGTCGATTTTGATGTAGTCGAACGACAGCTGCTGAATGTAGCCCAAAGAGCTGTAGCCTTTACCGAAGTCGTCGAGGGCCACCTCACAGCCCATCTCCCGCAAAGCCGCGACCTGGCGCTCGACGTGCGATAGGTGCCTGACGGCTAGATTCTCTGTGATCTCGAACACGATTCGGTCGGGCGTTATGTCGCGCTTTCTCAGCTGCGCGGCGACATAGCCGGCGAGATCCTCGGTCTCGAACGCGTTCGCCGACAGGTTGATGGCCAGGCGCAAGCCTGGATCATTCTCCCGATACTGGACGTGAGCCTCGAGCGCATGCTCGATCATCCAGGCGTCGATCTCCGCCATGAGCCCGAAACGAACCGCCGCGGTGATGAACATGTCGGGACCGACGATCTGACCGTCGTCCATCTTCAGGCGTAGCAGCACCTCGTGGTGCGAGGTCTGCCCGCTCGCGATGTGCACGACAGGCTGGAACCGCAGCAGGAACAGATCCTTGTCGATCGCCTCGCGAAGTTTGCGCATCCAGCCGACGTCCGCGGCCATCTGCTGAGTCTCGCGCTTCGATACGCGATAGAACTCGGCCCGGTTTCGTCCGCGTGCCTTCGCTTCGCGACAGGCGATATCGGCCTGCGCTATCAGGTCGTCGTTGGTGGCTTCCCCGGCACGGATGATCGTCACGCCGATGCTGCAGTGGACATGGATGACGTTCTCGTCTTCGATGTGGGAGAGCTGGCGCATGTCTTCGAGGATGAGATCCGCCAGTTTCATTGCGTCGCGCTTGCCGACTCCCGGCACGAGGATTGCGAACTCGTCACCGCCGAACCTGGCCACCACGCCCTGGTCACCGACCGTCGCCCGCAGTCGTTCGGCCACCGTCTTGATCAGGCGGTCTCCCGCCGGATGGCCGCAGGTATCGTTGACATACTTGAATTGATCCAGATCAACGAAAAACAGGGCGCCGAGGTCTTTGGATGCCGACGGGCTGTCGGCCAGTTTCTCCAGCTCGTCGACGAAACGGCGACGATTGAAGAGCCCGGTCAGCGGATCGTGATTGGCGAGCCGCAAAAGCTTTGCGTCGCGTTCGCCGAGCGCCGTGGCGGTCGATTCGAGCGCCTCGACGATTTCCGATATCTCGCGGTGCGCGGCGGGCTTGAACTTGACCGACAGATTTCCTTTCGCCAACTCGGCGATGGGCTGCTGCAAATCGGAGATGGCCCTGAGTGCGCGGCGCAGAGACATCCGGCCGAGAAAGCCCGACACGATCAAGAGCACCAGCAGAGCGAGGATGGCGAGCTTGATGTTCTTCAGGAGGTTTTCGTGGAACTCCGAGAAGTTCAGCTCGAGGGCCAGGAAGCCGACCAGCTCCATCGACGCGTCCGATTCATCGGCGAGCGGATCGAAATCGAACAACCCGTCGCTTGCGATCGACGCAGTCCAGATCGGCGCGTAGATCGTAAATCGTTGGATGTCGAGCAGGCTGCTCGACATCAGATAGGGGCGGTCGGCGCCGATCAGGGTCGTAACCTCCGCCAGCAGCGCGTCGGACATCTCGGCCGGACGCACCGGTGGGGCATCGTCACTGTTGGCTACCGCCATCAGCGGCGATCCGTCCGCGCGATAGAACGCTACGTTGTCGATCTCCTGATACTTGTCGATATACCGTTCCAGGCGGAGCGTCACCTCCTCCCCGTACGGCAGATAAAGCGGCGCACCGAGCTCGTGCAGCTCATCGGTCCACTGCATCGCCCAGCGGCTGTAGTTCTTCTGCAGAACCCATTGGCCGCCCCAGTACAAGCCGGCGATGGCCAGCGCGCCGATGATCGCCGTGATAAGGATCTGCAGCGACATGATCTCGTGGATGAGGACGCGCTGCCCCCCGAAACTCATGAGTCGCCTCAAGTCATCGCGGAGTTTCGAGTGGCTCAAAACCGATGAGATCCACGTCCTCAATGTGCCCCCTCGGTGGTGTCGCCACCTTCGCTCGCGACCTGTTCCACCGGAGAGCGGCTCGTGCGCACCTCCATCTCACTTAAGGGCGTCACCGACGGCACTTCCTGACCATCGCCCTCAAGCAGCCGATTGGCGACCGTCACGATCGTGTCCGCAACGTTCGCATCCACGGAGGTCGTGCTGATCGTCGCGCCCAGCGACAGCAGCGAGTCGTTGAAGACGGCGACCTGTACGCGGTGGCGCGATGCGTAGGTCAACAGCTGTTTCAGGATGCTCGTGCTCAAGATGCGGTTGTCCGGAAACAGCCAGAAGCCGTCGATGTCCGGAACCAGCCGCGTGAACAAATACAGCGTCTCGCGGTCGGACTGCGCGAGCCGGTATTGAAACCGAATGTCTCGCTCTGCGGCCGCGCGCGTCGCCTCTTCGATGAGCTGCTCGTGGCCGGTGCCGAGGATCGCGCCAATGCTGGTCAGGTTGGGATTCATCGCCCGCCACGCCTCGACCTGCAGATCGAGCGGCGGCAGCACCGAGACGCCTTTGACGTTGCCGGCGCTGAAATCGATCTCGCCGACGTTGAACACCTGCGAGACGATGACGGGCGTCGACTCGAACGACGCTGCCATGCTCGCCGCCCGGTAGCCGATTGCGACGACGACCTCGATCCCCGTCATCCTGATGCTGTCGACCGTTTCCTTCGGCGTCAGGCTCTTGTCGGACAGATCGTAGATATCGACCTGGCCAAGCTTCGCCGCGAGCGCATTGGCGACGTTTTCGAACGCGGGGGTACGATCCGACAGCAACACGGCGATCTTCGACCCCTCGATCGGTTCCGGCGCGGGCTCGGGTTCGATCTCCTGCGGCACGGGCACAGGCGCCGGTGCCGGTGGCGGCGGTTCCACGGGCCGCGGCGGCGGCTTGAGATCCGGCGGCAGCCGCGGCACGACCACCGGCTCCTCTGGCGTCTGCTCGGGAAATAGTGTGGAGCAGCCCGCGGTCAGCGCCAAGAGGCTGCAAACCAGCAGCCGAGCAAGCTTTGGCTGGCTGTGGCTGGTCACGGACACGACATTCAACTTCCTATTTCTTATAGGTAAACCGGGCGCCGATGGCGGCACCGGCAGGGCTCGCGCAACGTCTTGAGTGCAGAGGATCAGCATAGCGACCGGACAGACCCCCGCCACGACACGCGTCTCAAAACCATCGCGCTCGACGTGCCGCCCTTACGCTCCCCGGCAGCGGCCGGCGGCTACGTCGACGCGGCCGGATTATGTCGAGTCGCGCCGAAGTGCGGCGCGCGACCCTGCCCTTGAGAACGGCGTCAAGGCCATCACATATCGTGAGATTCACACGGTCACACCCGGATCGGGTTTGCTAGAATGGCGTATTTCGCTGTATTTCAAGGAGATTTCTCATGGCCCAGCGAGCCGATGCCGTGGACGAGCGCATCCATCTAGAGCGCCTGAAAAGCATGCGCCGGCACGGCGGCGTCGCATGGACGACGGGTCTCGATGATCAGGTCATCAGCAATTTTCTGACGCGCGACGCGACGCTCGGCGCGGCGATCGCGGAGGCCTACGCGTATTTCGAGGCCCTGCGTCGCTCTCGGCCGGAGCTACTCGCCCTCGACGAGGCGGAGCAGGTCGCAGCCGTGCAGCGGCGCATCGTCAATTTCTACCCGACCGACGCGGTCAGCCCTTACGTCGTCGCCGGCGCGAAAGGGCCGTGGGTCGTCTCGCTGAAGGGCGCCGTCGTCTACGACTGTGGCGGTTACGGTATGCTCGGCCTCGGTCACGCCCCGGACGCCGTGCTCGAGGCGATGAATCGGCCGCACGTCATGGCCAACATCATGACGCCGAACGTGAGCCAGATGTTGTTCGTCGAGAAGCTCAGGGAAGAGATCGGCCACACCCGCTCCGGCGACGAACCGTTCAGCCATTTCCTGTGCTTAAACAGCGGTTCGGAGTCGGTCACGATGGCTTCGCGGCTGGCGGACGTCAACGCCAAGACGCTGACGGATCCCGGCGGCCGGTACGAGGGTCGAGCGGCGCGCGGCTTGACGCTGACGGGCAGCTTCCACGGCCGCACCGATCGGCCAGCGCATTTTTCGGATTCGTCGATCGGCAAGTATCGGAAATACCTGCGCTCGTTCGCGAACCGGGAATACCTGATTACCGTGCGGCCGAACGACACAGCCGAGCTCGAGAAAGCGTTCGCGCGCGCCGACGACGACGACTATTTCATCGAGGCGATGTTCATGGAACCGGTCATGGGGGAAGGTGATCCGGGCCAATCGGTTTCACCCGAGTTTTATCGACGCGCTCGCGAGCTGACGATCGAGCACGGCACGCTGCTATTGATCGACTCGATTCAGGCGGGCCTGCGTGCTCACGGCGTGCTGTCGATCGTCGACTATCCGGGCTTCCAGGAACTGCCGCCTCCGGACATGGAGACCTATTCGAAGGCGCTGAACGCGGGTCAATATCCGCTGTCCGTGCTCGCGCTGACGGAACGTGCTGCGAACCTCTATCGCCCCGGTATCTACGGCAACACGATGACGAGCAATCCACGAGCATTGGACGTTGCGATCGCGGTGCTCGAGGCGCTGACGCCGGAGCTTCGCCGCAATATCCGCGAACGCGGCCGGGAGCTGTGCGACAAATTCGAGCAGCTCATGCAGGAGCAGGGCGACGCTATCACCAAGGTCCAGGGGACCGGGCTCTTGGTGAGCTGCGAGCTCGCCGAGCGCTACAAGTGCTACGGTGCGGGCAGCACCGAGGAGTACCTGCGCACGCAGGGTCTCGGCGTCATTCACGGCGGCAAACGATCGCTACGCTACACGCCGACGTTCGCCATGACCTCTGCCGAGGTGGACCTGATCGTCAAGCTGACTCGGGACGCGCTGCAGAATGGCCCGGGCGCAGAGTGAGCGTCTCGGTCCGTTGAACTTCCGCACAGACTTTCACTTAGAATCATAAATCTGCGATTACCAAGGCAGGGGGAACGCAATGAACGACGCTCGCATGACGCGGAGCACGGCGCGGTGGTCGCTGTGTGCCGTCGCTGCCGGCCTGATCGGCATCGATGCCGAGCCGGCGCCCGCACAGCAGAGCCCCGGCACGGCCGACGGTGAGTGGCATTTCTTGGGCGGTGATTCGCATCACACCCGTTATTCACCGGCCGACCTTATCGATGCGGACAACTTCGAGGACCTCGAGGAGGCCTGGGTGTGGGACGGCGCGAGCTTCAACGCCGCGAGCGGCCGCTCGACGCCGAGCTACGTCGACGGCGTGCTTTACACCGTCGCCGGGCCGCGCCGGCACGTGGTCGCGATCGATCCGGGCACGGGCGAGACGATCTGGTCCTACCGCGAGCCGAATACTTACCGCTGGGAGTATTCGATGCGCAAGGACTACGGCAAGGGGATCGCCTACAGCGAAGTAGACGGCGGCGGCGTCATCTACATCGTATCGCCGGCGTTCTTCCTTACGGCGCTCGATGCCGGGACCGGCTACCCGCTCGAAGGCTTCGGCGGCAAAGTCCCGGTCGACGGCTTCCCGGAGACCGGCGTCGTCGATTTGCTGGCGGACTTGGGACACGAGTACGACCCGTACGACGGGATTCCGCTCGAGAAAGGCTACATCACCTCGTCCTCACCGCCGATCGTCGTCGGCGACGTCATCGTCGTCGGTAATTCGGCCGAGCAGGGCTACAACCAGTCGCGCATCGAGAACATCCCGGGCGACATACTCGCTTACGACAAGAAGACCGGCGAATTCCTGTGGAAATTCAACGTGCTTCCGGGACCGGGTGAGTTCGGCCACGAGACCTGGGAGAACGACGCGTGGCAATGGACTGGCGACATCTCCTCGTGGGCCCCGCTTGCCGCCGATCAGGAACGCGGGCTCGTCTACATCCCGACGAACGGCGCGACGATCGACTTCTACGGCGGTTTCAGGCCGGGTGACAACTTGTTCAGCACCAGCCTGATCGCACTCGACGTCGCGACCGGCGAACGCAAGTGGCACTTCCAACTGGTGCATCACGACATCTGGAACTACGACACGCCGACCGCGCCGGTGTTGCTGGACGTCACGATGAACGGCGAGACGGTGCCGATCGTCGTGCAGGTCACGAAACAGTCGTTCGCGTACACGTTCAATCGCGTAACCGGCGAGCCGATCTGGCCGATCGAGGAGCGGCCGGTGCCGGCCTCGAAGATACCCGGGGAGAAACTGTCGGCGACGCAGCCGTTCCCGACCAGGCCGGCGCCCTTCGATATCCAGGGGCTGACCCACGACGACCTGATCGACTTCACGCCGGAGTTGCGGCAGCGAATGATCGACATCCTCGCGGACTACGAGATTGGCCCGCTGTTCCAGCCGCCGCTGCATCGTGACAACGACATGGAGCTCAAAGGCTCGCTCTGGTGTCCGGGCGACATCGGCGGCGTCAACATCGACGGTCCCGCGGCCGCCGATCCGGAGACCGGCATACTCTACGTCACGTCGCGAAAACATTGCACCACGCGAGTCATCGCGCCGGGTGCGGAGCGCGATGCGATCCTCGACGCGCCGACCGGAACGACGATCGCCGATTACGCAGTGCTGTCCGGATTCGGCGTTCGCGGTCCCGACGGTCTGCCGATGTTCAAGCCGCCGTACAACCGCATCACGGCGATCGACATGAATACGGGCGATCACCTGTGGCACATCCCGGTCGGCGAGACGCCGGACATCGTGCTCGATCATCCGGACCTTGCCGGCATTGATATCCCCAACACCGGCTACGGCCTGACCGTCGCACCGATGGTCGTCACCAAGACGCTCTTGATCTACACCGGCAACGGCAGCGACGGGACACCTTATGTATACGCAGCGGACAAAGCGACCGGCGACCCGCTCGGCAGGGTCGAATCGCCGGCGGACACCCGCTACGGCATGATGACCTACGTGCACGACGGCAAGCAGTACGTCGTGCTGCAGACCGGCCCGACCTTGACGGCGATGGCGCTCTACGAGGAGTAGCCGACGCATTTTGAACGAATGCCGTCGAGGCGCGGTCTACGAAAAAGCGGCGCTCGCGTACGAGTGCCGGCGCATAAGGCAGGATACGCCATGCAAAAAACGGCAAGCCAATTTCTGTTCCTGGCAATCGCGCTGGGCGTGAGCGTCGGCGCGGCAGCCGACCCACGCACCGTCAACGATGCCGTCTACACCAAAGCGCAGGCCGAAGCGGGTGAGCAGCTCTACAAAGACAGCTGCCTGACCTGTCACGATAAAAAGTATTTTCGCCCGGTGCTGAAACGGTGGGCGGGGCAGCCGCTGGGGCTCTTCTACACCGTGATGGCGGCGTCCATGCCCGAGAGCAATCCGGGCTCGCTGCGCGACGAGGAATACGTTGCGGTGCTCGCCTACATCCTGTCCCTGAGTCGGTATCCCGCGGGCGACACCGAGCTCGAGCACGGCGACGAAGCGTTGAACGCAATAATGATTGCAGATCGCAAGTGAGTTCCGACGGGGTCGCCGGCGCGGCCGCGGGCATATTACGTAATGCGTGACGCGTTTTGCGACCCTCGGCCGATGCGACTATTCTATGGCGATGTTCACGAGTTCCTGAGTCCACGCACAGGCATCTGGGGGGTCACATGTCAAAGATCATCGGTCTCGATCGCCGCACGTTCTTAAAGGGCGCCAGCATGACCGCGCTCGCCGGCGCCGTCGCCGGAAGCGCCAACGTTGCGGCCGCTGCCGAAAGCAAGTCGCGCAAAACGCGCGGCGGCAGGTACGACTTCGACACAGTCGTCGATCGCGTCGGCTCCAATTGCCACAAGTACGACGCCCAGATCGCGTTGTTCGGCGACGAATACTTCGAGATCGGTATGGGCGTGGCCGACATGGACTTTCACGTCGCGCCCTGCATCACCGAGGCCCTCCAGAAGCGCGCGGCGCACGAGAACTGGGGCTATCTCGCCGACACGAACTCGCTCGCGGAAGCGATCGTCGAATGGAACAAGACCCGCTACGGCGTCGACATCGACGTCGACACGATCACGATGTGCTCCGGCGTGCACAACGGGCTGATCTCGACGTTGAACGCCGTGTCCCGACCCGGCACCAAGACGCTGATGAATACGCCGACCTACAACGGTTTTTATACGGACCTGCGGCTAAGCCGCACGCTGGTCAACGACAGCGAGATGTACGTCGACGAGGACGGCGTGTACCACATCGACTGGGACGATTTCGAGGCGCGGATGACGCCCGACTGCCAGGCGTTCCTGCTATGCAACCCGCAGAATCCGACCGGCAACTGCTGGTCCGAGGAAGACCTGCTGCGCATGGGCGAGCTGTGCCTCAAGCACCAGGTGGTCGTGCTGGCCGACGAGATCCACTGCGACTTCGTCATGGACGGCCAGAAGTACACGCCGTTCGCCACCCTGCCCGACAAGGACATCGTCAACAACAGCCTTACCTACAAGTCGGCGAGCAAGACCTTCAGTATCGTCGGCCTGAAGCATGCCTACTTCTACTCGACGAACCCGACGCTGCTCGAGCGCGTGCGCTGGATGCATCGCGCCGATCTCAACACGCTCGGCGTCTTCGCCACCGAGGCCGCGTTCCGCGAAGGCGCGGAGTGGTTCGATCAACTGCGGCCGTACCTCGACGCGAATCACGGGTTCGTCGAGGCCTATATCAAGGAGCGGATGCCGGGCGTCAAATACAAGAAAGCGCAGGGTACCTACCTTGCCTGGCTCGACGTCAGCGAGGTCGCCGACGAGATCGGCTGCGAGAAGATGGCCGCGAAAGAAGGGCTGCAAAGCGCCGAGCACTACTTCGAGAAATGGCTCGTCGAGAACGCGCACGTCCAGCTCAATCCGGGCTCCAACTACGGCACCGGCGGCGCCGGCCATATGCGCATGAACCTCGGCACCAGTCGGTCGATGATCGAGGACGCGCTCGACAAGATCTCGGCTGCGATCAAGCGCGTCTGACCGCGCCTCGGCGGGCGACCCGCTCGACCCAGCCGTAGGAGCCCGCCCGGGCGGGCGACCTAACAGCTCGGCCGGTCTTACAGCTCCGCCCAGCCGCTCAGGGTGCCAATCACGACCGCGACGAGCCGCACGAGGTCGTCGACATCCACCCACTCGTTGGGGCCGTAAAAATTGCCACCGATGGAGCCGATGCCGTACGCGGGTGCGCCGAGCAGGCGTATCGGGTAGCGGATGTCGCCGGCATAGTGATTCGGATACGCGACCGGCGCTTTACCGGTGACGCCTTCGATAGCGCGACGAAGCATGCGGCTAGCCGGCGCATCCCAGTCCGAAGCGCCGGGATTGGTGCGATAGCCGACGGTCTTTAGATCGACCTCGAAGGAGCCGTCTGCGGCCGGGTCCCTGCCGTGCGCCGCGACGAATCTGTTGACCTCCCGACGGCCGCTCTCGAGTAGAGCGCGCCACGAATGTTCGCCCGCGAACTTCAGCCGGAACTTGGCCGACGCATCGGTGGCGACGGACCCGATGCGATCGCCGCCCTCTACGATGCCGAGATTCAAGGGGATGCTCCGGAACGCGGTGCCGCGAAGATGGGCCAGTGCGGCGAGGCAAACGTCGAGGGCGTTGCCACCCAAGCGCCATGGCGCCGAATCGATGCTGTTGATCTCCATTGGCGGCGCTCGCCAGCCGGTCACCGCGAGCTCGAGGTCGAGGACTCCCTGGACTTCGGTCTTGACGTCGTCGAGGCCGCGGCCGGTTTCGGCCGGATGCACGTAGAGCACCGCATCGAGCGCACGTCCGGAACGGCGGAAGCGCTCGAACACGGGCAGGCTGCCGCGGCTGCCGCCACCTTTGCCGTGCAGACTCATGACGATCGGCAGGGGTCCGTCCTGGTCCGCGAGCGCCGCCGCAGCGACGAGCATTGCGGCAATGCCGCCTTTGTCGTCCGAGGCGCCGAGGCCGTACAGCCGACTGCCCTTCAGTTCCGGCTCGTAGGGATTCGTCAACCAGCCGTCTTCGACAATGTGCGTATCGATATGCGCGAACAGCGCGTGTCGCGCATCGCCTGTCGTCGGATGCGCAACGACGTTCACGAACGGCCCGTCACCCGGCGGGTTCGGCGGCATGAATTCGGCATGATCCTCGTACTCGCTCGGCCTATCCGCCGACGCCTCGATGCGGTAGGGCAATCGCTCAAGAAACTCCTTGACGATTTCCTGTGCCGCAGCCGCGGTCTCACCGGAGTGACTGCGAACGCGAATCAGCGCCTCGAGCAGCTCGACGAGCTCCTCCCGCCGCGCGGTCGCCATGGCCAGCGCCTCGCGCGCCGTGATGCGAGCGGCTCGCGCGGGTCCGTGCGCGGCGAGAGCCAGCGTCGCGCCGCCCGCGGCGCTGACGAAGCGGCGGCGAGACCAGGCCCGAGCCGCTCCGCATTCGGCGCCGGACACGACGCGCCGCTTCATTCGCAAACACTCCGGCTCGCCATCGTGACCGCGGCCTGCACCGGATCGATGACGGGCACGGAAAGGCGCTCCTGGGCCGCCCGGCGATGGGCCGCGAGGCCGGCGCAGCCCAGTATCACCGTCTCCGCGCCGTCCTCGTCGATGAGCTCGCGCCCGACCGCGATGATCGTGTCGAGCGTTCCCGGCTCGCTGGCCGCCTCGGCGACGCTGACGTCAATGGGCCGTTCGCCCGCGTAGAATGCCTGCAATCCCAAGCTCCTGATGTACGCGATGTGACGCTCTATCGAACCGCGGCTCAATGCGAGCACGCCGAAGCGGCGTTCGCCGGTGGCGCACAGCGTGACGGCGCTTTCCTGTATGCCGAACACCGGCTTTAAGGAGTTCGCTCGGCACTCCTCCAGGCCCGGATCGCTGTAGCAGGCGATGATGAACGCATCATAGTCCCCGTTCCTCGACGAAACCTCCCGGACGACCAGGGGCGCCACCGCCAGGATATCGTCATCGGTCTCGATGCCGAACGGCCCTTCGTCGAGCGTAATGCACTCGATGCCGAGCGCATCGGCGCGACGATACGAATCGACCGCGGCGTCGATCGCGTTCGTCACTACGGCGTTCGAATTCGGGTTGATGACGAGTATTCGTTTGCCGCTCATAGCTCGAGATCGACGCCGAAGTTCTTTCGCGGATCGAGCTCCGGCGCGAGCCTGCCGGGCATGCCCGTGCAGTCCACGGTATTGCGCGCGACGAATTCGCCCGAGCCCCGCTCCGCCTGCAGCGCGCCGTTTTCCACGATGACCTCGCCGCGCCGAATCACGGTCGTGGGCCAGCCGACGATCTCCATACCTTCATAGGGCGTGTAGTCCATGTTGTCGTGCAGGGCTTCGGCGCGCACCGTGCGCGTCGTATCCGGGTCCCAGATCGCGACGTCCGCATCCTTGCCTTCGGTGATCGACCCTTTGCGGTGGTCGAGACCGTAGATTCTCGACACGTTGCCGGCCGCGAGCTGTACGAAGTGGTTGAGCGAGATACGGCCCTTGACGTAGCCCTCGGAGAACAAGAGCGGCAGCCTGAGCTCGATGCCCGGGAGACCGTTCGCGATCTTGGGGAAAGCGGGCTTCGGCCCCGCGTGCAGCTTGCCGGACTCATCGAAGCGGTATGGCGCATGGTCCGACGAGTACACCTGGAACGTGCCGTTCTGCAGGCAGCGCCAGATCTCTTCGCGCGACGCGCGGTCGCGGAGCGGCGGGCTGCAACAGAGCTGCGCGCCGTGCATGTCGGGTAAGTCCATCTGCTCGGCGTGCAGGAACATGTACTGCGGGCAGGTCTCGCCGAAGACTTTCAAGCCGGCGTAGCGCGCCTCGGCGATGATTCGTGCTCCCGCTTCGGTGGAGACGTGCACGATCAGGATCGGCGCGTCTAGAAAGCCGGCGAGCGCGATCGCGCGGTTGATCGCCTCCGCCTCGGCGACCCGGGGATGACTCAGGGCGTGATACTTCGGCGCCTCGTGACCCGATTCCACCAGCCGCGCGCTCATCCACTTGATCATCGCGTTGTTCTCGGCGTGCACCATCGTCAACGCGCCGTGCTTCTTTGCGACCGCCAGGATCTCGAGCATCTGCACATCGTCGACGATCAACCGGTCGTAGGTCATGTAGACCTTGAACGAGGTGACGCCGCCTTCGATCGCCTGCGGCAGCTCCTCATAAAGCACCTCCTCGGTCGGGTCGGAGATGATCAGATGGAACGCGTAGTCGATTACCGATTTCGGCGCCGCGCGGCCGTGATACCTATCGAGCACCTCGCCGAGCTTCTGTCCACGATGCTGTGCCGCAAACGGGATGAAGCAGGTGTTGCCGCCGAACGCCGCCGAGACGCTGCCGGAATAGTAGTCGTCGGAAGTCATGATCCCGCCCGAGGATTCCTGCTCGATGTGGCAATGCCCCTCGATGCCGCCGGGCAGCACCAGTTTGCCGCGCGCATCGATCGTGCGCGCGGCGCCGGTCAGGTCTTTCGCGATCGCGACGATGCGGCCGTCCTTGATGCCGACGTCGGCCTCGAAGGTCTCGGCCGAGTTCGCGACCGTGCCGCCCGTTATCGTCAGATCGAACCGAGACATCTCCGCTCCCCTCAGACGCTACGAATCAAGCCGCCGTCGCAGCGTATGATGCCGCCGGTGACGTAGCTCGCGGGTTCGGAGACGAGAAACGCCGCGACCGACGCGAACTCCTCGACGGTGCCGTACCGCCGCGCGGGAATCGTCGCCGCGGATGCCTTCTGGACCTCTTCGATCGACTTGCCCTGGCGCTTCGCGGCCGCGCCATCGAGCTCTTTGGTACGCGCCGTCTGGATGCGGCCGGGCGCCAGGATGTTCACCGTAATGCCGTCGGCCGCCACCTCGTTGGACAGAGACTTGCTCCAGCCCACCAGCGCCGCTCGAATCGTGTTCGAGATACTCAGATTCGGAATCGGCTGGACGACGCCGGACGAAGCGACGGTCAGGATGCGGCCCCAGCCGTGATCGCGCATGCCGGGCAGACACAGATTGCTGATCTCGATCAGCCTGACGACCATCGTGTCGAATTGGCTGCGCCAGATATCCGTCTCCTGACCCTCGATGCCGCCCGGCGGAGGACCCCCGGTGTTGTTGACGAGGATGTCGACGCCGCCGAGCCATTCGGTGGCCGCATCGAATAGGGCTTTCGCGCTCGCGGGATCGGCGAGGTCGGCCACCATGTAATGCGCGCTGCCGGGCCCGGCATTCGTCAGGGCATCCGCCGCGTTCTCGAGCGTGTCCTGCGAACGGCCGCAGAGCAGGACGTTGGCGCCCTCTTGGCACAGCTTCGTGGCGATACCTAAGCCTAAGCCGCTGCTCGATGCCAGCACCAGCGCCCGTTTGTCAATCAATCCGAGATCCATGTCATATTGCCTCTAGGTTTCGTTCGACGCGGCCGATCAGGCGCGTCAGCTCTTCGTGATCGGTGGCCGTAAGCGTCGGTCCCGGCGCGCGGACTTTGGGCGACGCGATCACGCCGCGCCGGTGCAGCACCTCCTTGCGCAGCGCCAGACCGAAGCCCGGCTGCTGCTCGTGCCGCACCAGCGGAAGATACGCGTCGAACAGATCCTCGGCTCTGTCGATCTCGCCGTCTCGGTGCAAGCGCACGACCTCGACGAGCATCTCCGGATAGGCGAAACCGGTCATCGCCCCGTCGGCGCCGCGCGCGAGCTCCTGCGGCAGATAGAGGCCGCCGTTGCCGACCAGCACCGACACGCGCCGGATCGCTTCCTCGGCCGCGGTCCGGCGCACCTCGGTGAGCTTGTTGAGCCCGGGCCATTCCTCGTGCTTCAGCATCACGAGCTGATCGAACTCGCGGACTAACCGGTTGAACAGGGCGACCGAGATCTCCGAGCGCGTCGAAAACGGATAGTCCTGATAGCAGACCGGCACGTCATGTCCCAGCGCGGCAAAGACCTGGCGGAAATAGCGGTAGATCTTGTCCTCGGTCCCGAGACCCGGAATCGGCGCGATCATGACCCCGGCGGCGCCCTGCTCCATGCTCGACATCGCGAGGCGCACGAGGTTGTCGAGACCGGCGTTCGAGACGCCGACGATCACCGGCACGCGGCCGTCGACGTGCGCAAGCACCCGTCGGAGGAACGTCTCGGACTCGTCCGGCGCGAGCTTCGGCGCCTCTCCCATCATGCCGAGTATCGTAATACCGGTTACCCTTTTGTCGATGTAGAAATCGACCAAGCGCTCCGCGCTGGCGAGGTCGAGTGCACCATCTTCGCTAAACGGCGTCGCCGAAATGATATAGACGCCGGCAGCCGTTTCGTCGAGCCTGTGTTTTGTCATGCGGGTGATACTCCGGTTAAGCTCGAGCCGCGACCCTGACGTACTCGCGGCTCCGGTCGATTCGCACCGTCGCGTATCTGCGGTCGCCGTTCAGATAGTCACGCATCAGGGTCAGAAAGACGCCGCTCAGCGCAAGCAGCGCAACGAGGTTGGGCAGCGCGCTCGCCGCTACCGAGATGTTCGCCACCGCCCATAGCTGATCGATGTTTGTGATACCGGCGAACACGACGCCCGGAAGAAAATAGAGCCATTTGAGGTAACGAAACGCGCGCTCGCCGAAAAGATCGACCAGCGCCGTCTCGAAGTAGACGAAGAAACCGATCTGCGTCGACAGGCAGAACGTCAGAATCGCGACGGAGATGAAAGCGCCAGCGACGTGCGGCGAATAGAAGGTCGCGAAGGCATCGAGCAACAGCTCGATGCCCGAGTCGCCGTTGGCCAGCACGCCGGACGCGAGGATGATGAACGCGGTAATCGTGCAAATGACGGTCGTATCGAGGAACACTTCCGCGGCGCCCCACAGGCCCTGACGAAATGGATGCTCGGTTTCCGCGTTTGCGTGCACCATCGGCGCGGTGCCGAGACCGGCCTCGTTGGATAACATGCCGCGCGCCATACCCATCTGGATTGCGGCCAGAACGGCCGCGCCCGCGAATCCGCCGATGGCGGGCGCTGGGGCGAATGCGTAGGTCAGGATTCGGCCGAGCACGTCCGGCAGCACCGGCAGGTTGGCGAAGACGATGATCAGACCGCCGACGAGATACAGCACCGTCATCAAGGGTACGAGCCGCTCGCAAAACCGGCCGATGCGCCGGACGCCGCCGACGGCGACGATCGCGGTGATCACCGCCATCGCGGCGGTCGTCAAGTAGGGGCTCAAGCCGTAGGTCGCGTCGAACGCCCGGCCTACGGTATGCGCCTGCAGCATCGACGAGCTGAAGAAACAGTTGATCGCGACGCCGATGCTGAATAGCGTCGCGAGCGCCTTCCAGCCGAGCGCTTTGCGGATGTAATGCATCGGACCGCCGTGCACGTGGCCGCTCTCGTCGACGTCCCGATAGTGAACCGCGATCGTAATCTCCGCGGCCTTCGTGATCATGCCGAAGAACGCCAACAGCCACATCCAGAAGATCGCCCCGGGACCGCCTATCGACAGCGCGGTCGCGACTCCCGCCATGTTGCCCATGCCGACCGTCCCGGCCAGCGAGGTGCTGGTCGCCTGAAACGGCGTCATTCGCTCGCGGCTTGCGTCGCCCGACCGATCGAAGAGTTGGCCGAAGGTCTTCTGGAAGATGTAGCCGAAACTGGATACCTGGAAGAACCGCGCCTTTACCGTCAGGAACACGGACACGAACGCGATGAACAGCATCGTCCACGGTCCCCACATCAGATCGCTGATGCGGGTGATGAGGTTGAGGAAGGCTTCGTGCACTCGTGCTCCCGGCAGGTTTCACAGAGCGTAGCAAATGCGGATTTTTGGCTCCAACATGTAGGGATTTGGCGTACACTCGGCCGCCTGAGCCGAGCCTGAGCCTGCGGTGCGAGCGGCTGATAAAAATGGCCAGACCGGCGACTCGGCGACGCCTTCGAGGGGAGCGATCGATGACCAACTTGACTGTATTTTGGGCATGCCGTCTGAGCCTTGGGATCCTGGGACTGACGGCGCTCGGGCTGTCCGGCTGCTCGCAGGAGACGGCGACGACCGAAGACGGCGAATCGACGCGGGCGCAGGTGTCGTCCGGACCGGGCACGGCCGGCGGGCAATGGGAATACCTGGGCGGCGACGCGGCCCACACGCGCTACACGCCGGCCGATCAGATCAACGCGGAGAACTTCGAAGACGTCGAAGAGGCCTGGGTCTGGGACGGCGCGAGCTTCAACGCGCAAAGCGGCCGCTCCACACCGAGCTACATCGACGGGCGCCTCTACACCGTTGCGGGACCGCGGCGCTATGTCGTCGCCTTGGATCCCGCGAACGGCGAGCTCCTATGGTCCTACGGCGAACCGAAGACCGGCCGCTACGAGTACTCGATGCGCAAGGACTACGGCAAGGGCGTCGCGTATGCGAAAGTCGACGGGCGCGAGGTGATCTACATCTCGTCACCCGCGTTCTTCCTGACCGCGCTGGACGCTGCGACCGGCCGCCCGCTCGAGAACTGGGGCGAGCCCGTGCCGATCGAGGGCTTCCCGAAGACCGGGGTTGTCGACATGCTCAAAGACTTCGGCTACGAATACGACGTGTACGAGGGCCTGCCGCTCGAGACCGGCTACATCACGACCTCGTCGCCGCCGATCGTCGTCAACGGCGTCGTCGTCGTCGGCAATTCGCACGAGCAGGGCTATTACCAGTCGCGCATCGAGAACGTGCCGGGAGACATCCTCGCCTACGACGCCGCGACCGGCGAGTTCCTGTGGAAGTTTCACGTCATCCCCAAGCCCGGCGAGGTCGGTCACGAAACCTGGGAGAACGACGCGTGGCAATACACCGGCGACGTCTCGTCGTGGGCGCCGATGGCGGCCGATCTCGAACGCGGCCTCGTCTATATCCCGACGAACGGCGTCACGATCGATTACTACGGCGGCTTCAGCCCGGGCGACAACCTGTTCAGCACCAGCCTGATCGCCTTGAACGCGGCAAGCGGCGAACGCGCCTGGCACTACCAGCTCGTGCGCCACGACATCTGGAACTACGACACGCCGACCGCACCGGTGTTACTCGACGTGACCATCGACGGCGAAGCGGTACCGATCGTCGTGCAAACGACTAAGCAGAACTTCGCCTACACGTTCAATCGCGAGACCGGCGAGCCGATCTGGCCGATCGAGGAGGTAGAGGTGCCGCCCTCGGAGATGCCGGGCGAGAAGCTCTCGGCGACCCAGCCGTTCCCGACCAGGCCCGCGCCGTACGGCATGCAGGGGCTGACCTACGACGACCTGATCGACTTTACGCCGACGCTTCGCGAGCGTGCGATCGAGGCGCTCAAAGATCACAAGATCGGTCCGCTGTTCAATCCGCCGCTGCATCGCGACAACGATCTGGGCTATCGCGCCGCGTACTGGTGCCCGGGAGACGGTGGCGGCACCAACATCGACGGGCCGACGGTCGCCGATCCGGAGACCGGTATTCTCTACGTATCGAGCCGCGCAGCCTGTTCGTCACGCATTATCGTCTCCGGCGAGGAGCGCGACGCGCAGATCGAGAAGCCGACCGGCAAGACCATGAGCCGCTGGGCGGCGTTGCGCTCCGATCAGATTCGCGGGCCGGACGGCCTGCCGCTGTTCAAGCCGCCGTACAGCCACATCACGGCGATCGACATGAACAGCGGCGAGCATCTGTGGCAGATCCCGATCGGCGAGACGCCGGAACGGGTGCTCGAGCACCCCGACCTCCAGGACATGGACATCCCGACGACG
>JBFGFX010000042.1:0-17922 GCA_041579335.1 Woeseiaceae bacterium | reverse complement strand
GCTCGTCGAGTACCTCGAGAATCTGCTGGCGGGCGTGCTTGGCCAGGCTCTTGTGCCGGGCAAACGACGGGTGGTCCGGCGTCACCGGATCGAGAATATCGATACCGAGGTCGCCACGCCGCGGCAGCATCGCGCCCGTCGGCAGGATGGCGCGCGAGCCGTGAATGACCACCGGCACCAGCGGCGCGGCGCCCTTGATCGCGGTCGCGAACGCGCCCGAGTGGAACTTGCCGAGGCCCGGTTGTCCGAGGAAAGTCCCTTCGGGGAAGAACGCCAGCGATTCGCCGTTGTCCGCCGCGCGCAACAGCCGCCGCGCGTCGCGCGCGCTCGCCCCGGCCTCGAAGCGTACGACGAATCGCGAGCCGATCCGCCGCAGGAAGAAGTGTGCGATCGGCACGTTGCGCATCTCACTCTTTATTACGTAGGAGAAGCGTGGCGGCAGGAACGCCTGCAGGATGACGCCGTCGAGGTAGCTCGAATGGTTGGCGACGACGACGCAGTGGCCCTGCGGCAGACGCTCGAGGCCCCTGACCTCGGTGCGGATGCCGGCGAGGCGAAAGAACGCTCGGGCGCAGCGGCCGGCCGCCCCACGGCGGCGGTTGAGGCCCGGCAAAAGGAGCGCCATGAGCGCGGCGCTGCCCGCGCAGCATGTGAACGCGAACCAGGCGTAGTATCCGTAGAGGTAGCGTAGAATCCCGGGTGCGGAATCCGGCGTCGCGGCGGTCATCGGCTAGATATAACGGAAAATTCCTTGGATATCGGGCTCAAGTGCGCGACAAAAGTAACGATTTTGCAGAGCGATTGCCAACTCCGGCAGCTGCCTCGAATGCGCTTCTTGGTTCACGAGCCGCGGTGTGACGCAGATCACTTTATGTTAACGCTTTGGCGATTCTGTGACAGCGATCACTACGCGAGCCCCGGGCCGTCCTCATACTCAAACGCTTGAAAAATCCGTCGCTTGGCGACGCGTCCGCCAGCATTCGGGCGCCGGTGAGCCGGCAGGCTGCCGCTGCGTTGACGGGCTTTAAAGGCCTCCGGATGACGGCAAGGACGCGATGAGCGAAGCCTTTGGCGGCGCCCGGACCTCAGGTAACTATGGCGAGCAATCAGGATAACAAGTCCGAGGCGAACGCGCCGTCCAGCTCCGAGCAGCTGGTCGATCGGTTCCTCGACGCAATCTGGATGGAGCGGGGCCTCTCGGCGAACACGCTCGGCGCGTATCGCGCCGATCTCATGACCCTGTGGCGGGGCCTCTCGGAACGCAACATACCGATCGAGAAGGCACAAAAGGCCGATCTCCTGGATTTCATCGCCAAGCGCGTCGAAAGCGGCGCGAAGCCGCGCTCGACCGCACGCCAGCTTTCCAGCTTCCGGCGCTTTTTTCGCTACATGATGCGCGAGGGTTTGCGCGACAACGATCCCACGGCCGACATCGAGATGCCGCGCATAGGCCGCTCCTTGCCGAAGACCCTGACCGAAGAAGAAGTGGATGCGCTCTTGAACGCGCCGAACACCGACGAACCGCTCGGGCATCGCGATCGAGCAATGCTGGAGCTGTTGTACGCCACCGGTCTGCGCGTCTCGGAGCTGATCAATCTGAAGCAGTCGCAGGTCAACTTCAATCAAGGCGTGCTGCGGATCGTCGGCAAAGGCGATCGCGAACGGCTGATCCCGCTGGGCGACGAGGCCCAACGCTGGCTCAGGGACTTCATCGACGGTCCCCGCATGGAGATATTGCTCGAGCGACAGACCGACTATCTGTTCCCGACGCGCCGCGGTGATCGCATGACCCGCCAGGCGTTCTGGCACATCATCAAGCGCTATGCGCAGAAGGCGGGCATCGACAAGAAGTTGTCGCCGCACAGCCTGCGGCACGCGTTCGCCACGCATCTGTTGAACCGCGGCGCCGATCTCCGCGTCGTGCAGCTCCTGCTCGGCCACTCGGATCTGTCGACGACGCAGATCTATACGCACGTCGCGCGAGAGCGGCTGAAAGACCTGCACGGCGACCACCACCCCAGAGGCTAGTCGCGGTCCGCCGCGACGGCGAAGCTGCTACACTTGGCGCCCTGCGCTGCGGGGAACCCGCTCATCGCGAGCGGGTCGAAATATGAAATATCGAACGTAGCGTCGTCAACTGCTCAACAACAGGAATATCGCTCATGTACCGGATCGTCACCCTACTCGGATGCGCAGCGCTCATGTTGGCGACGACCGGCCCCGCATGGCCGGCGGGCGACGACGCCGAGCTCGCAAGCGTACAGGCGAAGATCGCGAGCCGGTTTCCCGAGATCGAAGCGCGGCACGTCGTCGCGAGTCCGATCGAGGGCTGGTACACGATACGCAAAGGAGCGATCGTCGCCTACGTCTCGGCCGACGGACGCTATCTGCTGCAAGGTGACCTGATCGATCTCGACAAGCAGGTCAATCTCTCGGAACACAGCCGCAACGAAGCGCGCCGCGAGCTGTTGGCGTCGTATCCGGTCGAGCGAATGATCGTATTTTCGCCGCAGAACAAACGCCACGCCGTGTCGGTATTCACGGACATCGACTGCAGCTTCTGCCGCCGGCTGCATAGCCAGATCGACGAATACCTCGCAGCCGGCATCGAGGTCCGCTACCTCCTCTATCCGCGCAACGGGCCCACCTCACCCTCGTGGGTCAAAGCCGAGCAGGTCTGGTGCGCCGACGACCGCGGAGAGGCTCTGACGCTCGCCAAGCTCGATCGCGAATTCGAGTCGCACAGCTGCAACTCGGCCGAGGTCAGCACGCACTACGCGCTCGGGCAGGACGTCGGGCTTCGCGGCACGCCCGCGCTGGTTTTCGAGGACGGCACGCTGATCAGCGGCTACCTGCCGCCCGAGCAGCTCGCCGAGGCGCTCGCGGCCAACGGCGACTAGCCTTTCGTCCGCACGTGCCTGGAGCGGCGCAGCTCGTGACGATGCACGCCGCGGTCCCGGCCCCGATCTTCGAAGTACTTCCGTAACGCGAACACGCCGCTGCGAAACGCAATCTCGTCCCACGGCACCTCCGCCTCGCTGAATAGCCGTGTTTCGAGGGTCTCCTCGCCGGCACTGTGTCCGCCGATCAGGTCGGCGGTAAAGAAGAAATGCACCTGGCCGGCATCGATGACGTCGACCGTCGCGAACAGGCGTCCGACATGCACCTCGGCGCAGGCTTCTTCGAGCGTCTCGCGCGCGGCCCCTTGCTCCAGCGTTTCGCCCAGCTCCATGAAGCCGGCCGGAACCGTCCAATAGCCGTAGCGTGGCTCGATCGAGCGCTTGCACAACAGGATCTTGCCTTCCTGCTCGGGTACGCAGCCGACGACGATCAGCGGGTTCTGATAGTGCACGATGTTGCACGACGGGCATACGTAGCGTTCGCGGTTGTCGTGCTCGGGAATCTTTCTGACGACAAGCGCGCCGCAGCTGGAACAATGCTTCATAGACAGTTCAGCCGGCGCGCCGTCGCGGCCGACACAGATTGGAATGGTGCCGGGAGCGAGAATCGAACTCGCACTCTGTTGCCAGAACCGGATTTTGAGTCCGGCGCGTCTACCAGTTCCGCCATCCCGGCATGTTTGCCCGATACGGCGGCACCGTGACCAGCCCCGCCTCCAGGAGGGCGACAAGTATAAGGTCGGGGGTCACCCTGTACCAGCCGCCTGCGGCGCAATTTTGCGACCTTTTTACCGTTCAGAGCATCTAAGCTGCGAGGTATGAGCAAGTTCTCCGACATCGAGATCGATCCGGCGATCGTCCGTCGCGCCGCCCGGGGCGACGGCAAGGCGCACGAGATCATCTACCGGGCTTTCGCCACCCCGGTGTACTCGATCTGCCTGCGATTCACACGCGTGCCGGTACATGCGGAGGACCTGCTCCAGGAGACCTTCGTCGAGGTCATGCGCAGTATCGAATCCTTTCGCGGCGAGGCGCCGCTCGGTAGTTGGATCCGGCGGATCGCCGTCAGCAAGGCGCTGATGTTCCTGCGCTCGGCCTGGCACAGGCGCGGCCAGAGCCTCGATGACGACTGGGACGAGACAACCCCGGGCCGAGCCGAGAGCCTCGGGCTCTCGCCGCACCCGGACACAGCCATGGATCTCGATGCCGCCTTGGCCAATCTGACGCCGGTCAGCCGCGCGGTGGTCTGGCTGCACGACGTCGAGGGCTTTACGCACAAGGAGATCGCGGAATTCATGGGCAAGACCGAGAGCTTCTCGAAATCGCAGCTGTCGCGCGCCTACCAGCGGCTGCGGCCGTATCTCGATGCCGAGGCCGCGACGGCGCTGGCGCCGCTCGACGGACGCGCCTTCGGGCCCTGCTTAAGGGGATAGCAGTGACTGACGAACGACTAGAGCAGGACGATGACATGAACTGTGGATTGACCGTCGCGGAGCGCGAGGTGCTGCAGGCGAAGCTCAAGGAGCTGCCGGAGACGATGCCGCCGCGCGCGGTGTGGCAGCGAATCCGTCGGCAGGCGGAGGCCGAGGGCCTGATCCGGCGCGTACCGGAGGGCCTGCGCTGGGCGGTCGGCGCCGCGATCGCGGCAACGGTGGTGCTGGCGGTGTTGAGGCTGCCCAGCGCTCCGGCGCCCGGGTCACTGGCGGAGGGCGAGCTGCCGACGGTTCCGGCCTACAGCCCCGACGAGGACGGGTACCTGCAATCGATCAACGCCCTGATGGTGCAGTCGCAGCTCTTGGAGCGCGACCTGCGCCGGCTCCATTATCAGCCGCAGGTGATGCGCGCGAGCACGACGGCAACGATCGACGATCTTCAGAGCCGGATCGCCGCCATCGACCACCACCTCAATCGGACGGACGTTCGCATGACGCGGCAGGAGCAGGAGGCGTACTGGCGGGAACGGGTGCGGCTGATGGATTCACTGGTGCGTCTGCGCTACGCGCAGGCGCAGCGGGTGTCGTTTTGACGACCCGCACGAGGGCTATGGCGGGTGGACCGCGCTCCGCCGCCGACATGACTGGAGTTAAGCGAATGACCGGACGAAACAGAGGGTGTCTGCTGCTCGCAGCACTGCTGCTCGGGCCGCTGGCGGCGGCACAGGACGGCGAGGGCGAACGACAGCGCGAACACGCGCAGCTCGAACGCGAGCGTGCCGAGCGCGAACGCGCCGAGGTCGAGCGGCAACGCGCCGAAATCGAGCGCGAGGTGGTCGATATTGAGATCGAAATGCGCGAGGCCGAGGCGCGCCTGGCGGAGGCGGCGCAGCGGGTTGCCGAGCTCAGCACACGGCGACTGCCGCGCCTCGCGGGCGGCTACTGGAGCGGCGCGCTGAGCGGACGGGCGGTGCTCGGCATCACGATCCCGGCGGCGGAAGACTCGGGGCCGGTCGAGGGCGTCGAGGTCCTCGGCGTCTCGCCGGGCGGTCCGGCCGACGAGGCGGGCTTGAGAGCCGGCGACGTCATTACGGCGGTCAATGACGAATCCTTGAGCGCGGACACGGTCGAGGCCGCGAATCAGCGACTACTGGAGTTCATGGAAGCCGTCGAGGAAGGCGACGTTATCGACGTCGAGTATCTGCGCTCCGGTAAGTCCTTGACCGTCGAGATCGCGCCGCGCTCGATGTCGGCGCACGCTTTTAGCTTCGGCGGACCGGACACCGATTTCCACTTCTCGGTGCCGGCGGCGCCGGGCGCACCGCGGCCGGAGATCAACCGTTACGTCTTCGTCACGGGTGACCACGGTTGGGGCGACCTCGAGATGGTCAAGCTCACTGAGGATCTCGGGCGTTACTTCGGTACCGATGACGGCATGTTGGTGGTGCGGGCACCGGAAGACGAGTCGTTCAAGCTTCGCGACGGCGACGTCATCCTGGATATCGACGGCCGCAAGCCCACCTCGGTGTCGCACGCGATTCGCATCCTGGGCTCATATCAAGCGGGTGAGACGCTCAAGATTCGCATCATGCGCGATCAGCGTCCGCAGACGCTCGAGATCGAGGTGCCGGACTCCCGTACGGGTGCGGTCCGATATCCCGCGCCGCCGGCCGAGTCGAAGGTGACGATAGGTCCGCGGATCGAGCGCAAGCTCCGTATCCGCTCCGCGGAGGAACGCACCTAAGACGTCTTCCTTTCGGCCGCATGGGCGCGCGGGTCCTCTGCTAACATGCGCGCCCATGCTGTTGTCGGACTTCGACTTCGACCTGCCCGAGCGCCTGATCGCCCGGTTCCCGGCCGCCGAGCGCCGCGGCAGCCGGCTGCTGCTCGTCGATTGCGAGCAGGATTTGCTGGTGGACCGGCGCTTTGGTGATTTGCCCGATTGCCTGCGGGCAGGCGATCTGCTGGTGCTCAACGACACGCGGGTCATCAACGCAAGACTCGTTGGGCGCAAGGCGACCGGCGGCAAGGTCGAAGCGCTGATCGAGCGCGTCACCGGCAGTCGGACGGCGCTCGCCCAGCTGCGTGCCAGCAAGGCACCGCAAGCGGGCACCGCGATCGAGTTTGCCGACAACTGCCGCGCGACAGTCCGCGGGCGCGACCACGACCTTTACCGGCTCGACTTTTCCCGACCCCTCGAGGCGTATCTCGAAACACACGGCGAGGTGCCGCTGCCGCCGTACCTCGGGCGGGGCGTCGTCGCCGACGACAGCGAGCGATATCAGACCGTGTACGCGCGCCGACCCGGAGCCGTCGCCGCGCCCACCGCAGGGCTGCACTTCGATCGGCGGATGTTGCAGCAGCTCGGCGAGCAAGGCGTAGAGCACTGCTTCATCACCCTGCACGTCGGCGCCGGCACGTTTCAGACGCTCAGACACGCCCGGATCGAAGAGAACCGGCTGCACCCCGAGCGCGTCGAGGTTGGGCTGGCCGCGTGCGAGGCCGTCGGCCGCGCCCGGCGACGGGCTGGTCGCGTAGTCGCTGTCGGCACGACCTCGGTGCGCGCGCTCGAGGCCGCAGCGCGAGTCGGCGGCGTCGAGCCGTTCGCCGGCGAGACGGAGCTCTTCATTCGGCCGGGCTATCGATTCCGCGCCGTCGATGCGTTATTGACCAACTTTCATCTGCCGCGCTCGTCGCTGCTGCTGCTGGTGGCCGCGTTCGCCGGGCGCGAGCGGATCTTGCGCGCCTATGAGCACGCCGTCCGGCAGGAGTATCGCTTCTTCAGCTACGGCGACGCGATGCTGATTCTGCGCGAGGTGTCGGCGCGATGAGGCTCGTCATCCAGGCGACCGCGGGTGCCGCGCGCCTCGGCCGGCTGGAGCTTCGCCGCGGAGCGGTTCGCACACCGGCGTTCATGCCGGTCGGTACCTACGGCACGGTCAAGAGCGTGACGCCCGAGGAGGTGGCCGACAGCGGCGCCGACATGATCCTCGGCAACACGTTTCATCTGATGTTGCGGCCGGGCACGGCGGTAATCCGCCGACACGGCGGGCTGCACGAGTTCATGAACTGGCACGGCCCGATACTGACCGATTCCGGCGGCTTTCAGGTGTTCTCGCTGGCGGCGCTCCGCAGGCTGTCGGAAGACGGCGTTCGCTTTCGTTCGCCGGTCGACGGCGACGAAGTGTTGCTGACGCCCGAACGCTCGATCGAAGTGCAGCACGATCTGAACGCCGATGTCGCGATGGTGTTCGACGAATGCACGCCGTACCCCGCCACCGAGACGGAAGCGCGCGAATCGATGCGGCTGTCGCTGCGCTGGGCGGAACGCAGCCGGCGGCACTTCGACCGATTGCGAGCCGCCTCGCCCGAGCGCGGCGAGGCGCTGTTCGGCATCGTGCAGGGCGGAATCTACGAGTCGCTGCGACACGAGTCGCTCGCGGAGCTTGCCGCGATCGGCTTCGACGGGTACGCCGTCGGCGGACTCGCGGTCGGGGAGTCCGGGGCGGAACGCGTAGAGGTCCTCGAGCGTCTGATGCCCGCGATGCCGGTGGACGCACCGCGCTACCTCATGGGTGTCGGCCTACCTGTCGACATCGTCGATGCGGTGACGCGCGGCGTCGACCTGTTCGACTGCGTTATTCCCACCCGTCATGCGAGAAACGGCCACCTGTTCACGTCCGAGGGCGTCGTCAAGATTCGCAACTCGAGTTACGCGGCCGACACGCGACCGCTGGACCCGAGCTGCGATTGTTATACCTGCCGACACTACAGCCGCGCCTATCTGCGCCACCTCGAGAAGTGCGGCGAGATCCTCGGGGCCCGCCTCGGCACGATACATAATCTTCATTATTATCAGAGGCTTATGGGAGATTTGCGGGCGGCGATCGACGCCGGGACACTTTCTGAGACCGCAGCTCTGATTCGCGCGGCCTACCGCGAGGAAGCGCCGCCGATCTGAGCAGAGCGACGCGAGCTTGAAAGCGCCTTGGCCGATCCCCACGACGAAACGTCGTATGCCATAATAGCGCGCTTAAATCGACGCCCGCACAGCCGATCTCGAACCGCATCCCCGGAACCTCACAAGAACGAACATGGATTTTCTGATAAGCACCGCTTTTGCACAGGACGCTGCGCCGCAAGGTAGCCCGCTGGGTGCGCTGCCTTTCATGCTGATCATCTTCGCGGCGTTCTATTTCCTGTTGATCCGACCGCAGCAGAAGAAGCAGAAAGCGCACGCCGAGCTGGTCAAATCGTTGTCGACCGGCGACGAGGTGATGACGGTAGGCGGCATCCTCGGCACGGTTACGTCGGTCAGCGAGCACTACGCCAACGTCAAGATTGCGCAGAACGTCGAGATCAAAATCCAGAAGTCTTCCGTCTCTGCAGTCGTACCCAAAGGGACCATTGACGCCGCCTGATCGAGCGCCGAATGAACCGTTACCCCGCATGGCTAAACCTGCTCGTGCTCGGCATCCTGTTGCTGGGCTGCCTGCTCGTCGTGCCGAACCTCTACGGGCGTGTGCCGGCCGTGCAGCTCGTCAGCACCGACGGTCGCGATCTCGACGACGGCGCGGTGATCGAATTTGTGCGCTCGCTCGAGTCGGCTGGCATCGTGCCCGAGGCCGCGTACATCGACGACGGTCGCGCGGTGATCCGTTTCTCGAGCGTCGAAGACCAGATCGGGGCGCGGCTGCATCTCGCCGAGGGCTTCGCGAGCACCGCGAGCGTGGCCTCGACGCTCGCGCCGAAGCTGCCGGCCTGGGTTCGGACCCTGGGGCTCAAGCCCATGAGCCTCGGCCTCGACCTGCGCGGCGGCGTCTACTTTCTGCTCGAAGTGGACATGGAGACCGCGATCCAGACGCGCCTGACTCTGTACGAGCAGAGTTTCGCCGAAATCCTGCGCGGTGCCGACATCCGCAGCCGTGTCCGTCACGACGGTTCCGAGATACAGGTCCAAGTGCGCACGAGCGAGACGCTCGAGCGGGCGCGTGAGCTGATCGCGGATTCCGATTCCGAGCTCTTGATCCTAGACGGCGCCGATGGTCAATCGCTCAGGGTGCGCATGAGCGAGGCGCAGATACGCGCTCGCCAAGATTTCGCGATCGAGCAGAACATCACGACCTTGAGGAACCGCGTCAACGAGCTCGGCGTTGCCGAGCCGCTCGTGCAGCGGCAGGGCGTCGACCGGATCGTCGTGCAGCTGCCGGGTGTCGATGATCCGAACCTGTTCGACAAGATCTTGACGGCAACGGCGACCGTGGAGTTCCGCCTGGTCGATCTGAGCGGCAACGCGCCGGGCTCGCGCCGCTACCCGGGCCGCGGCCAGGAGGCATCGCAGATCTTGAAGCGCGAGATTGTGGCCTCCGGCGATCAGATCATCGATGCCGAGTCGGGCTTCGACCAGGGCCCGGTCGTCTACATCACGCTCGACGCGGCGGGCGGTGAGCGCATGCTCGAGACGACGAGGCTGAACCTGAACAAACCGATGTCGACCGTGTTCATCGAGACCAGCCGAGAGACCCGCATGGTCAATGGCAAGCCCGTCACGAGGACGGTCAGATCCGAAGAGATCATAAACACGGCAACGATCCGCGGCGTCTTCAAAGACCGTTTCCAGATCTCGGGCCTGACGCCGGTCGAGGCGCGCGACCTGGCGCTGCTCCTGCGTGCCGGCGCGCTCGCCGCGCCGGTGTACAAGGTCGAAGAGCGAACCATCGGCCCGAGCCTCGGCCAGGACAACATCGATCGCGGCTTCAACGCGGTGACGATCGGTTTCCTCGCCGTGATCGTGTTCATGGCGCTCTACTACCGCGGCTTCGGCCTGATCGCGAACGTCGCGCTGCTGTCGAATCTCGTCTTCATCGTGGCGCTCCTGTCACTCCTGCAGGCGTCGCTGACTCTCCCGGGCATCGCCGGCATCGTGTTGACGGTCGGCATGGCCGTCGATGCGAATGTGCTGATCTTCGAACGCATCCGCGAGGAATTGTCCGGCAACAACTCGGTACAGGGAAGCATTCACGCGGGCTACGAGAAAGCCTTGTCGTCGATCGCCGACGCCAACATCACGACGCTGATCGCCGCGATCGTACTGTTCGCCTTCGGCACGGGTCCGATCAAGGGTTTCGCAATCACGCTGTCGCTCGGCATCGTCACGTCCATGTTCACCGCGATCGTCGGCACGCGCGCGATCGTCAACCTCGCGTTCGGCAGCCGCCGGCTCGAGCGGCTGCCCATCTAGAGCGTCCGATGCGTCTCATCAAGGAAAAGACCAGTATCGATTTCCTGGGCCAGGGGCGCCGACGCATGGCGATCGCGTTTTCCCTGATCATGATCACGATCTCCATCGCGTCGCTGGCGACTCGGGGGCTCGCTTTCGGCATCGACTTCACGGGCGGCGTGCTGCTCGAGGTCGGCTATCCGCAGGCCGCGGACCTGGATCGCATCCGCGTGCTGCTCACGGACGCGGGCTTCGACGAAGTTCAGGTGCAGAGCTTCGGCGCGGCGACCGACGTCCTGTTGCGCCTGCCGCCGCAGCCCGAGGCCGACCAGAACCAGATCCGCCTCGACCTGCAGCGAACGCTGGAAGCGGACGAGCCGGGCGTGGAGCTTCGGCGCGTCGAATTCGTCGGTCCGCAGGTCGGCGAGGAGCTGACCGAGCAGGGCGGCCTGGCGATGATCTTCGCGTTGCTAATGATCTTCGCCTACGTCATGTTCCGCTTCCAGTGGAAATTCGCCGCGGGCGCGGTGGCGGCCCTCGTTCACGACGTGATCATTACGATAGGGTTCTTCTCCCTGTTCCAATTCGATTTCGATCTGTCGGTCGTCGCGGCCGTGCTGGCGGTCATCGGATACTCGCTCAACGATACGGTCGTCGCGTTCGATCGCATCCGCGAGAACTTCATCAAGCTGAGGGGCGTAACGCCGGAGGAGTCGATGAACGTCTCTATCAACGAGATACTGTCGCGGACGCTGACGACGAGCCTGACGACGATGGTGGTGCTGGTCGCGCTCCTCTTGCTCGGCGGCGAAGCGGTGGGGCCGTTCTCGATCGCGCTGATCGTCGGCGTCGTCGTCGGTACCTATTCGTCGATCTACACGGCGAGCGCGACAGCCCTGGCGCTCGATGTCAGCGCGCAGGATCTGCTGCCGCCGGAGACCGATCCCGACTTGGTCGACGATCTGCCCTAAAGATCGAGCCTAGGCCGCGAACATCTCCTTGATGGCCGGTGCGAACAGCTTCGCGACCGCGCCGTAGATCTTGGGCGTGCCGGCCAGCACGTGGCCCGTGTCGAGATAGTCTTCCCCACCGTTGAGCGCGCTGACGATGCCGCCGGCCTCGCGGATCATGAGCGTGCCGCCCGCCAGATCCCATTTCGACAGGCCGGTTTCCCAGAACGCATCGAGCCGGCCGGCAGCGACGTAGGCCAAGTCGAGCGCCGCAGCGCCGGGGCGGCGCACGCCTGCGGTGGCCTCGATCGCGAGGGTGAACATTTTCATGTAGGGTGCCAGCGCCTCGTTGGATTGCCGATACGGAAAGCCGGTGCCCAGCAGGGAGCGCGCGAGCTTCGTCTCGCCGCTGACCCGGATGCGGCGACCGTTGAGCTGTGCTCCTTGCCCGCGGGACGCGGTAAACAGCTCCTGGCGCAGCGGATCGTAGATCGCGGCGTGTTCCTGCCGGCCTTTGACGACTAGCGCGACCGACACGCAGAAGACCGGGAAACCGTGCAGGAAGTTCGTCGTACCGTCGAGCGGATCGATGACCCAGACGTGATCCGACTCGCCGTGCCAGCCGCTTTCCTCGGCTAAGATCGCGTGCTCGGGGTAGTGCTTCAGGATCGTGTCCATCACGGCGCGCTCCGCCGCGCGGTCCGCTTCGCTGACGAAATCGTTGCGCCCTTTTTGCTCGACCTTGATGCGGTCCAGCTTGTTCAGACTACGAATCAAGGTGTCCCCGCCGCGATTGGCTGCCATAACGGCGACGTTCAGCAGAGGATGCATCATGCGAGGTTCCGTCGGATTGCGTAAAGAGCGAAAGGCCCAAGGGTGGGCATCCAGGCTAGAATACCAAAGCAATGTGGAATAGAAAGGCGCACCGTCTGCGATGAACGTGCGGATAATCCTCGTCGGGACGACGCATCCGGGCAATATCGGCGCCGCGGCCCGCGCGATGAAGAACATGGGTGTCCACGAGCTTGCGCTGGTGCGGCCGAAGCACTTTCCGCACGAAGACGCGACTGCGCGGGCGGCCGGTGCGAGCGCCATACTCGAATCGGCCGCCGTCGTCGACTCACTCGACGAGGCGCTCGGCGACTGCACCTACGTGGCCGGCGCAAGCGCGCGCTCGCGGACGATCGGCTGGCCCAGCCTGACTCCCCGCGCGTGCGCGGCTCGGCTGCTCGAAGAAGGCACCGACGGCAAGCCCGCGGTCGTGTTCGGACCCGAGAAGTCGGGCCTCACCAACGACGATCTCGATCGCTGCCACGCGCTGTTGACGATCCCCACCGATCCGGGATTCAGCTCTCTCAATCTTGCCATGGCCGTGCAGGTGCTGTGTTACGAGCTGCGCATGGCGAGCCTGACCGTCGACGAGGCTGCTCAGACGACCGGCCACGACGACCACGTGCCGCTCGCGACCGGCGCGGAGCTCGAGCGTTTCTACGCACATCTCGAGGCTGTGCTCGTCGAGCGCGGCTTCTTGGACCCGGACAATCCTCGCCATCTGATGCGCCGTCTGCGGCGGCTGTTCGCTCGCGCGCTGCCGGACCGGAACGAGATCAACATCCTGCGCGGCATCCTGGCGGCGATCGAGCGCCGGCCGCAGCGGGACGTCACGGAATGAGCAACGAAGCAGAAGCGGTGTATCTCGACCATGCGGCGACCACACCCGTGGATGCCGCGGTCGCCGAGGCGATGAGCCGATGCTTGGCCGCCGGTGCGGCCTACGGCAATCCTTCCTCGATCCACGCCGCCGGGCGCCGCGCCTACGCCGCGATCGAAGACGCGCGCGAAGCCGTCGCGCGGCTCTTGAACGCGCCCCCACGCTGCCTGATCTTCACCTCCGGCGCCACCGAAGCAGACAACCTCGCGCTGATCGGTGGGGCGAGGTTTCGTGCCCACCGCGGCCGTCACCTGATCACGATGACGACCGAGCACAAAGCCGTGCTCGGCGCGGCGGAGGCACTCGAGAACGAAGGCTTCGAGGTCACGCGTCTTTCGCCCGACCCGGACGGGGTGCTGCGACTCGATGCGCTTGCCGACGCGTTGCGCGCCGACACGCAGATCGTGTCTATCATGCACGTCAACAACGAAACCGGGGTCATGCAGGACATCGCCGGGATCGGCGCGCTGTGTCGTGAACACGACATTCTGTTTCATACCGATGCGGCGCAGTCTGTTGGCAAGCTGCCGCTCGATCTCGAAACGCTGCCGGTCGATCTTTTGTCGCTGACCGCGCACAAGTTGCACGGTCCGCAGGGGATCGGAGCGCTCTACATCGCCGACCGGCCCGGCTGCGGCGTGCGACCGCTGTTTTTCGGCGGTGCCCAGGAACGTCGGCTGCGGCCCGGCACGGAGCCGCTCGCGGCGATCGTCGGATTCGGCGTCGCCGCTCGTCTTGCGCGCCAGCACATGGAGGCAGACCGGCGCCACCGCACCGCGCTTTGCGATCGACTGTGGGCCGGGCTCAGCGACCTGCCAGGGATCCGTCGCAACGGGTCGGGGGCCGCCCATTTCGCCGGAATACTGAACGTCAGCATGGCAGGCATCGAGGGCGAAAGTCTGATGCTCGCCTTGGAGCCGCTCAGCGTCGCGAGTGGATCGGCCTGCAATTCCACTAGCGGCGAGGCGTCGTTCGTGCTCAAGGCCTTGGGCTTGAGCGATGATGAGGCGCAGAGCGCGATCCGCTTCAGCTTCGGGCGCGGCACCACCATCGAGGACGTCGACGTCGCGATCGAATGCTATCGACGTGCGATCGCCCACTTGAGGCGGATCGCTCCGCCCGCGGAGGCGGCGGCATGAGCGTAGCTCGACTCGGCGGGCGCGGCGCCTACGGCGAGCGCGTCCGGCGATACTTCTGGAACCCCGCGCACGCCGGCGAGGCGCCGCCGGGGCGCAAAGTCCACGCCGCGGAAGGCCGGGAAGGCGGCGCCGCTGGGGCCCGCGTGCGTCTCATGGCCGTCACGGAGCAGGGCACGCTTGCCGCGCTGCGCTACCGAATATTTGGCTGCCCGCATCTGATCGCGGCGGCAGAGGCGGTCTGCGAACGATTCGAGGGCCGGCCGGTCCAAATGCTGGCGGAGCTCGACGTGCCGGAGCTGATGCGCTGGTTGGACGTTCCGGTCGAAAAAACGGGTCGTATACTGCTGCTCGAAGATACGGTACGGTCGCTTCTCGACGAGATCGGGTCGGCTGGCACCGGAGGAAACTGAAGAAACGACCATGGCCATCTCATTGACACAGCCCGCTGCGGACCGGGTCAAGCAATATCTCGACGCACGAGGCACCGGCGTCGGCCTGCGCGTGGGCGTCAAGAAAACCGGCTGCAACGGCTTCGCATACGTCGTCAACTACGCGGACTCGATCGGAGCGGACGACATCGTCTTCGAGCAGCGCGGCATACGCGTGGTCGTGGATCGCGACAGCCTGGCGCTGATCGACGGCACCGAGGTCGACTTCGTCAAAGACGGGCTGAACGAGGCCTTTCGCTTTCGCAATCCGAACGTCAAGGGGGAGTGCGGCTGCGGCGAGAGTTTCAGCGTCTAGTCCGCGGCCGTCTGCGCTCGTGACGACCTCCGAGGGAACCGCTCGGTGCGTTGCCTGGCTCCAATTCTCCAAGTAAAATCGAAAGGTTACGCGCGGCCGGCATGTTCGTGTCCGGCTTTTTTCATAGCTTTAAGTCGAGGATCGTAGGAATGTCCGTTGAGCAGACGCTCTCCATCATCAAGCCGGATGGCGTGCAGAAGAATCTAATCGGCGAAATCTACCGGCGCTTCGAGCAGGCGGGGCTCGAGATCGTTGCCGCCCGCATGTTGCGTCTGACCGAACAAGAGGCGCAGGCTTTTTACGCGGTGCACAAAGAGCGGCCGTTCTTCGCCGACCTGGTCCGCTACATGACGTCGGGTCCGGTGATGGTGCAGGTACTCGAAGGCGAGGGTGCGATCGAGCAGAACCGCGCCCTAATGGGCGCCACCAATCCGGCGGAAGCCGCCGCCGGGACGATACGCGCCGATTTTGCGGCGAGCATCGAGGAAAACGTCGTCCACGGCTCGGACGGACCGGCTACGGCGGCAGAGGAAATCCGCTTCTTTTTCGGCGACGGCGGACTCTGTCCACGGACCCGCTAAGAGCGAGGCGAAACACATGCAAACGGGGCGCGACAAACAGAATCTGCTGGGGCTGCCGGAACGGCCCCTCGCGGCATTCTTTGCCGGCCTCGGCGAGAAGCCTTTCCGCGCGCGTCAGGTGATGCAGTGGATCCACCAGCGTGCGGCGCGTGATTTCGACGCGATGACGGATCTGTCGAAGCCGTTGCGGGCGCGGCTCGACGAGATCGCCGGCATCGAGCTGCCGAAGGCCATCGCGGAGCACCGCTCGACCGACGGCACCGTCAAGTGGCTGTTCGGATCCGGCGCCGGTCAGGCCATCGAGACCGTTTTCATTCCGGAACCCGGTCGCGGCACGCTATGCGTGTCTTCGCAGGTCGGGTGCGTGCTCGACTGTAAGTTCTGCGCGACCGGCGCCCAGGGCTTCAATCGCAACCTGAGCACGGACGAGATCATCGGCCAAGTCTGCTACGCGAATCGGAACCTGCCCGCGCGCGCCAACGGTGAGTCGGCCGTGACGAACGTGGTCTTCATGGGAATGGGCGAGCCGCTGGCGAACTATCGCAATCTGCTGCCGGCGCTGGACCTTTTGCTGTCCGACTATGCTTACGGCCTGTCACGACGGCGCATTACGGTCAGCACGGCGGGGCTCGTGCCGAACGTCGAGCGTCTCGGCGACGACTGCAACGTGTCGTTGGCCGTATCGCTGCACGCGCCGAACGATCCGCTGCGTGACGAGCTCGTGCCGATCAATCGAGTACACCCGATCGCGGAACTGCTGGATGCGTGCTGGCGCTACGCCGCCAAGCGCGCCAAGCGTTTCGTGACCTTCGAGTACGTGATGCTGAAGCGCGTCAACGACACGATTCAGCATGCCGATCAGCTCGCCGGGTTGCTCGCGGGCCGGCCGGCGAAGGTCAATCTGATACCGTTCAACCCGTTTGCCGGCAGCGGCTTCGAACGCTCGTCGGCCGACACCATTGTCGCCTTCCAGAGCCGCCTGCGCCGCCACGGCGTCGTGGCGACTACTCGCAAGACGCGGGGCGCGGATATCGACGCCGCATGCGGTCAGTTGGCTGGTAAAGTAAGCGACCGGGTACGCGTCCGACTAAGCGAGAAGAATCGTAGGGTGGTGATATCGTGAACGCGAGCTTGATTCGAACACTTGGCATGGCGGGTGGAGTTGTCCTGGTTCTTGTCAGCGGCTGTATATCGACGACGACGGGCCCGGCACGCTACGAACCGGATGATCGCGACGCCGCGGAGTCCAATTACCATCTCGGTTCTCAGTACTATCTGCGCGGCAACTTCGAGCGCGCTCGAGATGCTTTGAATCGGTCGATCGAATACGAGCCGCGGATGGCGAAAGCGCACATGATGCTCGGCCTGACCTACGAGCGGCTCGAAGTTCCACGACTGGCGGCCGAGCACCACCAGCTCGCTGTTCGCTACGATCCGAACAACATCGACGTGCGCAATGCTTACGCCGTCTTTTTGTGCGGGCAGCGCGAGTTCGACAAAGCGCGTGACCAGTTCGACAGAGTTGCGAGGATTCCTGAAAACGACAACCCCGAAGTCGTGTTGACCAATGCCGGCGTCTGTATGTCGCAGCAGCCGAACCACGAGGCGGCTGAAGCGTACTTCCGCGAGGCGCTGGCGAAGAAGAACGAGTACCCGGAGGCGTTGTTCCAGATGACGCTCTTGAAGTATCGTGCCGGCGACAGCCTCTCGGCGCGGGCGTTTCTGCAGCGCTATCTGGCCGTGCAACCGGCGTCGCCGTCGGTGCTGTTCCTTGCGGTACAGATCGAGAAGGACATGGGCAACGAACGTGCACAGAGGGATTACACGCGCCAGTTGATCGAAGACTTTCCCGAGTCGGCGGAGGCCAGAAGTCTCCGGGAGACCGGCTGACGCCGGCAGGTCGAATGGCCGAGGACACGCAGTCGCAGAAAGAAAAGTCGCCCGACGGACCGTTGGCGGGTCAGCGGCTGGCCAGGGCACGGCGGGAGCGCGACATCACGGTCCTCGATATCGCCAAGGAACTGCACCTCGACGAGTACAAAGTCCGCGCGCTCGAAAACAACGAGTTCGACATCCTGGGCGCGCCGGTGTTCGCAAAAGGGCATCTGCGCAAGTACGCGGAGCTGGTCGGCGTGAACATCGACGATGTCCTGGCCGACTACTACGCGCTGAATCGCGGCGCCGGCGCCCCGCCCGTCGTGGGCCCGCCGCGGAAGCCGCAGCGCGAGCTTCGTCTCGGGCCCT
>JBFGFX010000041.1:0-18166 GCA_041579335.1 Woeseiaceae bacterium | reverse complement strand
GGCAACGGCTGCTGGCGCTCGAGCAGCGGCTCGAGTCGGGGGCGCAGGTACGCAGCTTCACGGGTGAGGGCGACCGTCAGTACCTGACCGGACTCAAGGTTGGCGGCGAGCGGATTCTCATCCTGGTCGATGCATCGGCCAGCATGTTGGACCGCAAGATCGTCAACATCATTCGTCGCCGCAACATGTCGGACGACGTGAAACTGCGCTCGCTCAAGTGGCGTCAGGCGGTGGCGAGCGTTGACTGGCTGTCGGCGCAGTTTCCGCCGGCCAGCAAGTTTCAGATCTACACGTTCAACACCGAGCCGCAGCCGGTGCTAAAAGGTAGCGACGGGGTCTGGCTCGAGGTGGGCGACGGCAAACAACTCGATGAGGCCATTCGGGTCTTGCGCCGCACCGTGCCGCAGAACGGCACCAACATAAAAGACGCCTTCGCGGTCGTCAACGAGCTGAATCCGCCGCCCGACAACGTCATCCTGCTGGTCGACAGCCTGCCGACGATGAACGAACCCGAGGCATCACGCGGCTTCGTCACGGGGCAGGAGCGCCTGCGCTACCATTACGAAGCCGAGCAGCAGATCCCGAACAGTATCCCGGTCAACGTACTCCTGTACCCGATGGAGGGCGACTACAATGCATCTATCGCCTATTGGCTGCTGGCGTATCGTACCGGTGGGTCCTTCATGAGCATCAGTAAAGATTGGCCGTAAGCCCATGGCGAAGAAACGCAGAGACGTCGAAGCCTTCAGCCTGTCCTTCCTGGACTGCATTTGCTGTGGATTCGGCGCTATCGTCTTGCTTTTGGTGCTGAGCAAGATCTATGAGCCTGCGGTCATCGAAAAGACCGAGGAGGATCTGCGCCAGCTCATCGCGAAACTGCAGGAAGAGCTGTTCCAGATTCAAGGGCAGACCGACGTCGTCAGAACCGAGCTCGCCACGGTTCAGATCGAGACGACCGAGACCAGGATGACGCTCGCGAAACTGCAGCGCGAGTTGGACTCGGTGCAGGGGCAATACGACCTCATCATGTCGGAGGATCCCGCGCTCGACGTCGATGAGGGCGAGCTGCAGGCGGCGCGACAGCGGTTGACCGAAGAGATGCGACGGCTTCGCCCCTTCCGGCGCGCGCCCGACGACTCGATCGGCGGCATCCCGGTCGACAGCGAATACATCATCTTCGTGATCGATACCTCGGGCAGCATGCAGTCCAAATGGGACTGGGCGGAACGCAAGCTCGCGGAGGTGCTCGACGTCTATCCGACTGTCAAGGGTCTGCAGATCATGAACGACAACGGTCGATTCATGTTTCAGCAGTACGGCCGAACCTGGCTACCGGACACGCCGCAGCTCCGGCAGCAGATCAAGAACACGATGCGGCAGTGGGCGCCGTTCAGCGATTCCGATCCGTCGGACGGCATCGCCTATGCCATCCAGTCGTTCTGGGCGCCGGACAAGAAGATCAGCATCTACGTCTTCGGCGACGAGTTCCAAGGCCCCTCCATGGAGGCCGTGGTGCGCGACATCGATCGCATCAACGTCCAGGACGATGAGGGCAACCGTCTGGTGCGGATCCACGCCGTCGGCTTCCCGTACTCGTTCGGCGGCAGCTCCATTCCCCAGAGCTCGCAGCGCTTCGCCGGCCTGATGCGGGTCCTTTGCGAGCGCAACGGCGGCACCTTTGTCGCCCTGACCGAGCGTCACCGCTACTCCCTTTAGCCAAAGAGCCACCCGCCATCAGGCCTGATCGATCCGCACCGACCGGTCACGCATCACCCGACGCCGGCCGGCGGATTGGGTCGCCCGTCGGGACGGGCTCCTACGCACGATTCGCCACAATTGATCCCTGCCCTGCCATATCGTGGCCCGCCGGCGCACCCGATCCGCTCGTGTAATGGACTCCGAAGCCGGCCACGACCAGGTGGCCCCACACCATCGGAGGATCAAGACAATGCGGATCAAACTCATGGCTCTCGGAATAGTCGCCAGTCTGGCGGCCACCCCCGCGTTTGCGGCCGACGAATCGTCGCGTGAAGAGAACGTCGGCGTCGGCGCCGGCGCTATCGTCGGGGCGGCGGCGGGAGGCCCGATCGGCGCCATCGTCGGCGCGGCGATCGGCGCGAAGCTCGGCGACTCGTACCATCGCCGCCACGAAGACGTCGAGACGCTCAGCGGCAATCTCCGTACGTCCCGAGACCGGGTCAAGCAGCTCGAAAAGGAGGTGACCGTGCTGGGCAACGATCTGCGCGAGATTCAGACGCTCGCACGACCGGAGCTCCTGTCGCTGATGCGCGCAGGCATCGAGATGGATCTGTTGTTTCGCACCGACGAGCACGTGCTGAGTGACACTACCGGCGAACGGTTGAAAGCGATGGCCGCGACGCTCGCGTCGATGCAGGACGTGCACATCAAGCTGGACGGTTTCGCCGACGAACGTGGTGATGCGGAATACAACCGGAAGCTCTCGCAGCGTCGCGCCGAATACGTGCGCGACGTATTGGTCGCGAACGGAATACCGGCGAAGCGCATTCAGATCACCGCGCACGGCGAGTCGAAGTCGCTGGACGATTCCGTGGACAGCTACGCGCTCGAGCGCAAAGTCAGCCTAACGCTGTTCGTCGACGAGTCACCGTCGCTCGCGTCGAACCCCCTCAAGCAATCGACGTTCCCCTGGCTCGGCATCGAGCCTCCGCCCTGCCGGCCCGCAAGGGCCGGCTTTTTGTTCAGCATGCAACGTTTGTATCCAGGACTTATAGTAGAAGTACGCAGTGCCGACAGAGGAGGGCCGATCGATGACTGACCTGGTGGATCGAAAATGCAAGCCCTGTGAAGGTGGCGTCGAGCCGCTCGACCGCACCGCCGCGCAGACCCTGTTGGCGTCGATCGATGCGCGCTGGCGGCTGGGCGACGATGGGCGCTGGATCGAAAGGCGCTTCGATTTCCCGGCTTTCAGCCACACGATTGCGTTCGTCAACGCGGTCGCCTGGGTGGCGACGATCGAGGGCCACCATCCGGAGCTCCATGTGAGCTACGGTCGCTGCGATGTGCGCTACACAACCAACGCTATCGATGGCCTGTCCGATAACGACTTCATCTGCGCCGCCAAGGTCGATCGTCTCGCCGCGGATATCTGAGCGGAGCATGATGATGATCACATTGGCGGATATCGAAGCGGCGGCGGAAAGGCTGAGAGGCATCACCGTCGAGACGCCGCTCCTGTCATCGCCGGAGCTCGACGAGCAGGTGGGTGGCTGCGTACTGCTGAAGCCCGAGTGCCTGCAGCGCACGGGCTCGTTCAAATTGCGCGGCGCCTACAATCTGTTGAGCCAGCTCGGACTCGAGCAGATCGAGCGTGGCGTGGTCGCCTGGTCCTCGGGCAATCATGCGCAAGGCGTTGCGGCGGCGGGGGCGCTACTCGGTATCCGGACGACGATCGTGATGCCAGAGGATGCGCCGCGGGCGAAGATCGATAACACACGGCGGCTGGGCGGCGAGGTCGTGTTCTACGATCGCTACACCGAGGACCGCGAGCAGATCGCGCGGCGGATCGCGGCAGAACGCGGCGCGGAGCTCGTGCCGTCGTACGAACACGGAGACATCATCGCCGGACAGGGCACGGTCGGACTGGAGATCATGGCGCAGTGCGCCGCGCTCGACGCCGTTCCGGATCAGATACTTATCTGCTGCGGCGGCGGCGGTTTGAGTTCCGGCTCGGCGGTCGCGATCAAAGCAAAATCGCCGCACACGGACGTGTGGCTGGTCGAGCCCGAGCAATTCGACGACACGCGGCGCTCGTTCGAAGTCGGCGAGCGAGTCGCAAACGACAAATCGGCGCGTTCGATCTGCGATGCGCTGCAAACGGAAACACCCGGCAAGATGACGTTCGCGATCAATCGACGGCTCGCGCGCGGCGTCGTGACCGTGAGCGACGCAGAAGTGAAGGAGGCAATGCGCTTCGCATTCAGACACTTGAAGCTCGTGGTCGAACCCGGAGGGGCAGTCGCCCTGGCGGCGGTTCTGGCCGGCAAGGTCGAGGCGGCGAAGCGGACGACGGTCGTCGTCTTGAGCGGTGGGAACGTCGACGAAACGCTCTACGACGCGATTCAGCGCGACTCGTAGATACGATCAGTGTGAGCTGAAGCGCCCCTTGTGGAGCAGGGTGACGTTACTCGGTTGCTCGGTGCGGGTCGCAAACGCAAAGTCGCGACCCCGGTCTCTCCAGGCATCCAGCCAGAACACGATCTTTTTGAGCTCCTCGACGTCCTTGCGTACTTTGTGCGGCTGCATGTCGACGATCCCGATGCCGTGTTCGGACGCGTGCACGTAGTTCTGGCTGTCGCGGAGGATGGCGATGATCGGAATGCCGAGCGAATCGAGGAACCGCATCAGCTTGTCGAAGCTCTTCGTGTTCTGGCGAGTACGATTCGCGACGACCGCGAGCTTGTTATCGCGCCGGTCAATCTTCGCCACCAGCAGCAGGTCCGCGATGCATCGCGACGCGGCGTGAATGTCGATGGACGACGGCAGCACCGGCACCAAAATGCTCGTGGCGTCGCGGGTGAACTCGCGCAGGTCGTCGTGGTTCAGGCTCGCCGGCGAGTCGACGATCAGGTTGGTCGTTTCGTTCGGCACCCGAAGCTGCCAGCTCCGCGTAGCCTGCATCGTTTTCTTGTAAGCGGCAATGCCGTGAATCGGCGGGCTCGAGGCATCCCGCTTGTCCAGCCAGCGCATGGTCGAGCCTTGCGGATCGCAGTCCATCACCGCGGGCATCGGACCGTGCTGGGCATAGTAGCTGGCCAGATTCGTCGCCAGCGTGGTCTTGCCGCAGCCGCCCTTGGGATTCAGGATGACGATCTTGTTCAGATTGTTTCTGTGCGGAGTAATCAACATCGGCTCGGCGCCGTTTACGCTGCAATGGGTGACTACTGTCACCAAATCCCGGCCTCAGGTCTTTGAGGCCCATCACATAATACCGGACCCGCGCGAGGCGCGTTAATCGGGCGTCTTGCCCGCCGCCGGCGCTCTACCGTACTTGCCGCCGAGCGCCAGCAGGATGCCGCCCAAGATCAGCGCCCCGGCCAGCATCAGGCGCGGCGTCAGAGATTCACCGATGAGCAGGACGCCGCCGGCGGCGGCGATGGCCGGCACCGACAGCTGCACGAGCGCGGCCTGCATCGCGCTCAGGTAGGTCAGGGCCGCGTACCAGACGACGTAGCCGATACCGGTCGTGAGGCTGCCCGAGAGCATCGCGAGCGCGATGCCGATCGGCGAGACTTCGGCCAAGCCGGCCGTCAGGGCGAGCAGCGCGAGTACCGGCAGCAGCACGCGAACGAAGTTGCCGGTCGTCGCCGCGAGCGGCCGCTGCTCGTTGCGCCCATACAGGGAATACAGGCCCCAGGCGATGCCAGCTATCGCCATTAGGAGGGCACCTGCCGGCGCGGGCGCACTGACGCCCGGCAGCAGCAGCCAGGTGAGGCCGCCGGCAGCGATCAACCAGCCGAGCCACTCGCTCGCGAGCGGCCGCTCGCCGCCCGCCAGTGCGGCCACGATCATGGTCGCCTGAACGAAACCGAACAGAATGAGCGCGCCGGAAGCGGCGCTCAGGCTCAGGTAGGCGAGCGAGAAGCAGATCGCGTAGCCGAACAGTGCGGCAGCCGAGCGCCAGCTGCCGTGCGTGCGCACTTCGATGCCGCCGCTACGCTGGTACAGGATGATCACCAGGGTGAAGGCGCCCGCCGCGAGGCGGATGGCCGTGAAGCTCGCCGCATCGATCGCGCCGTCGATCAGCGCGAGCCGACAGAGGATCGAGTTGCCGGCGAATGCCAGCATGGCAGCCAGCGTCAAAGCGGTCGCCCGCCAGTGGGCGCCGTGATCGGGATGATCCGAGTGCGTCAATGCCAGAAGCGGTCCTGCTGGAAGCCTTTACGGCGTCGCTGCGGCCAGCTTAACGGAATTGGCCCGCACGCGCGTGTTTCCTGGCCCAAGAGATGTGAGCCAGGCCGTCGCGCCGGCGTGCGCCAGCCTGCATACTCGGCGGAGCCATGAGCGGACCGAACGAGATACGCAGGAGCGACTCCGGCTGGCAGCCGGATTTGGTCTACGCAGTCGGGCTGTTCCTGACCGCGGTATTGGCTGTCGCCTACGGCGCACACCGCAGCGGGGTGCTGAGCGGCGACTACGGTTGGGGCACGGCACTGTTCTTCGTGCTCTACGGCGTCTTCACGATCACGATGGGCTTCCCGCATCCGGGCTTCGGGCACGTTTCTTTCGATCGCGTCGCCCAGGTGGCCGGCATACTGGTGCTCGGCCCGGTCGACGCCGCCTGGATCAGCGGCCTCGCGTCGCTGCTGTACCCATGGAAGCGGCTGCGCGAAGGCGTGCCGCGGCGCACGGTGCTGATCGCGTCGCTGCACAATGCCGGCCTGATGTCGCTGGTCGTGCTCAGCTGCGGCGCTCTGTATGTGTACCTCGGCGGGCCGGTACCGCTGGCCGGCTTCGACCCAAAAACCGCTGGCCTGCTGCTCTTGCTGATGCTGAGCGTGCAGCTCACCAACGACCTCGGGATGCTGGCCATTTTCAGGCTGCGGGGCCAGGATCCGAGCAAGCTTCTGACCCCGTTCACCACCGCCGTCGAGCTCGGCTCGGTGCTGATCGCGGTGCTGGTCGCGCTCGTGTTCGTCCGCTATGAGCGCAGCGAATTCGTGTTGCTCTTGATCGTGCTCAGCCTCGGTATGCTGGTACTGAAACGCTACGCCGAGATGCGGTCACGGCTCGAGACGCTCGTCGATGAGCGGACCGAGGAACTCCGCCTCAAATCGCTCGAGCTCGAGCGACAGGCGACGCACGACAAGCTCACGGGGCTCTATAACCGCCGCTATGCCGACGAATACCTGAATCGCGAGATCGAGAAGGCGCGCCGCTCGGCCCGACCGTTCACGGTGGCGCTCGCCGACATCGATCATTTCAAGCAGATCAACGACCGCTACTCGCACGGTATCGGCGATCGGGTACTGTGCCGGGTCGCCGATATTCTGGTGAGCCGCTGCCGAAAGACGGACGTCGTCGCGCGCTACGGGGGCGAGGAGTTCCTACTGTGCTTCCCGGATACGAGCGCCGAGTTTGCGGAGCAGATCTGCGGCGAGCTCCGGCAGGCCGTCGAGAACGCAGACTGGTCCGACGTCGGCAGCGGCTCGGGCGATCCTCTGACCATCACGATGAGCTTCGGCGTCGCGCAGGCCGGCGACGATTCGCGCCGGACGACGGTCTTGAGCGACGCCGATACGCGCCTCTACCGCGCCAAGAACAAGGGTAGGAATCGGGTCGTCGCCTGACCGCGGCAGCGCCTAGAACATTTCGCTGGGTCCGGGCTGATCGCCGTCCGGCGTCTCGCGACTTTCGATCCACTCGCCCGTAATCATCTTGTCGTAGCTCATGCCCGGGCCGACCATGGGATAAACGCCCGCATCCGGATCGATGATGACTTCGAGAAACGCGGGGCCGTCGAACTCGATGAATTCCTTGACGGTCTTCGCCAGATCGGCCTTGCGCTCGAGTTTCCTCGCGAATTTGAAACCGTCGGCCTCGGCGGTCTTGACGAAATCCTTGCTGTGCAGCGATTTGTCGCTGCCGGACATGCGGCCTTTGTAGTACAGCTTCTGCCACTGGCGGACCATGCCGTCACCGAAGTTGTTCAACACGATGATCTTGACCGGTAACCCGTAGGTCGTTGCCGTCTCGAGCTCGCCGATGTTCATGCGCATGCTGCCGTCGCCGTCGATGTCGATGACCAGCCGGGTCGGCTGCGCAAACTGGGCGCCGATCGCCGCCGGCAGGCCGAAACCCATCGTGCCCATGCTGCCGGAGGTCAGCCAGAGCCGCGGTTCCCGGTAGTCGAAGTACTGCGCCGCCCACATCTGGTGCTGGCCGACGCCGGTCGAAATGATCGCCTTACCACCCGCGAGCTTGTTGATCTCTTCGATCACCGCATACGGCTGGATCAGCTCGCTGTCGCGGTCGTAGTTCAGCTTGTAGCGGGCTTTCAGCTCGGCGATGTGCCGGTGCCACTCCGGGAACGTCTTATCGAACTTGATCCGACGGCCGTAGGCGAGCAGATCTTCGAGATCGCGACTCAAAACGCCGACGTGATGCCAGCTGACGGACTTGACCTTGCCGATTTCCGACACGTCGACGTCGAAGTGTGCGATGTGTTTCGCGTTCGGCGCAAAGCGGCCGGGATCGCCCGCCACGCGATCGTCGAAGCGCGCGCCGACGGCGATCAGGAAATCGCAGTCTTCGACTGCGTAGTTGGCGAATGCCATGCCATGCATGCCGAGCATGTGCAGCGACAGCGGGTGGGTCGTATCGCTCGCGCCGAGCGCCATCAGTGTCGTCGTCACCGGCAGTCCGTACTCATTGGCGAAGCGTCGCATCGCCTTGCTCGCGTTACCGTTGATCACGCCGCCGCCGGCATAGATGAGCGGCCGCTCGGATTCCGCGAGCATCATGTAGAAGCGCTCGCACGCATCGGTAGAGAGCCGATTCTCAGTGACCTGTTTGAGGCGGTTGCGATAGCCGGTGAGCGCGAGCTGACCGCCGCCCTGGAATTCGCCCTCCCAGTTCTGCACGTCCTTCGGGATGTCGACGACCACCGGGCCCGGTCGGCCGGTCCGGGCGAGCTCGAAGGCCGCGCGCATAGTCGCCTCGAGCCGCGTCGGCTCGGTGACCAGAAAAACGTGTTTGGCGACCGCCCCCATGATTGCGCTTACCGGCGCCTCCTGGAACGCGTCGGTGCCGATCGCATTGGTGGGTACCTGACCGCAGATGACGACGATCGGCACCGAATCGGCCATGCAGTCGCGAACCGGCGTCACGGTATTGGTTGCGCCGGGCCCGGAGGTCACCATCACGACGCCGACCTTGCCGCTGGCGCGAGCGTATCCGGCGGCCATGAACCCGGCGCCCTGCTCATTGGCCGGCACGACGAGTCGAATGGCGGCGTTGCCGTCGGCGTCGCGGTGCTGGTCGTTGTAGCGAAACACGGCATCGTAGGTCGGCAGGATCGCGCCGCCGCTGTAGCCGAATACGAGGTCGACGCCCTCGTCGGCCAGCACCTGGACGACGACGTCTGCGCCAGTCATACGGGTGCCGGCCAGCGTGTGGCTCTTGTCAGGATCCGCGCGTAGCTGCCTGCTCATCGTCGTCGAGGTGATTCACGTAAGTGACGGTTTTCTCGCGAGTGTTTACTAATTTTTATTGCATTGCAATACTGGGGCCCCCGACCGCCTCGGGGCGGTTGCGGGAAATTGGTTTCACGCGAATTCATTATTCTAAAGGACCCGATCGATGCGCCACGTGATCTCGGTGCTGCTGCAGAACGAAGTCGGCGCGCTGACGCGCATGACCGGTCTGTTCTCGACCCGCGGCTACAACATCGATTCCTTGAACGTCGCTCCCACCGAGGATCCGACGGTCTCCCGTGTGACCCTAGTGGTGTCCGGATCGGACGCGGCCATCGCTCAGCTGAACACACAGCTCGCGAAGCTGGTCGACGTCGTCAACATTCACGACATGACGCTCGGCGACCACTTCGAGCGCGAGCTCGTGATCATCAAACTGAAGCTCGCGACTGGGGGGCTCGCGAAGGTCATCAAGCTCGCCAAGGAATACGGCGCCGAAATACTGGACGACGCGCAGATAAGCTGCACCGTGCAGTACATGGGGCGCCTGCACGAGGTGGACGCGTTTGTCGATCAGGCTGGGAAGATAGGCACCCTGGCGGCGGTTGCGCGCAGCGGCAGCGTCGCCGTATCCAAAGGTGAAGTCACGCTGTCGTCGTACGCGAAGCACCATCGCCTGACGGGCTGAAGAGGTCGTGGCCAACTTTCACCTGAATGAGCTCAAGCGCCTTGTCGTCAAGCTCGGGTCGTCGCTGCTCGTCGACGACGCCGGCCGTTTCGATCGGGCCGCGCTCGAGGCGATCGCCGCCGAGATCGCGACCCTGCGCGGTGCGGGCCACGAGGTCCTGATCGTGTCCTCCGGCGCGGTCGCGATCGGTTGCCACATCCTCGACATCAACCGGCGACGGGCGCGCTTGGAAGAGCTGCAGGCGGCTGCCGCGGCCGGCCAGGTGCAGCTTGTGCAGGCGTGGCAGCAAGCGCTTGGCGTACACGACATTCGGGCCGCACAGATCCTGCTGACGCCGGACGATACGGAGCACCGGCGGCGCTTCCTGAACGCCCAGGGCACGCTCCACAAGCTGCTCGAGCATGGTGTCGTCCCGGTTATCAACGAAAACGACACGGTCGCCACCGACGAGCTGCGCTACGGCGACAACGATCGGCTCGCCGCCCGGGTCGCGCAGATGGTCATGGCCGACGGTCTCGTGCTGCTGTCGGACGTTGACGGCCTGTACACCGCCGACCCGCGGCTCGATCCGACGGCCGAGCACATCCCGTTGGTCCGCGTGATCGACGACGACATCTTGGCGATGGCGGCACCCACGCTGACCTACGTCGGTACCGGCGGCATGACGACCAAGCTGCAGGCCGCGAAGATCGCTACCCGCGCGGGCTGCACCACGGTCGTCGCGAGCGGACACCGCGAGCACGCGCTGCGCGCGCTCGTCAGCGGCGCGAAGTGCACGGTGTTCCTCGCGGACGGGACGCCGGCGGCGGCGCGCAAGCAATGGCTCGCAGGCATACTCGAGGTGCGCGGCGAGCTCCGCATCGACGCCGGCGCGGTTCGGGCGCTCAAGAACGGCAGCAGCCTGCTGCCCGTCGGCATCGTGGAGGTGATCGGTAATTTTCGGCGCGGCGATGCCGTAACGCTGGTCGGCATCGATGGCGATGAGCTCGGCCGCGGCCTGGTTGCCTACCCGAGCGACGAGGCGACGGAGATCATCGGCTGCCGATCGGACGACATCGAGCAGCGTCTCGGGTATCGTGGCCGGTCGGTGGTCGTGCACAGGGACGACCTGGTGCTTTTCGGCAAGTGACAGACGAAAATGAAGCAGCAATGAGCACGTCGGCCGCATCGGCGCCGATCGCCAACGTCATGGATCGGCTGGGCGACGCCGCGCGGGCGGCGCAGCGCGAGCTGGCCCGCGCCGGTATCAGGCAACGCAACCGGGCGCTGTCGAACGCTGCCGCTCTGCTGCGCCAGCGGAGCCAGGATATCCTCGCTGCAAACCGTGAAGACATGCACGCCGCCGAGGCCCGCGGCCTGAGCGAGGCGCTGCGGGATCGGCTCATGCTCGATGCCGACCGCATCGAGGCGATGGCCTCAGGGCTCGAGGAGATCGCCGCGATGCCCGATCCGGTCGGTCGCGTGCTCGCCGAATGGGAGCGCCCGAACGGCCTCAAAATACGGCGGGTCAGCGTGCCGCTGGGCGTCATCGGCATCATCTACGAGAGCCGGCCGAACGTCACCGCGGACGCCGCCGCGCTGTGCTTGAAGTCCGGCAACGCGGTCATTCTCCGCGGCGGCTCCGAGAGCTTCCACTCGAGCCAGGCGATCCATCGTTGCCTGACCGACGGACTGAAAGAGGCCGGCGTCGATCCAGCGGCGGTGCAGATGGTGCCGACCACCGATCGCGCCGCCGTCGGCTATATGCTGTCGTCGATGGCGGACTCGATCGATGTGCTCGTGCCGCGCGGCGGCAAAGGGCTGATAGAACGGGTGCAGCAGGACGCACGCGTGTCGGTGATCGGTCACCTCGAGGGCATCTGCCACGTGTATCTGCACGAATCGGCCGATCCGGACATGGCCGAGCGCATCGTCGTCAACGCAAAGCTCAGGCGCACGGGTATCTGCGGCGCCGCGGAGACCCTGCTCATCGATCGGGCCGCCGCCGAGCGCCTGCTGCCGCGCATCGTCGATGCGCTCACCGAGCGCGGCTGCGTCGTGCGCGGCGATTCCGCGGCCCGAGCATTGTCGGCCAAGGTAGAGCCGGCGAGCGAGGACGATTGGTCCACGGAATATCTCGACGCCGTCATCGCCTGCCGCGTGGTCGACGGCGTTGCGCAGGCGATCGAGCACATTGCGCGCTACGGTTCCGGACACACCGAGAGCATCGTTGCCGAGGATGCGGCCGCCGTTGAGCGGTTCCTGGCGGACGTCGATAGCGCCATCGTGATGCACAATGCCTCGACGCAGTTCGCCGATGGCGGTGAGTTCGGCATGGGGGCGGAGATCGGTATTGCGACCGGCCGCATCCACGCACGCGGTCCGGTGGGCGCGGAACAGCTGACGAGCTTCAAGTACGTCGTGCACGGTACGGGTCAGGTCAGAGCCTGATGGCCGAACCGGACGCGACCTTCGACCTGATCGTTGTCGGCGGCGGTATCAACGGCGCCGGCATTGCGCGCGACGCCGCGATGCGGGGCCTAAACGTGCTGTTACTGGAAGCCCGCGATTTCGGCTGGGCTACCTCGGCCTGGTCGACCCGTCTCATTCACGGAGGCCTGCGCTACCTCGAGTACGCCGAGATCGGGCTGGTTCGGGAATCGTTGCACGAGCGCCGGCGGCTGCTCAGGAACGCAGCGCATCTGGTCAAGCCGCTGAAGATCACGATTCCTATCTACAAGGGCGGCAAGCGCGGCCGGACGATCATCAAGCTCGGCATGCTTGCGTACGACATCCTGTCGTTGGGCAGGTTGGTGCCGGGGCATCGCATGCTCAACGCGGCAGAGCTCGTCGAGGAAGAGCCGGGGATCAACCCGGAAGGCCTCGTCGGTGGTGCACAATACTACGACGCGCAGGTCGCGTTTATCGAGCGGCTCGTGCTCGAGCTGGTGATTGCCGCTGCACAGTCTGGCGCGGAGGTATGGAATTACAGTCCGGTCACCGGCATTCAGTGCCACGACGACGGCACGCATCACGTGCGCTTTCAGGATCGCTCCGGTGCAGAGCGTGTGGTGGGCGCCCCCGTCGTCATCAACGCCGCCGGCCCGTGGGTCGATCAGGTCTTGGGCTTGAGCGACGAGGCCGTGCCCCGGCTGATGGGCGGCACCAAAGGCAGTCACGTAGTCGTCGGTGACTTCGACGGCGCGCCCGGGAATGCCATTTATGTCGAAGCAAGGGCCGATGCGCGACCCATTTTCGTCGTGCCATGGAACCAGCAATACCTCATCGGTACGACGGACATCCGCATCGAAGGCGATCCGGCGGACGCCCGAGCCAGCGACGAGGAGATCGCCTATCTGATCGGCGAGACCAACCGCCTGTTTCCGAAGGCGAACCTGACCGTGGACGATATCCATTTTGCGTACGCCGGCGTTCGTCCCTTGCCCTTCAAACGCAAAGGCCCGGAATCGGCGATCACGCGCCGGCACATCATTAAGCGCCACCGAGGCAAGCTGCGCGGCATGATCTCTATCATCGGCGGCAAGCTGACGACCTATCGCCACCTAGCCGAACAGGCCGTCAATAAGTCTGCCAGGCCGTTGCGACGGAGTGTGGGCAAATGCCGCAGCAAGGACGCGTTATTCCCTGGAGCCGAACACTACGAATCCGCGGAAGCTAACGTACAGGCGCTCGCGGGATTGTCCGCCGCGGGGCGCCGGCGGCTGGTGGAAATCTACGGCGGTCGCGTGCAGCGTCTGGTCGAGCTGATAGAGGCGGAGCCCGAGCTCGGCAAGGTGTTAGATCCGGAAGGGACCGTGCTAGCTGCCGAGGTTGCGCTTGCCGTTCGTGAGGAGTTCGCGTGGCATCTGAGCGATATCGTCCACCGCCGGCTGATGGTCGGTCTGTCCGCGAATCTCGGCGCGCCGAACACGCTGGCGATCGCGGCGATCGCGGCGACCGAGCTCGGCTGGGGCAGCGAGGAAGCGGAACGTCAGCTCGCCGAGTTGAACGCGCACAACGCGCAGCTCAGGCGCGCGGACTGAGAATTCACCTGTCGTTGGTTCATGCCGCGGCTGCGCCGGATTTCGCGCTCTCACCATCCTCATCGGATGGTTTTTCCAGCGTCAGCCTCGCGATCCTGCGCGTGTAGGTGTTGAGGCGGCGATAGTTCTCGATGATGTCGGTTTCGATCTGGAACGTCTGCAGCCGGTCCGGTTCATCCGCCACCAGCCGCTTTGCAATGTGAGCCGTGGCGTCCTCGGCAAGTGCGTTGACGGTTTCCTTGCTCTCAATGGCGTCCAACGCATCGTCCGGATCGCCGGTTTCGAGGGCCGCGAGGGCCTTGCCGAATGCCGTGCAGGCCTCTGTCGCGATGGGGCGCAGCACGGCTTGCGTCGACGGACTGATCGTCAGGCCGCTTGCTACCCGTTTCCGCAATGCGGCGAGGAGATCCTTTTCGATGACGTCGCCGATATTCTCGAGGTAGTTGGCGATCCCGACGAACCGCGCCAGCTGCTGCGGCTGCGGATGTATCAGGTCTTTTTGCGACAATCTGCCAAGGAAGCCGACAATCTCTCCGTAGAGCGCATCGACATCATCATCGGCCTTGACCATCGCCTCGGCATCGCGTTCAGTGCCGGCCGTGACGACGTCAATCGAACGCTTCATCATGTCGCCGACCAACCCCCCCAGCCGCACGAGCTCCCGCCGCGCCTGATCGAGCGCGAGCGCGGGCTGCTCGAGAAAGAAGTTGTCGAGGTACAGGGGCCGAATGCCGGCGGGCAGCGGCTTCTCCGGCACGATGCGTTCGACGAGGCGGCTAAGCGGCCGCGTGAACCAGATGAACAGCAGCAGGTTGCCGACGTTGAATATCGTGTGTGCGTTGGCGATCTGTCGAGGGGTGTCGGCTGCGAGCCGTTCCAGCCCCTGGAGACTCTCGGTCACCGGCGACATCGTCCGGACTACCTCGGCGAACTGTGGCACGAAGAATATCCAGAGCGTCACGCCTGCGACGTTGAAGACGATATGCGCCCAGGCCGCCTGCAGCGCTTCGCGCGGACGTCCGATCGCCGAGACAAAGGCCGTGATGCAGGTACCGATGTTGGCGCCGAAGATCAATCCGATTCCCGCTTCGAGCGTGATCAGTCCCTGGCTCGCGAGCACGATGACGATGCCGGTCGTGGCCGAGGAGCTCTGTACGATCGCCGTGAATACGGTGCCCAGCGCGGCGGCCAGCAACGGGTTGCGCATGTTCTGCATCAACTCGATGAAGGGTGGCCATTGGCGCAGCGGGCCGGTCGCCATGCTCATCAGTTCCATGCCGAAAAAGATCAGCCCGAGGCCCAGTACCACCGTGCCCCACTGCTTGATCCGTTCCCGGCGGGCGAGTATCTCGGTGAAGAACCCCACGGCAATCATGAGCAGGCCGTACTTGTAAATGGCAAACGCAACGATCTGCGCCGTAATGGTCGTGCCGACGTTTGCACCGAGAATGACGCCAATCGACTGGCTCAGCTTCAGAAGTCCGGCCGAAATGAAGCCGACGACGAGAACCGTCGTTACGGATGACGACTGAATTACGGCGGTCACGACAACCCCCGCGAGCGCGGCGGAAAAGCGGTTCGTCGTGAGCCGCGCGAGAAGATTCTTCATGCCGCTGCCGGCGACGGTTTTCAGCGACTCTGTCATCCGGCGCATGCCGTAGAGGAACAGGGCGAGGCCGCCACCCAGTTGCGTGATGAGGGCACCGAGTTCTATGGGTGGCAGGGTCGAAAGCACGGCTTGACTTGGCACTCAAACGGACGCCCAATTATGCAATAGGTGCCCGGTATGGAAGAAGCAATTCGAATTTGGCTGCTCGATCCGGTCGTCGGCAAGATCGTCGCTTCGGCGTTTGTCCTGCTCGTCGTCATCGCGCTCGTCAAGTACACGCAGCGAACGCTCGGCAAATATGTCGAGAATGCGCAGCGACGGTATAGGCTGAGAAAGCTCGTTACTTTTTTTGGCTATCTGCTCGCTATCCTGCTCCTCTCGATCGTATTCAGCGACCGGCTGTCCGGCCTTACGGTCTTGTTCGGCGTCATTGGCGCTGGCGTCGCTTTCGCGCTGCAAGAGGTCATCGTCAGCGTCGCCGGCTGGATCGCGTTGTCTTTCGGGCGTCTGTATGACGTGGGCGATCGTGTCCAGGTCGGTGGCATCAAAGGCGACGTCATCGACATTGGGGTGTTGCGAACGACTCTGATGGAATGCGGCGGTTGGATCAATGGCGATCAATACAACGGCCGCATCGTCCGCGTCGGAAACAGCTTCATCTTCAAGGATGCGGTCTACAATTATTCCTCCGATTTCCCGTTCCTGTGGGATGAGATCACGGTGCCGATACGGTTCGGAAGCGACTACGAGCGGGCCCGACAAGAGTTCCAACAGGTACTCGAAGAGGTGACCGGCGCCCATGCAAAAAGCCTTAAGGGCGACTGGCGCAAAATGACGGACAAATACCTGCTCGAAGATGCACGGCTGGAACCAATGGTTACTTTACGGATTACCAACGATTGGGTCGAATTGGTGCTGCGCTACGTGGTCGATTACAAGAAACGGCGCAGCACGAAGGACAGGATATGTGCCGGCGTATTGCGATGCATAGAGCGGTCCGGCGGAGAGCTCAAGCTCGGTGCCCCGACGTTCGAGTTGGCATCGGTTCCGGAAATGAACGTCAACGTTCGCGGCGAATAACCGGCGATCCCCTGACAGGCTCAGCCTTGCCCATCTAGGCTATCGAATCGATGATTGCGTTGAACGTCGAGCTCGGGCGCATCGCGCTCGACGTCTTGTCGGGGTCGGGATGATAGTAGCCGCCGATGTCGACGGGGTTGCCCTGCGCCGCATTCAGCTCCTCGATGATTGCTGCCTCCTTGTCAGTGAGCTGCTTGTCAATGTCGGCAAAGGTGTCGCGGAGCTCTCTGTTTTCGGATTGCCCGGCAAGCGCGTGGGCCCAATAGCGCGCGAGGTAGTAGTGGCTGCCGCGGTTGTCCAGTTCGCCGACTTTACGCGACGGCGACTTGTTGTTGTCGAGAAACATCTCGTTCGCGGCGTCGAGGGCGCGCGCAACTACGCGCGCTTTGGCGTTGTCGGTCTTTTCGGCCAGGTCCTCGATCGAAACCGCGAGCGCCAGGAACTCGCCGAGCGAATCCCATCGCAGGTGGCCTTCCTCCAGGAATTGCTGGACGTGCTTCGGCGCCGAGCCGCCGGCGCCCGTCTCGTAGAGCCCACCGCCGGCCAGGAGCGGCACGATCGAGAGCATCTTCGCGCTGGTGCCAAGCTCTAGGATCGGAAAGAGATCCGTGAGGTAGTCGCGGAGCACGTTGCCCGTCACCGAGATCGTGTCCTCGCCCGTGCTCACCCGCTCCAGCGTTGCACGCATCGCGTCGACGGGTGACAGTATGCGTATGTCCAGTCCGTCCGTGTCGTGGTCATTCAGGTAGCGGACTACTTTCTCGATCAGCTGACGGTCGTGCGCCCGGCTGTCGTCCAACCAGAAAATCGCAGCCGAACCGGTGGTTCGGGCGCGATTGACGGCCAGTTTTACCCAGTCGCGGATCGGCAGGTCCTTGGTCTGACACATGCGCCAGATATCGCCTTTCTCGACCTCGTGCTCGAGTAAGACGGCGCCGCCGGCGTCGACAACGCGAACAGTGCCGCCTCGCTCGATCTCGAAGGTCTTGTCGTGGGAACCGTACTCCTCGGCTTTCTGCGCCATCAATCCGACGTTGCTGACGTTGCCCATCGTCGTAACGTCGAATGCCCCGTGCTGTTTGCAGTAGTCGATCACCTCTTGATAAATGCCCGCGTAGCAGCGGTCCGGAATTAGCGCTTTGGTGTCGTGGAGCTTGCCGTCCGGTCCCCACATCTTGCCGGAGGAGCGGATCGCCGCCGGCATCGACGCGTCGATGATGACGTTGCTCGGCACGTGCAGGTTGGTGATGCCTCTGTCCGAGTCGACCATCGCGAGCGCCGGCCGCGATTCGTAGACGGCGGCGATATCCGCCTCGATCTCCGCACGTGGGTCTTTTGGCAGCTCTCGTATCTTGGCGTACACGTCGCCGATGCCGTTGTTCGGTTCGACACCGAGCTCGGCGAACAGCGCAGCGTGCTTTTCGAATACGTCCCGGTAGTACACGGTCACGGCGTGCCCGAACATGATCGGATCGGACACCTTCATCATCGTCGCTTTGAGATGCAAGGACAGAAGCACGCCGTCCGCGAGCGCGGCGTCGATTTGCTCCGCGAAGTAGGCGCGGAGCGCCTTGCAGCGCATCACTGCGGCGTC
>JBFGFX010000040.1:0-18403 GCA_041579335.1 Woeseiaceae bacterium | reverse complement strand
GCTTCGCAGCAGTAACAAGACGCTGCCGATCGCGCCGGCCGTCACCGCGACGGCGAACGCCGAAGTGGCCCAGACAGGCAAATCCGTGTAGAAAACGCGCTCCGCTTCGGGCAGCGTCCGCACCATCTCCTCGGTGATCCGGACTTGCATGACGTAGCGAACGACGCCGATCAGGTTCCACACCAACGCCAAGCTGCTGATGATCCAGAACGAACGCGGAATCTGAACGGTCTCCTCGGACATTGCTGTCCCCCGGTTTGTGATTGTTGTCGTGAGGGTAGGGTAGTCATCTTCCGCTCGTGCCAGCGCGAATTCAAGCAGCAACGGTGTTCGCTTACAGCTTGAAGCTCTTCGCCATGTCTGCACACGATTTGTGGCGAAAACAGCTCGTGACATGGTCGTTGACGAGGCCCGTCGCCTGCATGTGCGCATAGACGATCGTGCTGCCCACGAAGCGGAAGCCGCGCTTCTTGAGATCCTTGGCTAACGCGTCCGACTCGGGTGAGGTTGCGGGGATGTCGGAATCACTCCGGAACCGGTTCTGTATGGGCTTGCCATCGACGAAATCCCAGACGTAAACAGCAAAGCTGCCGAATTCCTCCTGCACATTCAGGAAAGCTTTCGCGTTCGTCACGGCCGATTCCACTTTGAGGCGGTTTCGCACGATGCCGGGATCCGCCAGGATCCTCTCGATCCGTTTCTTGCTGAATCGAGCGACTTTCTCGGGATCGAAGTCGGCAAAGTTCTTTCGATAGCCGTCCCGCTTGTTCAAGATAGTCGACCAGCTCAGCCCGGCTTGCGCGCCCTCCAAGATCAGAAACTCGAACTGGACGCGGTCGTCTTTGACGGGAACACCCCATTCTTTGTCGTGGTATTCGATGTAGTCGAGGTTGACGCCCTCGGCCCAGGTGCATCGCTTGATCTTCTTTGGCATAGCTATGCTGCTATCGATACGTAGGAGCCGGCCCTTACCGGGCGACAGCGGTCGGGTCGCGCGTCAGGCAGGTGAATGCTTCTGGGTAACCTGCACTCCCACCGTCCCTGGCGGTCGGACACGCTCCTACAGTTGAGACGCATCAGCTAACAACGATAGCATCGGACCGCCTGCCCGATACGCGATAAATTTAGAGGCTTCGGCCAAAAAAAAGCCCGCGGCGTACCGCGGGCTCTTCGCTCAGGCAGTGATCAGATCCCTATACGGAACCCCCACACTTGCCTTCACCGCACTTGCCCTCTTCGCCCTTGTCGCCGCCACAGGAGCCTTCTTCGCCCTTGTCGCCGCCGCAGGAACCTTCTTCGCCCTTGTCGCCGCCACAGGAGCCTTCTTCGCCCTTGTCGCCGCCGCAGGAGCCTTCGCCGCCCTTGTCGCCACCACAGGCGCCTTCACCGCCCTTGTCGCCGCCACAGGAGCCTTCGCCGCCCTTGTCACCGCCGCACTTGCCTTCGCCACAGGTGCCTTCGCCAGCGCCCAGCATGTAACCAGCGCTCAGCGTGGTCATGGCAAACGGGCTTGCACCAGTGTCAGCACTCGCAATACCGGCAACGGCGAATGAGCCGGCCAGTGCGGTACCTACCGCGATTGCAACAGGTTTTGCTACTTGCTTATCAGACATTTCTATCTCCTACCTCTGGTTTACATGCCCGAGCCGGGCATTGGTTTATGCGCCCGTCTCCAGGCCTTGACTCGCTGCCGTCGTTATATGCGCCAGGTCACCGAGTCCACTACTCGTTGTTCGATCTCGCTCAAGTTCTCTTCGCGCTCGCCAATGATTGCAATGCTGCCGTCCCCGACCGGCAGGATGACGCCGTTGATGCTTTTCCCGGACAGCGGTACGGCGCCGTCTACCATCTCGTCCGGCATCAAGAGAAGTGTGATCGGTCCCCGTTTCCCCTGCATGACAAGATGCGGGATGGTCTTGCCGTTGATGACGCAGCTTCTTGCGTAAGTGATGAGCCCTACGTCGGTGTCGATCTCCGCCCCGCTCCTACCGACCACCTTGACGAGCCGGTGTTCCGCTACCGGCGTATCGGTCACTGTGAGCGCATAGGGCTCGTGGTCCAGGTGGGCCACGACCTCGGCCGCCAATGACGGGTAGACCGTCTGATCGCCCAAAAACCGCACGCCCAGTACCGCAGCAATCGCGAAACTGGCGGCGATGCCGAGCCACACCGGGGTGGTCAGCCTGGGCTTGTTACGCAGCGGTAGGTCGACGACGTTCGCACCCGCCTCCTTGCTCCCGTCGATGGGCGGCAGCGCCGGCAGGTCGAGCTCTGGTATCGGCACAGACAGCGCCGCCTTGATCTTTGCGTCGAGCGCTTGCATCTCGTCGCGAAACGCAGCGACGCGCGCGCGCTCGTCCGCGGACAGCTCGCTGTCGTCGAACGGCGCAGACGGGTCTGCTGCGATAATGTCCTTGTAGTCCTTGCTGTCCATCCTACGGTCTGTCTTAACGCTAGGCCGCCATCTCTTCGATGACGGCTTTGAGCTTGAGTCGCGCCCGGTGCAGCCGGGTCAACACCGCGCCCTGCTTCATACCCATGAGCTCCGCGATCTCCTTGGTGCTGTGTCCAAGCAGAACCTGAAGCACCAGCGGCTCGCGGTAGTCGTCCTCCAACCGGAAAATCGCTTCGCGCACGTCCCTGATCTCGCTGTCCTCGCCGCCCGCGATCATCGCGGACTGCGCCGGCGTCAGGCTGTCGATGTCTACCGTGTCGAGCCGCTTGCGCTCGAAGTAGCGCGCGTTCTCGCGGCGGACGATCGTCAGTAACCATGGCTTCGCGGCGGCATCGTCGCGAAGCGCATCGAGCGACTTCCAGGCCCGCAGCAGTGCCTCCTGGACCACCTCCTCGGCCACGCTCGCGTCCCTGGAGAGCCAGGCCGCGTAGCGATACATGTCGGGATATAGAACCGCCACGATCCGGTCGAACCGAAGCTTGCGCTCCTTGTCGGCATTGCTGTGCATTCGAATTGACCGGCCCCCCAGACCATTTATTACCCGCATTTCGGCTTTTTGTGATGCAGGCGTGGAAACCCTACCCAATTACGGGGAAAATCCAAGCGTTGACACGAATTTAGACCACTATGAGTGATTTTTTAGCGTCCGGGTTCCCGGCAACGAGGCTGCGACGGACCCGGCGGACGGCGGCGCTGAGGGCGCTCGTCGCAGAAACCGCGCTGTCGCCCGCTGATCTGATCTACCCGATGTTCGTTTTGGAGGGCGAGGGCCGCACCGAGCCGGTGCCGTCGATGCCGGGCATCGAGCGCAAGAGCTTGGATGGCATCATCGAGGAAGCGCGTGGGGCGGCGGGCCTCGGCGTGCCGGCCGTGGCGCTGTTTCCGGTCATTGGCAGCGACAAGAAGAGCCCCGACGGCGAAGAATGCTGCAACCCCGAGGGACTGGTGCAGACGGCCGTCGCCACTTTGAAAGCGGAGCTGCCGGGGCTCGCGGTGATAACCGACGTCGCGCTGGATCCTTACACGACCCACGGACAAGACGGCATCATCGACGATTCGGGCTACGTCGTAAACGACCTCACCGTCGAGATGCTGGTCAGGCAGGCCGCATCGCAGGCCGCCGCCGGCGCCGACATCGTGGCGCCCTCCGACATGATGGACGGCCGAGTCGGCGCGATCCGCGCCGAGCTGGAAGCGGCGGGCCATCACAATACCCTGATACTCGCATATGCTGCCAAATACGCATCGTGTTTCTACGGCCCGTTCCGCGATGCGGTCGGCTCAGCGGCCAATCTGGGGGAGGGCGACAAATACACCTACCAGATGAACCCCGCCAATAGCGACGAGGCGCTCGCGGAGGTCGCGCTCGACTTGGACGAGGGCGCCGACATCGTCATGGTCAAGCCCGCGCTGCCCTACCTCGACGTCATCCGCCGGGTCCGCGACCAGTTCGGCGTGCCGACGTTCGCCTACCAGGTGAGCGGCGAGTACGCGATGCTCGCAGCCGCCGCGGCGAACGGCTGGCTCGATGAGAAAGCCAGCGTGCTGGAGGCGCTCACCGCGATCAAGCGCGCGGGCGCGAGCGCGATTCTGAGCTATTTCGCCCTTCGCGCCGCGCGCTGGCTGGGCGAATAACTGGGCTTCGGACCGCCGCGCGAAGCAGTTATACTGGCCCGAGCGGCATAGATGGCGATTGCGGCACAGATTCGGCGCAGAGGCCGGCCGGGACCACCTAACTCGGGGAGACGAATGCGTGTACAGGTCTTTGCCGATCAGAACGACCACGCATCGTAGGAACCCGCCCGACCGCCATGGATGGCGGGAGTGCAGGTTACGCAGGGAGCATTCACCTGCCTGGCGGGCGATTGGGGCGCCGCAAGAAACGACTCCGCACCAACGGCGCTCGTCCTCGCGACGGAGCGCCGTCCCGTGAGCACAAACTCGGTGGATCGCTACGGTGTCATGGGCTATCCCGTGTCGCACAGCCGATCCCCCGTGATCCACCGACTATTCGCCCTGCAGACCGGCCAGGAGCTGCAGTACGAGCTACTGCAGGTGCCGCCCGATAAGCTCGAGAACGCCCTACGCCAGTTTCGGCGCACCGGCGGTAAAGGCCTGAACATCACCGTCCCGCACAAACAGGAGGTTGCCAAGCTCGTAGACGATCTGAGCGAGCGCGCCAGCCTTGCCGGCGCGGTCAACACGGTGCTGTTCCGCGACGGCACGGTCTATGGCGACAACACGGACGGCGTCGGACTCTTGCGAGACCTTCAGCGTAACCTGGGATTGCGCCTGGAAAGCGCCGACATCCTGATTCTCGGCGCCGGCGGCGCGACGCGCGGTATCTTGCGGCCGCTCTTGGACGCCAAGCCGGCTTCGGTCATGATCGCCAATCGGACGCTCTCCAAAGCGGAGGAGCTCGTGGAGTATTTCTCGTCGTACGGTCCGGTTTACGCCTGCGGCTTCGACGACGTGCCGAGGACTGTGCACTACGACATCGTGATCAACGCGACCTCTGCCGGCGTCAAGGGCGAGACTCCTCCATATCCCGACCATGCCGTAACGTCCACGACCGTCTGCTACGACATGTCCTACGGGCTCACACCGACGCCGTTCGCCAAATGGGCCTCGGAGCAGGGCGCGGCGCGTTCGGTCATGGGTTGGGGCATGCTCGTCGAGCAGGCGGCAGAATCGTTCTATCTTTGGCGCGGTATCCGCCCGGACACCGCGGCGGTGCTGAAGCAGCTCACGATCAACGCATAGTCACCATCTCTTCCGCGCTGGTCGGGTGAATCGCGACCGTGTCGTCGAAGTCAATCTTCCTCGCCCCCATGCGTATCGCCACGGCGAATCCTTGCAGCATCTCGTCGGCGCCGTCGCCGATCACGTGGCAGCCGACGATCTTGTCGTCGTCGCCGACCGTGACGAGCTTCATCGCGGACGCCTCTTTGTGCTCGCCGAGCGCGTACAGCATCGGCGTGAAACGCGTCGTATAGGTGCGGACTGCGTCGCCGTAAGCGCTGCGCGCCTGATCCTCCCTGAGGCCGACGGTGCCGATCGGCGGGTGGCTGAAAATCACCGTGGGGATCGTATGGTATTCGAGATGCCGGTCGGTCATGCCGCCGTAGAGTCGGTCGGCGAGCCGCCTGCCGGCCGCGATCGCCACCGGTGTCAGCGCCTGCCGCCCGGTGACGTCGCCGAGCGCGAAGACGTTCTCGACGTTGGTGCACTGATAGTCGTCGACGGGGATGAAACCGTAGCCATCCTTCTCGATGAGCGCCGCGTCCGTATCCAGGGCCTCCGAGTTCGGCGCGCGTCCCACCGCCCACAGCACACAGTCGTACGGCCCGAATACGCGACCGTCCTCCGCCTTGAGCCTCAAAGCCTCTCCCGCCCTCTCGAGCGCGTGCGGGATCACCGCGGTCTCTAGCCCGATGCCCTGCCGCGCCAAGGCCTGGTGTAGCTCCTCGCGAAGCATCGCATCGAAGCTCCGCAGGACGCCGTCTTTGCGTGTAAGGATCGTCGTCTCGGAGCCCAGCGCCGAAAACACGCCGCCGAGCTCGACGGCTACATAGCCCGAGCCCACCAGCGCAACTCGCTGAGGTCGCTCGGGGAGCTCGAAGAAATCGTCCGACGTGATACCGAGCTCCGCGCCGTGGATGTGCGGCACGATCGGCCTGCCGCCGGTTGCTATGACGATTCGCTCGGCCTCCAAGCGCTCGCCGCCGACCGTAACCGTGTGTCGATCGACGAACCGTGCGACGCCGCGCACCAGCGCCACCTCGTGGCGCCCCAGATTACGCTCGTAGATGTCGTTCAAACGTTTGACATAAGCGCTGCGGCGCTCTTTGAGAAGCGACCAGTCGTGTCCCTCCACGGCGATGTCGAAGCCGTAGCTCGTTGCCAATTCGGCATGGTAGGAAAGGCTCGCGGCGTACCACATGACCTTTTTCGGCACGCAGCCGACGTTGACGCAGGTACCACCGAGAGGACCGCTTTCGATGACCACCGCACGGGCGCCGTATTCTGCGGCCCGCTGAGCATGAGCGAGGCCGCCGCTGCCGCCTCCGATTACGATGAGATCTAGTCTGTCTGCCACCTACGTTCCTTTGCGAACATCGAAACTCGAGGTTAGGGCAGTGTTCCCCTGTGGTAATATTTGCCCGCTCAAGGAGGAACGCAAGCCACCCATGAACCCCCTTCTGGATACTTCCGCGCTGCCGCGCTTCGGCGACGTACGGCCCGAGCACGCGCTGCCGGCGATCACGGAGCTTATCGCACAGCATCGTCAAAAGCTCGCTGCGCTACTCGACGACACCGGCATCGGTGCCTTCGACGCGTTGATTCCGCCGCTAGAGGAGATGAGCCACGAGCTCAGCCGGGTCTGGTCGCCCATCGGCCACTTGCACGGCGTGCTCGGCGACGCCGACTGGCGCGAGGCGTACAACGCCTGCCTCAAAGAAGTCACCGAACATCACACCGAGGTATCGCAGAACGCTCAGCTGCAGCAAGCCTTCGAGCGCGTCGCCGCGGAGATGCCCGACGACGCGCCGGCTGCCCGGGCGAAGCTGATCGAGCACGCGCTCAGAGACTTCCATCTCGCCGGCGTGGACCTGCCCGAGGCCGAGAAGAAGGCCTTCAAAGAGACGCGCAAGTCGCTGGCCGCGGCGCAGGCGAAATTCGAGCAGAATGTCCAGGATTCGACCGACAGCTTCAGCTTGGTCCTCGACGACGAGTCCCGTCTTGGCGGGCTGCCGGCACAGATCGTGCGCCGTGCCGCCGACGACGCGGCCGCCCACGATCAGCGCGGCTACCGGCTGCATCTCGACTATCCGACCTATCACGCCGTGATGACGCATGCGGAGGACCGCGAGCTCAGGCGAACGTTCTACCGTGCCTGGGCGACGCGCGCCTCCGACCAGGCGGACGCTACCCGCTGGGACAACGCCGCAATCGTCGATGAGATTTTGAGGCTGCGGCACGAGCTCGCGGCTCTGGTCGGATTCAACAACTACGCCGAGTACTCGATCGCCACAAAAATGGCCAAGACGACCGAGGAGGTACTCGAATTCTTGAGCGAGCTGGCCGAGCGCACTCGCGAGGCAGCCCGGCGCGATCTCGACGCGCTGCTCGAGCTGTCCGATGCGCCGATCGAGGCCTGGGACGTCGGCTATTATCTGGAGAAGCTGAAACAGGCCCGATTCGCGGTATCCGACGACGTCCTGCGGCAGTATTTTCCCGTCGAGCGCGTGTGTCGCGGGATGTTTGCCCTCGCCGGAAAGCTCTACAACGTCACGTTGACCCCAATCGACAGCGTTCCCGGCTGGCACGACACGGTTGGCTACTACGAGGTTCGGAACGCCGACGGCGAGCCGCTCGGCGGCTTTTATACCGACCTGTACGCGCGCAGCGGCAAGCGCAGCGGCGCCTGGATCGACGAATGCATCGTCCGCAAGAACATAAACGGAGAGTCGGTCTTGCCGGTCGGCTATCTCGTGTGCAATTTCTCGCCGCCGGACGACGCCGGCGTATCGCTCCTGACCCACACCGACGTCGTGACCCTGTTCCATGAGTTCGGTCACATGTTGCATCACCTGCTTACCAGGGTCGACTATCCGAGCATTGCGGGCATCAACGGCGTGCCGTGGGATGCCGTCGAGCTTCCCAGTCAGTTCATGGAGAACTTCGCCTGGACCTACGATGTCCTGCGGGAAGCGTCAGGGCATTACGAAACCGGCGAAGCGTTGCCCGAGGCGTTGTTCGACAAGCTGAGTCAGAGCCGCTATTGCGGGGCCGCCCTCGCAATGATTCGACAGCTCGAGTTCGCGCTGTACGATTTCCGCATTCATGCCGAGTACGACCCCGAGCACGGCGCGCGAACCCTGGAGCTTCTCGAGGAGGTCCGAACGGACGTCGCGGTCGTGCCGCACCCGGAATACAACCGCTTCCCGATGAGCTTTTCGCACATCTTCTCGGGCGGTTACGCGGCGGGCTACTACAGCTATAAATGGGCCGAGGTGCTGGCGGCGGACGCGTTCTCGGCTTTCGAAGAGCGCGGCATTTTCGACGCCGACACCGCCGCGCGATTCCGCGCCGAGATCCTGGAGATCGGCGGCAGCCGGGACATCATGCAGGCGTTCGTCGCATTCCGCGGCCGCAAGCCAAAGCTCGATGCGCTGTTGCGACACAGCGGCATCGGGATGGCTGCATGAAGATAGCGACCTGGAACGTCAACTCACTGAAAGTCCGCTTAAGCCATGTCAAGGAATGGCTGGACCGCGCGTCCCCGGATGTCCTCGCCTTGCAAGAGATCAAGCAGGTGACCGACGCGTTCCCGGACGACATCTTCGCCGACCGCGGCTACGAGTCGGTGGCGAGCGGGCAGAAGACCTACAACGGCGTTGCGGTCGTCAGCCGCGAGCCGCCGGTCGATCCGCTCACCGACCTCCCCGGTTTCGAGGATCCTGAACGGCGCATTCTTGCCGTGACGATCGGCAATACCCGCGTCGTGAATCTGTACGTGCCCAACGGGCAGAGGGTCGGCTCCGAGAAGTATCAGTACAAACTGGACTGGCTGGCGGCGCTCAAGGGGTTTCTGGCCTCGGAGCTCAGCCTGCACGATGACCTGATCGTCTTGGGCGACTTCAACATCGCTCCCGACGATCGCGACGTCTACGATCCCGAACGATGGGGCGATGACGTCCTGTGCAGCCCCGCCGAACGTAAAGCCTTTGCCGCCATCATCGACCTCGGCCTGGTGGACGTGTTTCGCAAGTTCGTACCCGAAGAGAAGATCTTCAGCTGGTGGGACTATCGCGCCGCGGCTTTTCGACGCAATGCCGGCCTGCGTATCGATCTGATCCTCGCAAGCCCGGCGATGGCCGACAGATGCACCGCGAGCTACGTCGACCGCGAGCCGCGCAGCTGGGAACGGCCGTCCGACCACACCCCGGTCGTCGCCGTATTCGAGCTCTAGATAGGTTCTAGTGCGCGAAAAGTAACATTATTGTCGTATTCGGAGCGGACCCGGCGCTCGTCACCGTGTATCATTGTGGCCGAGCACGGCTCGAAACAAACGGTGACGTCGTCGGAAAGGGCATGAGCAACTATTTTCAACGGCAGTCAGGAATTGCCGGGACGCTCACCAAGCGGATCAACAAAAACAACAAACGAATCATGTCCCAGGATCGACGCAACGACTACGACGTCACGAATACCGTCCAAGTCAGCAACCCGACGGCCGTGCGTGACGCCGTGCACGAGATCTTCGCCGCGACTTTTCCGGGCGCGCCTTTCGACAAGATCTGGCTTGCGTTTTACGATTTCGAGCGGCTGTTCAGTGGCCAGTATCCCGGCTACTTGGGCTGCGACACCACCTACCACGACATGCAGCACACGCTGGACATGACGCTCGCGCTGGCGCGGCTGATCGCCGGATACGAGGCGAGCGCCGATGCGGCCGACAAGCTGGGAGCGGAGCGTGCGCGGATGGCCATCGTGACCTCCCTGTTTCACGACTCCGGCTATATCCGCCACCAAGTCCGCGACAAGGAATTCAAGAACGGTGCCGAGTTCACGCTCCAGCACGTGTCACGGAGCGCCGATTTTCTGCGCCGCTATCTGCCGGAGCTCGGCATGGCGAAGTTCGCGGCGGTCAGCAGCATGATCGTCCATTTCACCGGCTACGAGCTGGATCTCGACCATATCGAGCTGGACGATCCGCGCGACGCCATCTGCGGACATCTGCTCGGCACGGCCGATTTGATCGCCCAAATGGCGGATCGGTGCTACCTCGAGAAGTGCCGCGATCGCCTGTATAAAGAGTTCGTGCTGGGCGGCATCGCGATCGAAAACGCGACGCCGGGCGAATACATGGTGCGTTACGAGTCGGGCATCGATCTACTCAAGAAGACGCCGCTTTTCTACCAGCAGGTGACCCGCGAGCGGCTGCAGAACCAGTTCAATCGCGCGTACCGATACGTCGAGGTACTGTGGGAGGGGCAGAACCCCTATATCGACGCCATCAAGAAAAACATCTCGCACCTGGTCAGGGTGCTGAAAGCCAACGACTGGCGCCTGTTGCGCCGTAAGCCGCCGTACTTCGTCAGCGACGACGAGACCATCGACGCCGTCGACAATCTGGTTGCCTCGCAGCTCGCTGAGGTGCCGGAGAACCCGCTGTACTCCAGCGACCTGCGCATCGCCTGATAGGCTATCGCGATTCCTCGAGCGCTTCGCGCACGAACTCCCACCGGTCGTTACCGAAGAACATCTCCTCGCCCACGAACATCGTCGGCGCACCGAATGCGCCGCGTTCGACGGCCTCCTCGGTGTTTCGCCTGAGCTCGTCCTTGATCGACTGATCCGCTATTGCGGCCATCATCTCGTCCGCGTCGAGGCCGGCCGCCGCGACGATATCGGCAAGGACGTCGTTGTCGCCGAGATCGCGATCCTCGACGAACATGGCAGCGAAAAGCGGCGCGTGGACGCGCTCGAAAACGCCGCGCCGCTGGGCCGCAATCGCGAGGCGCAGGGCATTGACGGTCTTTTGCGGAAAGACGGAGTTGAAACGGAACGGGATACCGTACTTGGCAGCCCAGCGGCGCACGTCCGTGCGCAGGTAGTCGCCTTTGGCGGCTACGGTCGCGGGCGGCCGATTGCCGGTCGCCTGCATCACCGCACCCAGGAACATGGGGCGATAGAGCACCTCGGCAGCCTCCACTCGGCCGACCTCGTGATCGGCAAGGTAGGAGTAGGGGCTCACGTAATCGTAGAAGAATTCCAGCTTTTCCGACATGACCTGTCTACCTCTCGGAACGCGCGTTTGCCTCGTTGATCTTGAGCAGCCTGCCGTGAAACGTAGTGCCATTCAACGCGGTCATTGCTGCCTGGCCTTGTGCTCGGTCCTCCATCTCGACGAAGCCGAAGCCGCGCGAACGTCCGGTGTCGCGGTCGTAGATCACCCTTGCGGCCTTGACGGTGCCGAACGCTGCGAACGCCTCGCGGAGCTCCGCCTCGCTGGTCTCGTACGCCAGATTGCCGATGTAGAGGTTCACGCCGGGGCGGACGTCCGCATCGGCACGTACGCATCGCGGGCGGCGATGCGGTCCAGCCAGGCGCGGATCGCGGCGTATGCGCCGAGGTCGAAGCCGCCCTCGTCGGCGACGTGCGTATAGGCATAGAGCGCGATGTCTGCGATCGAGAAAGCGCCACCGACGAGATAGTCACGTTCGGCGAGCGCGAGCTCCATCACGTCCAGCGCTTGGTAGCCGGCAACGCGCTTCTCATCGAGGGCGGCCCGCCGCTCCGGCGGACTGCCCAAGTACCGCACGATGAAGCGCGAGGTGGCGATGTTCGGCTCGTGATTGTATTGCTCGAAGAACAGCCACTCGAGGATCTTTGCCCGCGCATAGCGATCCTTTCCGGCGAGCTCGTTGCCGTCTGCGAGGTAGCACAGTATCGCGTTGGATTCGGCCAGATAGCGGCCATCCGGAAGCCGCGCCAGCGGTATCCGTCCGTTCGGATTCATCGCGAGGAATTCCGCCGTGCGGGTCTCACCAGCGAGGATGTCGACCTCCCGCCAGTCGTAGCCGATCTCGAGCTCGGCACACAGGAGCTGAATCTTGTAGCAGTTACCCGATTTCGAGTCGCCGTAGACGAGTAGTCGCTCGCTCATCGGTCGCCCTGCTCGCGATGCCTGCGTAGCGCCACCGCCTCGTTGCGATTCAGGCGCCGGTTGGCGTAGAACGCCGCGATGGCCGCCGCGGCTCCGGCGTAGATCGTGCCGACAACGCCGAACTCCCGCGTCGCGAAGGTCTTGACCGTGTGCCAGGAGATCTCGGCGATCAGCGGCAGGGCCCCGGTATCGAATTCCCGCCCGGTCAGGAACAGCGCAGAGATGAAGCTGCCCGTGAACGCCGCGACGATCGCCACGGTCGCCGCCATCGCGGGAAAGCGCCAGTCGAGGCCGCGGCCGAAGTGCTGCACGGCACGGCCGATGAAGAAACCCTGCACGATCGAAAACCAGGGGAAGAATCGATCCAGCAGCATCCCCGAGTACACCCAGATCAGGTTCAGGATCACCCATGCGAACAGGGCGCCGAGCGTGGCGCGCGCGAGCGACTGATCGCGGATCAGCACGATGGCATCCACCGCCGCCACGGACCTCGGTGTCGGGGCATGCTTGTGCCGCAGGCGCAGTGGTGTCTCGGTTCGCGTCATGGAGTCTGCCCGGCGGCGTCAGGCGGCGCTCGGGACGACTATGGTAGGAGAAAAAAGCGGCGCTGGCGATGCTCGCTACGGAGATACGCTATGATGGCGCAGCCGTCGACTCGCCACGGAGGCTGTGAGTGCAGCACCGATTCCTACGCCGACTCTCGAGCTTTGCTTTGGTCCTGCCGTTCGTGCTCGCGTGCGCGGGCGCGACCAGCGTCGTCAGGACCTTCGATGACCGTGACGGCGAGACGTTTCGGAACGTGCTCGTCATCGGGGTAGCCGCCGACTACGACGGCCGCGCGACGTTCGAACGTGGTTTGGTCTCGCGAATCAGGGAGGCGGGCAGCTCGGCGACCGCGTACTACACCGTCGTCGGCAGGAATCCGCCGATCAATCGAACCATGGTCACGAACGCCGTTCGCTCGCGCGGTTTCGATGCCGTTTTGGTCACGCGCATCAAGAATCGGGAAATGAGCGCCAACGTCAGAAACGGCCCCGCCGCGACCGAGGCGACCGCCATGGGCGGCAGCGTCTTCAATCTGTTTCGATACGATTACGAAGAGCTGAACGAACCCGAGATCATCGACCTGAGCGGCACGGTCGTCTTGACCACCGAGCTGTTCGCAGCCGCCGACGAACGCAGGGTGTGGGCCATAGAGACGACCAGCAGGAACAAGTCGAACATCGGCGAGCTGATCGACAGCTCGGCCGACGCCATTGCGAGTAAGCTCAAGCGCGATCGGCTGATCGGCGACTAGAGGGCGGGCTGCGTGATGCTGCCCGCCCGGATACTCGCTCGGTTCGCGATCTTGAGCGTGGCGTGCCTCTTGTCGGGATGTAGCCGGCCGGTGACCGAGCTCGAGCTGATCACGCCGCAACAGCCGATCGATCGCAGCATTGCCGAGGACCTCGCCGCCTACGTGAGCCAGGAATCGGGGGTCCGGATCAGGCTGATCCCGCCGCCGGTCGGACGGTCGACTTTGGACGCGCTCGAATCGGGCTACGGCGATCTCGCGTTCGCATCCAACAACCAGCCGTTCCGCCCCAACGTCGTCACGATCATGCCGCTCTATCCCACGGTCCTGCATCTCATCGTCCGGGCCGAGTTGATCGACGACGATTTTCGCAAGATGTTGAGCGGTGCTCGAATCTTTGCCGGCGTGGTCGGCTCGGCGTCCCGGCTGCTCGTCGAGCGCATACTCGACGATCTCGAGATCAGCGAGGAAGACGTGTCTTACGTCGACTCGCCGGACGACGGCCGGGCCGACGTGGTCGTCGTCTATTCCGCTATCGCTCCCGACCGCGTGCCGGACTTGCCGGGCTATCGGTTGTTGTCGTTCGGCGAGCCCGACGATATCGGCCGCGGATCCAACATCGACCGTGCGCTGCTCTTGAATCCGCGGCTGCGACCGTTCATCATCCCGGTCGGCACCTACCGCGGCGCCACTCCGGAGCCCGTCGTGACAGTGGCGGTGGACCAGCTGCTCGTCGCGCGCGCCGACATGCGCCGGCCGGTCGCTTACGACCTGATCCGCGAAGTGCTGCGCATGCGACCGGCGCTGTCCGGGAATCTTCCAACGATATTTCATACTCTCGACGAGGACATCGACACGTCGGCGTTTACGTTCGCCATGCACCCCGGCGCCCGCTTCTACATCGAGCGCGACGAGCCGACTTGGATCGAGCGCTATTCCGGCGTGGCAGAGGTCGTCGTCACCGTTCTCATCGCGACCGTCAGCGGCCTGTTTGCAGCCGTCAACATCTACCGTATCCGTCGCAAGAACCGCATCGACGTCTTCTATTCGGAGGTCTACGAGCTCCGCAACAAGATCGACGCGTCGTCGAGCAGCGCCGAAAAACAGGAAGCGATCGACAAGCTGCGCGCGCTACAGAAGAAGGCCTTCGATATGCTCGTCAACGAGAAACTGGCGGCCGACGAGAGCTTCCGCATTTTCATCACGCTGTCGAACGACGCGATACGGGATCTCGGCGGCAACTAGGCCTCAGGCGCTGTCGACGACCAGCCCGGCTGCCGCCAGGTCCTCCAGCGCGGTGCCGACCGACTTGAACAGCGTGATCTCGTCCGCGGATCGCCGGCCGGGCTTCTCGCCGCGCGCGAGCTCTGCCAGCTCCGCAGCGATGTCGTCTTTGTCGATGAATCCCTCGTCGATCGCCTGAATGAGGTCGCCGGCCTCGGCGAAAGCGCCGTCATAGGTATCGACGACGATCCGCGCGCGGGCGATCGCCTCACCGTCGGCTTCCCGCATCTGCGGCGTGAATGCTCCGACCAGGTCGATGTGCTGCCCGGGGCATAGCCAGGCGCCTCGTACGAGCGCCTCGCCGGAGAGCGTCGCGCAGGAGACGATGTCCGCATCCCTGACCGCAGCCTCGAGGTCGGTCGCGACCTCGATATCGTCGAAGCGACGCGCCAGTGTGGCCTTAAGCTCCCGCGCTTTGTGCTCGCGCCGCCCCCAGATGCGTACGCGTTCGATCTTGCGTGCGGCAGCATGTGCGGCAATCAGGTGCGGGGCGAGGTTACCGGTGCCAACCATCAACAGCGACCTGGCGGCGTCGGCCGACAGGTAGCGAGACGCGAGCGCGGATGCAGAGGCCGTGCGCCTGAGCGTCAGCTCGCCGCCGTCGATCACGGCGCGCGGCTCGCCGGTGCTGCCGTCCATCAGGAGATACACGGCCTGCACCGCGCCCAGGCCCTGCATCGCGTTGTCGGGGAAGATGCTGGCGATCTTGACACCGAGACTGCGACCGCTCCGCCATGCCGGCATCAGGAGCAGCGTGGCGTCCGTGCCGCCCGGCACCGTCATCGTGTGGTGCGTTCGATCCGGCACGACGGCGCCCTCGCGGAAGGCGTCGTCCAATGTCTCGATGAGTTTCTCGTAGGGCAGCCTTTCGGCCACCGCCGCGGCGTCGAAGAACTGCATGCCGATAGCCGACCCAGGTGACGGACGAGGTTGGCTACGCAGTATACAGATCGACGCGGTGCTTTCGAGCCATCGCTACACCAAGCGTCTATGCACACAGTATAATGCCGGCAAGCCATAAATCTTAAACGACAATAAGGATAAGCAAAGATGTCTTGGCTGATCAGCGGTATCGTTTTGTTCGTTGCCGTCCATCTCTCTTCTGCCGTGCCGGGACTGCGTCCACTGGTCAGGGAAACGATCGGCGAAAAGGCGCATCGAGGCGCATTCGCGGCGCTTGCGGTCGCGGGCTTCGTAATGATCGTGATCGGCTGGCGATCGACGACGCCGATCGCGGTTTACGCGCCGCCGAGCTGGGGTTCAACTCTGGCGTTTCTGCTGATGTTCGTTGCCATCGTGCTGTTCGGCGCATCGCACGCCAGAACCAACATCAAACGCATCGTCAGGCATCCTCAGCTCAGCGCCGTGGCGCTGTGGTCGGTCGCGCATCTCGCAGCCAACGGCGACTCTCGATCCTTGCTCCTGTTCGGCTCGCTGGGTCTCTGGGCCCTGATCGAGATGCCATTGATCGATCACCGCGACGGCGAATGGCAGAGGCCGGAGCGCGCCTCGATGAAGAACGAAACGATCGGCGCTACGATCAGCGTCATAGTATTCCTAGTACTCGTTGCGCTGCACCCCTATTACGCCGGCGTCTCGCCGCTGCCGGCCTAGCGACGAGGTCGCGCAGCGCCGGCAGAGCGCCTGCTGCAGGACATGGCCCTGAGACGCAAGCTCGGATTCAGCGCCGTGCTCGCGCTCGTGGTGGGCGACATCATCGGCTCGGGCATCTTCTTCACGCCCGGCCAGCTCGCCGCCGTCGCCAGCGACGAGTGGCAGGTCTATTTCATCTGGACGCTCTGCGGCGGTATCGCGCTATGCGGCGCATTGACGCTCGCGGAGCTCTCCGTCTTGCTGCCCAAGCCGGGCGTCGCTTATCACGCATTGACGGAAGCCTATGGCCGGTTCGCGGGCTTCCTGCAGGCCTGGATCATGGTGCTGGTGAGCGGTCCCGGCGCCATCGCCGGCATCGCCATCCTGTTCGGCGAGCTGGCCAACCGGATCTTCGGCACGGAAGACCGAGAGCTCGGCTGGGCTGTCGCCGCGATCGTCGTGTTCGCCGCGGTGAATCTGCGCGGCGCCGAGTGGGGTGGCCGAACGCAGATCGTGCTGACGAGCGTCAAGCTATGTGGCCTAGTGGCACTGGTCTTTGGCGCGGTGGGCTTCGCGCCACCGGCCGACGCGTTGCGCGAGACCGATGTGGCCTCGGGTATCGACCCGTTCGCGCTGCTGCGATTCTTAGGCCTCGGCGTGGCGATCGTGCTGTTTACCTACGACGGTTGGATCGACGCCTCGAACGTTGCCGGCGAGGTGAAGGATCCCGGGCGAAGCTTCCCGCTGGCGATGGGGCTCGGTGTCACGCTCGTCATCGCAGTCTACCTGCTGGTCAACTACGCTTTCTTGTCCGTGCTGACGCTCGCCGAGATGCGCGCCGAGCCTGCGCTCGTGGCCGCAACGGTCGCAGAAGCGGCCTTCGGCAAGCTCGGCGGCGGTGCTCTCAACGCACTGATTTGTATTTCTATTCTCGGCGCTCTGGGCGGCCTGATCTTGACCCTGCCGCGGCTCTACTACGCCGCCGCGCGAGCGTACGCGGCGCAGGCACGGTCGACCCGCATGGCACCGTTCTTCAACGGCGTCGCTTCGCTCACTGAGAGGACGGCGGTGCCGGCAGGGGCGATCCTGTTCGCCTGCGGTATGTCCCTGGCGGCCCTGATCTTCTTCGGCACGTTTTCGCGTATCGTCACGTTCTTCCTCGTACCGTTCCAATTCATGAACATCCTGATGGTCTCGACGATTTTCCGCTTGCGGCCGAGGCTGTCGACCGAAGCGCATTGGCGCATGCCGCTCTTCCCGCTATTGCCGCTGGTGTTCATGTCGGTCATGTCGGTGTTCCTGATCGCGGCGATCGTGTTCAACCCGCTCGATAGCGTGATCGGCGTCGCGCTGACGTTACTCGGAATTCCCGTCTATCGCGCGCTCGCCGACGCGCCTGCCGACTCCCGGACATGAGTCGCTTTCACGACCTCATTCCGGCGTCGAAATCGCTGATCGGAGTCTGCCATCTTCCGCCCCTGCCGGACTATCCGGCGTCCCCCGGCACGGACACGCTGCGTGCGCACGCGCTGCACGATTTACGCGCTCTCGAAGCCGCCGGTTTCGACGGAATTCTAGTCGAGAACGAGCACGATCGTCCGCACCGAATCGTTGCCGCCGCCGCGACGGTCGCCGCCATGATCGAGGTGACGACCGCCGTGTGCGAAGCCGCATCGACGGTCGTCGCCGGCTGCGAAATCCTGCTGAACGATCCACGGGCTTCTCTAGACGTCGCCAAAGCTGCAGGCGCCGGATTCATCCGGACCGATTACTTCGTCGATCGGATGACGCGCGCCGGCTACGGCGAATTCGAGATCGATCCGGTCGGGCTGATCGATCACCGGGCACGTATCGGTGCAGCGGACGTGCTCATCCTGGCCGACGTCCAGGTGAAGTTCGCGACGATGATCGAGCGGCGCCCGCTCGCGGAATCGGCGCGGCTCGCGGCGCTGCACGGCGCCGATGCCGTCATCGTCACCGGCGACGCGACCGGCCAGGCGCCGAGCTTAGACCAGCTGCGCGCGGCGCGGGCCGGTGTCGCCGCTGCCGGCAGCGACGCGCCGATACTGATCGGCAGCGGCGTCTCCCCGGACAATGCGCG
>JBFGFX010000039.1:0-18542 GCA_041579335.1 Woeseiaceae bacterium | reverse complement strand
GACGCTCGGCGGCGCCGACGGCAACCCCGATATCCATGTGCTGGACCTCGCCAGCCGCGAGCTCACCCGCCTGACCACGAATCGCGCGATCGACACGGAGGGCTCGTGGTCGCCGGACGGGCGGGAGATCTATTTCACCTCCGATCGCAGCGGCGGTCCGCAGATCTACCGCGTCGACGCAACCGGCGGAACGCCCGAGCGCATCACCTTCGAAGGCAGCTATAATGCGCGCCCACGGCTGTCGCCGGACGGGACGAAGCTCGCCATGGTGCATCTCGATCGCGGCAACTACCGCATCGCAGTCATGGACCTGAAGCGCCGCGACCTGCTCGTGTTGTCGACGGGCAGGCAGGACGAGAGCCCGAGTTTCGCGCCCAACAGCGACACCTTGATCTACGCCACGCGCGAGGCGCGCAACGGCGTGTTGGAAACGGTTTCCGCAGACGGCCTCGTGCGGCAACAGCTGACGTCGGGTCAAGGCGACGTACGCGAGCCGGTGTGGTCGCCGTTTCCACGCTTTTAGCACTAGCTCGAATTATTTTTAAGTATGTTATTTAAGCGGTTGTAATCTCTATGTTTCTTAACTTCAGTTGGGCAACCGATCCAGACAAGGACACCACCATGACACAGTTCAGATTGATGCTCGCGAGCCTCGCGGCGGTCACGCTCGCGGCCTGCGCGGGCAACACGATTCCGGATCCGGAGCCGACGTTCGACAGCTCCGTGGACGAGCGAGACGCCAGTGCGAGCGGCTTCGACGACGACGCCTTCGGCGCCGGCGAGATGCTCGAGGACGACCGTTTCGACGGCGAGCTCGGCATGATCATCTACTTCGACTTCGACCAGTCGGAGCTCCGCTCGGAATACGGCGACCTGCTGGCGCAGCACGCCAACCGGCTCGCCAACAATTCCCGCATGCGGGTGCGCCTCGAGGGCCACGCCGACGAGCGAGGCTCGCGCGAATACAACATCGGCCTGGGCGAGCGACGGGCGCAGGCGGTGCGCCGCATGCTCCTGATTCAGGGCGCCTCGGCAAGCCAGATATCCACGGTGAGCTTCGGCGAAGAGCGCCCGGCCGCGTTCGGCAGCGACGAGGAATCATGGGCACTAAACCGCCGCGTGGAAATCCAATACATCAACTGACGAAGAGAGTATTCGTGGCGACTACAAGGACATCGGCGCTCGTTTTACTGTCTTGCTGGCTGGCGAGCGCGTGCACGATGACGCCGCCCAGCGAAGATCCCGTGCTGCTCAAGCTCGCGAGCCTCGAGCGGCGCCTCGACGCGATCGAGCGCGTGCTCGCGAACGGCAGCCTCGTGGATTTGACTCTGCAGATGGACGAGGTGCAGCGGCAGGCGGCCGAGCTACAGGGCAGGATCGAGCGCCTCGAGTACGGTTTGGAGAGCGACGGCGAGCGCCAACGCACGCTTTATGCGGACTTGGACGATCGCATTCAAGCCTTAGAGGGCAACCTCAAGCGCGCCGGCGCGGTCAACGTGCTCGATGGCGGCCAGCTCGCGCCCGGAGAGCTGCCCGTGCCGGGCGGCTCGGATCGCGACAACTACCAGGCCGCCTTCGAGCTGCTCAAAGAGCAGCGCTACGAGCAGGCGGCAATGGCCTTCCGCCAGTTCCTGGTGACCTATCCGGACTCCGAGCTCGCCGACAATGCTCAGTATTGGCTGGCGGAATCCTACTACGTGACCGACGATTTCGCGGAAGCGCTCGATCAATTCACGGTCGTCATCGAGCGGCATCCGCGCTCGCGCAAGGTGCCCGACGCGCTGCTCAAGATGGGGTACTGCAACTACGAGCTCGAGCGCTTTAGCAACGCGCGAGCGGCGCTCCGCCGCGTGCAGGAAGATTTCCCGGACACCACGGCGGCGCGGCTTGCCGAGCAACGGCTGAAGCGCATGACCGACGAGGGTCACTGAGGCCAGCGACGCCGGGGGCCGCTTGTCATTTGCGAGTGGTCGGGTATGATGCCGCGGTTTCCCGCCGGGGGGTATAGCTCAGGTGGTAGAGCATCGGCCTTTTAAGCCGCTGGTCCTAGGTTCGAGTCCTAGTGCCCCCACCACTTTCGACCCGTTGAAGAAGCCCGAGGCGGCGCGATACGTCGTTGCGAGCCGGCTCAGAATGCTCATGTACTGACCTGTACACTGCGCTTCTTTTGACGGATTCGCCTTGTCTCCCGCCGGCTGAGACTGCCCGGCAGCCTGAAAGCTGTGCCATCTAACGCGCGAGCTGTCGGGAGCGGTGGTTGCGGACGAAACAGGCGACGCTTGATGGATCTGTCGCTATCATTGGCGGCTTTGCGCTAAGCCGACGACGACGCATTGACTACGCACTGGAAAATTCACAAGTTCGGCGGCACGAGCCTCGCCGATGCCGACTGCTTTCGCCGGGTGGCATCGATACTGGTCGAGGCGCGCGCGGCGAAGCCTGGGGTCAACTTGGGCGTAGTCGTCTCGGCGATGTCGGGCATGACCGATGAGCTGCTCGGCTTCGGCACCCTGGCGGAACGCGGCGACCGCGGCTACGCCGACGGGCTCGAGGCCATCGGCGCACGCTACCGCGAGACGGCGGCCGCGCTCGTCGGCGGCGACGCGCTGACGATCCTCGAGGACGACTGGAACCAAGACGCCGAATCGATCCGCGCAGAGCTCGCGGATGTCGCGGCCGCGCCGGTACCGGAACGACGACATCAAGTCATTGCCGGACACGGTGAGGTCTGGTCGGCGCGCTTGCTCGCCGCCTACCTCGAGGAGCGACTCGGGCCGGATCAGGCCGGGCTCTGGCTCGATACGCGCGAGATCCTCGTCGTCCGCTACGGCGAGCTCGGGCCGATCGTGCGCTGGGAGGAGTCGCAGCGTCGCTTCGATGGCCTGATCCGCGACGATTTCGACGGCGTCGTCGTCATCACCGGCTTCAATGCGGTCGACGAGGCCGGCCGGCCGACGACGCTCGGCCGGAACGGCAGCGACTTCTCGGCGGCCATATTCGCCGCCTTGACGCGCGCCGACGAACTGACGATCTGGTCCGACGTGGACGGCGTGCTGAGCGCGGATCCGCGACGCGTGCCCGAGGCGGAGATCATCGACGCGCTCTCGTACAACGAAGCAATGGAGCTCGCGTACTTCGGCGCCAAGGTGATCCATCCTCAGACCATGGGGCCGGCCGTTCGAAACAAGATTCCGATCACTATTCGCAACACCTTCGACCCGAGTCAGCCGGGCAGCCGCATCTCGGCGCGCAGCGAGGCCGATCTGGGTATCAAAGGGGTCACCGCGATCGACGACGTCGCACTCGTCAACCTCGAGGGGGCCGGGATGATCGGCGTGCCGGGCACGGCCGATCGCCTGTTCGCGGCGCTCAAGGCGGCGAACGTTTCCGTGACGCTGATCTCGCAGGCCAGCTCGGAGCATTCCATCTGCATCGCGGTGCCGCGGCGTTTTGCGGAACGCGCGCGGCAGGTGATCGCGGCGGCGTTTGCCGCCGAGCTGGAGGGCGGTCAGATCCAGAGCGTCGACGTCACCGATGCGCAGAGCATCGTGGCGGTCGTCGGCGACAACATGGCCGGCACGCCGGGTGTCGCGGCGAGATTCTTCGGCACGCTCGGCCGGGCCGGCATCAACGTGCGGGCGATCGCGCAGGGATCCTCCGAGCGCAACATCTCCGCCGTCGTCAACGCCGAGGATGCGACCCGCGCTCTGCGCGCCGTGCACTCGGGTTTCTATCTGTCGGCGAAAACGCTGTCCATCGGCCTCCTGGGTCCCGGCAACGTCGGCGGCGCGCTGCTCGATCAGATCCGGCGCCGAGGGGACTGGCTGCGCAAACGATTCGATCTCGATCTTCGCATCCGGGCAATCGGCCGTTCCTCGGGCATGCTGTTGGGCGAGCGTCGCATCGCGCTGGACGACTGGCGTGCCGCCGTGGAGGACGGACTCGAGCCGTTCGACTTCGGTGCTTTCGAGGCGCACGTCGATGCCGATCACCTGCCGCACGCCGTCATCATCGACTGCACCTCGAGCGACCTGGTCGCGGCGCGTTATGCCGCTTGGCTCGAGCGAGGCATTCACGTGATCACGCCGAACAAAAAGGCGTTCAGCGGATCGATGCAGTACTACGAGCGGCTGCACGAGGCCGCGGCTCGAGGCGCCAGCCACTGTTACTACGAGACGACGGTCGGCGCGGCGCTGCCGGTCATCTCCACCTTGCGCGACCTGCTCGACACCGGTGACCGAGTGCATTCGATCGACGGCATCCTGTCCGGCACCCTGGCGTATTTGTTCAACGCGTACGACGGATCTCGCCCGTTCTCCGAGATCGTGCGCGCCGCCCGCGATAGCGGCTACACGGAGCCGGATCCCCGCGACGACCTCTCGGGCACGGACGTGGCCCGCAAGCTGACCATCCTGGCCCGGGAGCTCGGGCTCAACATCGAGCTCGGCGAGTTTCCGGTCGAGAACCTCATTCCGGCGGAGCTCTCCGACCTCGATACGGCGGCGTTCCTCGAACGGTTGCCGGACTATGACCGAAAGGTCGAGGAGCTGTACGCGTCGGCGGAGCGGGCCGGCAAGCGGCTGCGCTACGTCGCGTCGCTCGACGCGGACGGACGGCTGTCCGTCGGACTGCGCCAGGTCGACCGTGACAGCGCGCTCGGCCATATTCGCTTGACGGACAACATCGTGCGTTTCTCGACCGATCGCTACGCCGACAATCCGCTGATCGTGCAGGGGCCGGGGGCCGGCCCCGAGGTCACGGCGGGCGGCGTCTTCGGCGACCTCCTGAAGCTCGCCAGGCACCTGGCCGGGAACGACTGACGTGCCCGCTACCGCGACCGCGTTTGCACCCGCGTCGATCGGCAACGTCGGCGTCGGCTTCGACATGCTTGGACTCGCGCTCGCCGGCATTGGCGACCGCGTCACGGCGCGGCGGGTTCGCGGCGACGGGGTCCGGATCGCCGAGATCCGCGGCCGCGACGGCGAGATCCATGCGACGCTCTCGCGCGACCCTCAGCGCAACACCGCGAGCGTGGCCGCGCATTCGCTGTGGGAGTCGGTCGGCGAGAAGGGTGGCATCGAGCTCGTGATCCACAAAGGCGTGCCGCTCGCGTCCGGCATGGGCGGCTCCGCCGCCTCGGCGGTGGCCGGGGCGTTTGCGGCCAACGGGCTGCTCGACGAGCCGCTCGAACGCTCCCGGCTGATGCCGTTCGCGCTCGCCGGCGAGGAGATCGCCAGCGGGGCGCCGCATGCGGACAATGTCGGACCCAGCCTGCACGGTGGCTTGGTGCTGTGTCCGCCCGCGCTGACGCCGCGCGCGATCGTCCTCGAGACACCGGACGAGCTCAGCAGCGTCCTGCTGCACCCGGATCTCGAAGTAAGCACCGCCGAATCGCGCAAGCTCCTCGCGCGAAGCTACTCGATGGAGCAGTGGCTCGCGCAGCAGGGCTACCTGGCCGGCTTCCTCGCCGGACTGTACCGCAACGATCGCGAACTGATCCGCGACTGTCTCAAAGACGTCGTCATCGAACCGCAACGCGCCGCACTCGTGCCTTGTTTCGCGGCCGTGAAAGAGGCCGCGCTCGCCGCCGGCGCGCTGGGCTCTTCGCTGTCCGGCAGCGGCCCGAGCATATTCGCCCTGTGCGAGAACGACGGGGCGGGCGTCATCCGCCGCGAGATGGAAGGGGCCTGTCGCGACGCCGGCATCGAGTGCGAATCCTGGATCAGTCCGCTGTCGGCGCCGGGCGCGCGCCTGGAGCCTGTAGCATGAAGTTCCGCAGCACCCGCGGCGATACGATCGTGGGCGTCGACGAGGCATTGCTCTCCGGCATCGCCGATGACGGCGGTCTGTTTCTGCCGGCGGTGCTGCCACGCTTCGAGCTCGAGGATTTCGTGCAGGCGACGTCGCCGATCGAGACGGCGCGCATTCTCCTGGCGCCGTTTTTCGAGGAGTCCGCGCTCGCCGAGCATCTGCATGACATAGTCGCAGAGACGTTCGAGTTCCCGATCCCGACAACGCGGCTCGACGTTGCCGAGCGGTGCGCCTGGATGCTCGAGCTCTACCACGGTCCGACCGCCGCCTTCAAAGACGTCGGCGCCGGGTTCCTCGCGGCCTGCCTGAGCCGGCTGACCGGCGACGAGGAGTCGCCGCTCGTCATACTCGTCGCCACCTCGGGCGACACCGGCGGCGCCGTTGCGGCCGCGTTCGACCGGCGGCCCGGCGTACGCGTCGTGGTGCTGTTCCCGAAAGGCCGAGTATCGAAACGGCAGGTCAAACAGCTCACTTGCTGGAGCGACAACGTACTGTCACTCGAAGTGCGCGGCTCGTTCGACGACTGCCAGTCGCTCGTCAAGGCCGCGTTTGCGGACCCGACGCTCAGTACGCGCTACCGCTTCAGCTCAGCCAACAGCATCAATATCGGGCGCCTGCTGCCGCAGGCCACCTATTACGCGTATGCGAGCCTGCGCCACCTGCGCGAGCACGACCGAGCAGCCGGCTTCATCGTGCCGACCGGTAACCTCGGTAATGCGCTGGCGTGCATCCTGGCACGCGACATGGGCCTGCCGATCGGCGAGATCGTGCTAGCCACGAACGCGAATCGCCTCATCGCCGACTATCTTGGAGGCGCCGACTGGCTGCCGCGTGCGAGCATCCAGACCTTGGCGACCGCAATGGACGTCGGCAACCCGAGCAACATGGAGCGGCTGTTCGAGCTGCACGGCGAGCGCAGAGAGCTCAGCGGAGTCATCAGCGCCGTGAGCGTGACCGATGCGCAGATCGAACGGCAGATAGCGGACACCCATGCGGCGCTAGGTCTCGCCGTGTGTCCGCACACCGCGACGGCGATGTACGCGCTCGAGCATCTCGAGCCGGCGCAGCAGAATCAGGATTGGATCGTCGTCGCGACCGCGCATCCGGCGAAATTCGAGTCGATCGTAGAGCCGCTCATCGGCGAGCCCGTGCCCGTGCCCGAGGCGCTCGCAGACATCCTGTCGCGATCGAGCCGGTTCGAGACCATCGAGCCGACCCTCGATGCGCTCTCCGCGGCGCTCTCCGCGGGCCTGCGGGTTGACGCGACCGCGCCCACGGGCGATAAATGAGGCCATGATCGAGTGGCTTCCGGAGGGGTTGACCGGCACCTATCTGTTGCCGCTGATCCTCGTCGCGCTGCTGCTGCTGTTCCTGCTTCTCTATCGGCGCCGCAGGCGGCGGCAACGCTCGGTCGACAGGGTCGTCAAGAGCATCGCCTACGAATACTTGAGCAACCTGATCATTCCCAAAGCGGACGAGGGTGAGATTCAGATCGACCACCTGATCCTGACGGCCGAGGGCCTGCTCGTCATCGACGTGAAGGAAGTCAGCGGCATCGTATTCGGCAGCGACAAGATGCAAGACTGGACGGTCATCAACAGCGATCGGCGCTTCACGTTTGCGAACCCGCAGCCGGCGCTGTTCGACCGCATCGCCGCGGTCCGTCAAATCGTGCGTCAGGTGCCGGTCACGGGCCGTATCCTGTTCTTGGACGACGCCGAGTTCACGAAAGGCGTGCCCGGGCTCGTCTGCAAACTCGACGATCTGGTGGTCGAGTTCGGCGAAAAAGACAAGCTAGCCGCAAAAGCGAAAATCGAGGCCTTCAAGCCCCATTGGGACATGATCACCGCCAAGGCACGCCGCGTCGAGCCGCGCCGCGAGCGTCGGCGCGCGCCGATCGTCTAGTCCGAAGAAGAGATCTCTTTCAGGCCGAAAAAGCGCTCGGCGTTCTCGGTCGTGGTCTTGGCGACCGTCGCTTGCGGCAATCCGGCCGCCTCGGCGACCACGCGCAGGACCTCGCGTAAATGTGCCGGCTCGTTGCGCCGCGACTTGGGCTTCGGCTCGAGCGACCGCGGCAGCAAGTACGGCGCGTCGGTCTCGAGCATGAGCCGCTCGGCAGGAATGTCGGGAATCAGCGCCTTCAGATGCGAGCCGCGTCGCTCGTCGCAGATCCAGCCTGTGATGCCGATGTAGAGACCGAGGTCGAGGTACTCTCGGAGCATGCCGGCGTCGCCCGTGAAGCAGTGCGCGACGCCGCCCGGAATGCGGCCCATCGCCGGCTCGAGCATCGCGACGAAGTCGTCGTGGGCATCCCGCTGGTGCAGGAAGACCGGTTTCTGGACTCGCGCGGCCAGCTCGAGCTGCCTCTGAAACGCGAAACGCTGCGCTTCGGCGGGCGAAAAGTTGCGGAAATAGTCGAGGCCGCATTCGCCGACAGCGACGACCAGCTCGTCCTGCAACAGCCCGGCCAACGTCTTCTCGACCGCATCGGTGTAGTCGCTCGAATGATGCGGATGCACGCCGGCCGTGGAGACCATGACACCAGCATGCTGTCTGGCCAGCGCGAGCGCATCGCGGCTGCCTTGCTCGCTGCTGCCGGTGATGATGAAACGGGTCACACCCGCGTCGAACGCACGCGCCACGACCGCGGCCCGGTCTGCATCGAAGCTGTCGTGGGCGAGATTGACGCCGATGTCGATCAGGGGGCTCGGCATGCGACGACGCTAGCTCGGACGCCAGCGAAACAGCGCGGCGCTGACCGACAGGAATGCGACACTCATCGCGGCGAGCATCAGCAGGGCGGGACCGACCTCCACGAGCCCAGCGCCGTCGAGCATCACCGCGCGCGCGGAATTCAAGATGTGCGTCAGCGGAAAGACCATTGCCAGCTGCCGCACCCATTCATCGGCCGCCTCCAACGAGAACCAGACCCCGGACAGCAGCATCATCGGCCAAGTAATGAGGTTGAGCAGCCCGCCCGCCAATTCCTCACTCGTCACGCGCGAGGCCACGAGTAGGCCCATCGACACCAGCGCCACGGCGCCGACGAATGCGATCAGCAGCAACAGGAGGTAGCTGCCGTCCATCCGAGTGTCGAGAAAGTACCGCGTTCCGAGGAACACGAACGTCGTGATGACCATGATCAGCATCAGACGGGATGCGACCTGAGCGATCACGAACTCCATCGCCTTCAGCGGGGTCGCGCGCAGGCGCTTCAAAAACCCGTTTTTGCGGTAGCGCACGACGACGTAGCCGACCCCGAACAGGCTCGAGAACATCATGTTCATGCCGAGTATGCCGGGTAATACCCAGTCGACGTAGCGCACCGCGTCGCCGCGGATCGGCTCACGCGTGATCTGGCCGCGAGTGGCCTCGAGCAGCGCAAGCTCCGCGAAATAGCCTTTCGGCGAGTCCGGATTGACCCAGTAGCGATCCGCGCCGTCGAACTGCACCAGCAGATCGAGCTGGTGACGCGCAACCTTGCGCTGTCCATCAACCTCGTCCTCGACGACGACGAAGTCCACGTAACGCGTCGACAGGAAGGGATGGGCATCCCTATCGAGCTCCGAGTCCTGCTGCAAGACGCCAACGGTGTACTCGGGTCGATTCTCGGCGCTGAAAATGAACGACAGGCCGAACACCAGCGCGACCGGCAGCACGATGTTCCAGCTCATCGAGCCGCGGTCGCGTACGAATTCGAGATTGCGGGCGCGAAAGATTGCCAAGATGCGTGACAGCATTCGTGCGTCTCAGGCGCGCAGCGAGTGACCTGTGAGGTCGAGAAACAGGTCTTCGAGATTCGGCTGGCGGATCTTCAGCCTGTTCAAGCCGTCGACGTGTGCAGCCAGGTCCGCCAGGCTCTTGTTGACGTCGTCCGTCTCGATCTCGACGATGCCCTGTGCCTCGAGGACGCGATGCTCGATGCTCGCGAGCTCGCCGTTCAGATCCTCGAGCGGCAGCTCGATGATCACGTTGCGATAGCGTTCCTCCAGCAGCGCCGCAGGGTTGCCCTGGGTAACGATCTTGCCGGCGTCTATGATCGCGATCTCATCGCACAAGATCTCCGCTTCCTCCATGTAGTGCGTGGTAAGGACAATGGTAGTGCCGTGGGCGCGGATGCGTTCGATCAGGTCCCAGAAGTTCCGCCGCGCCTGCGGGTCCAGACCCGTCGTCGGCTCGTCGAGGAACACGAGACGCGGCTCGTTGACCAGCGCGACCGCGAGTAACAGCCGCTGGCGCTGGCCGCCGGACAGCTTGCGATTGTCGCGGTGCTTGAGCTCCCCCAAAGAACAGTCGGCGATGATCCGCTCGAGATCGCCGCGGCGATCGTAGAGTTTTTGAAACATCTCGAGCGTCTCCTGCACCGTCAGATAGTCCTGCAGCGCCGTGTTCTGAAACTGGATGCCGACCTCTTCACGAAAACGCTCCCCGGCGGGTTGGCCGAAGTACCGGACCTCGCCTGAGGTCGCCGGCGTGACTCCCTCGATGATCTCCACGGTCGTGGTCTTGCCGGCGCCGTTGGGTCCGAGCAGGCCGAAACACTGGCCTTCGCGGACGACAAAACTGACATCGTCGACGGCGCGCACGCCGGGGTACACTTTGACCAAATGTCGAGCCTCGAGGGCGATGTCCATGCGAGCTAGGTTACCCGGAGATACCGCCCGCCGGTACCCCCTCGAGTCCCTGCCGCATCGCAACCAATCGCTCTAGAGCGGTATCTAATGAACAGTGCCAGACTGAGGGATCTTCGAGCATGACCGCATACACACAGGGTATCCGCACAATCCTTTGCCTGCTTGCGCTGACGTTGACCACGCCCGCGTTCGCGGTGGGCGTCAACAAGAGCGTTCGCATCGACGCAGGCGCCGAATCGGGCGGTCAGTCGACCGTAAACGGCAGCATCACGGTCGGTGCGAATGCCATCGTCCGCGGCTCGCTGGAGACGGTCAACGGCTCGATCCGCATCGACGACAGCGTGCAGCTCACCGACGCGGGCACGGTGAACGGCAGTGTTCGTATCGGTGACGGCGTCATCGCCGAGGATATAGAAAGCGTCAACGGCACGATCCGTATCGGCCGGAACGCGATGATCTCGGGCACGGTGTCGGTCGTCAACGGCAAGATTCAGCTCGGCGCCGGGAGCTCGGTGACGAAAGACGTGAGCAACGTGAACGGCGAGCTGCGCATCGAGGGCACCGAGATCGGCGGCGATCTGTCGACCGTGACCGGCGACGTCTGGCTCATGAACGACTCTCTCTTGCGCGGCGATCTGATCGTCGAGAAGCCCGGCGGCTGGGGTTGGGGCCGCGACCGTCGCAAGCCCAAGATCGTGGTCGGGCCGGGATCGCGAGTCGTCGGCACGATACGGGCGGAACACGAGATCGAGCTCTTCTTAAGCGACTCCGCCGAGGTCGGCGGCGTCGAGGGCGAGGCGAGCCTGGAACAAGCAGTTCGCTTTAGCGGCGATCGCCCGTAAACTACGCGCTGTGCGAGACACAGCGGTCCAATTACCCCTGTTTCCGGAACGACCGGAGGCCCGACGGCGCGGCGAGTTGCCGGGCTTTGCGGTGCGCGAGAGCAGCCGCGCGAGGCGCCTTTCGATTCGCGTATTCCCGCGCGGGCGGGTCGAGGTGGTCGTGCCGAAACGGACCAGGCCGGCCGAGGTCGAGGGATTCGTACGCGAGAATCGTCGCTGGATCGACAACGCGCTCAAGTCGTTCGCGGAGGAGCTCGCCCCCGACTCCTACGAGCTGCCTTCGCGAATTCATCTGCCGGCCATCGCCCGTCGCGCGATCGTCGCCTACCGGCGCAAGGACGGCACCCGCTCGGTGCGGCACCGCGAGCTGGGCGACACCCTGGTCCTCAGCGGTCCGGTGCACGACGAGACCAAGGTGAGCCAGGCGCTCAAACGCTGGTTGTCCAAGGTCGCGAAGCGCGAGTTCGAGCCGCGGCTGAGAGAACTGTCGCGCGAGCTCGAGCTGCCGTTCGAGAAGCTGCAAATCCGGGCCCAGCGCACCTGCTGGGGCAGTCACTCGAGCTCGGGTACGATCAGCCTGAACCTGTGTCTCCTGTTCTTGAAGCCCCGCGTCGTCCGCTATCTCATGGTGCACGAGCTTTGCCACGGCCGCTTCATGGACCACTCGTCCAGATTCTGGCGCCTGGTCGGGCAGCACGAGCCGCAGTATCGGCGCCTCGATCGGGCCCTCACCGACGCCTGGCGGGAGGTGCCGGGCTGGCTCGGCGTCTCCTGATATCTAGCCCTGATCCAGCAGCTCGCGGAGATTGATCACCGCCGCGTTGGCGCGCGCCAGGTAGTTCGCCATCACCAGCGAGTGGTTGGCGAACAGGCCGAAGCCGCCGCCGTTGAGCACCACGGGTGCACGTAGCGGCTTGAGACTCGCCTCGAGCTCGCGAATGATCTGGCGCACGCTCGCGCGCGCGTTCTTGTCCGCCAGGACCTGGGCGAAGTCCATTTCGACCGCGCGAAAGAAGTGCACCAGCGCCCACGCCGTGCCGCGCGCCTCGAAGAAGATGTCGTCGATCTCGAACCAGGAGGTGCGCACGGGCACGCGATCGGGCAGGTTGCTGCTCGCCTCGGCCGCCGCGTCGCCGGCAAGGTCGGTGTTTATGACCGTGTTGGCAACGCTGTCGCCCAAGCGACGGCTCAGGCTGCCGAGCCGCTTCTCGACCTGCGCCAGCCACTCGCGGAGATTGTCGGCGCGGGCGAAGAACTGCGCGTCGGGTGCGGCGCCGCCGCTCAGACGGTCGCGGTAGCTGACGAAGCCCTCGATCGCCTCGCGGTAGCGCGACTCCGTCGGCGGCAGGATCCAGGAGTTGTTGTCGAAGAAAAATTTGGGCTCGGCGATCGACACGTCCACGTCCTCGCGCGACTGCGACTGGCTGCGGCTGTAGTCGTTGCGGATGACGCGGGCGAGGTCGCGCACCTGCTGCAGTGCCCCGTATTCCCAGTTCGGCATGTTGTCCAGGATGACGCTCGGCGGCATCTTGTCGTTGGAGAGATAGCCGCCGGGCTTGTCGAGCAGAGTCTCGGCGACCCGGATGAGGGTGTCGACGGTCGCGTATCCCACAACCTTGCGCTCGGCGGGTTGCTCGTTCACCCAGAACACGTCCGGCATGCGCGACCAGTACCAGCCGATGAGGCACATCAGCACCAGTACGCCCAACGCCGCATAGACCGAAATCGTGACCCACAGCGGCCGTCCGGAAAAACGGAACACGTTGAGTGACTTAAGCACGGCTCTCCCGCTCTTTAATCGTTGCCCGACAGACAGTCTACCAGCTCCGGCAACACCACCCCGGACTGCCCGGCCAGGCGGTAATCGCAGAGATCCGTGAGCTCCGTAGTCGCCGGGTTCACCTCGACGATGATCGCGCCGCCCCGGCGCGCCTGCTCCGCGAATCCCGCCGCCGGCCACACCGCAGCAGAGGTGCCGACGGAGAAGAACAGGTCACAGGCCGCAACGGCCGCCGTTGCGCGCCGCATCGCCGCATCCGGTATCTCCTCGCCGAACCACACGACTCCGGGTCGCATGCGGCCGCCGCAGGCGGCGCAGGTCGGCACCGGCTCGGCTGCGTCCGCGGCGCCGGCAGCGCCGCAGTCGAAACAGCGGTCGACGAACATGTTGCCGTGAAATTCGATCACGTCGGTGCTGCCGGCGCGTTGATGCAAGCCGTCGACGTTTTGCGTGATCAGGCAGAGCTGTGGCACGAGATGGCCGAATCGCGCCAGCGCCAGGTGCCCCGGATTCGGCTCGACCCCGGTGACCAGCTTGCGGCGCCAGCGGTACCAGCGCCAGACCAGCGCTGGATCTTTCAGAAACGCGTCGGGGGTCGCGAGCTCGCGCGGATCGTATTGCGCCCATAGCCCGGTCTGCGCGTCGCGGAACGTCGGCACACCGCTCTCGGCCGACACGCCGGCGCCGGTCAGCACGCAGACGCGCCGGGCGTTCCGAACGGCGCTCTTGAGCGCCGCCGGTATCGCCGCCATCAGGCCGCTTCGTCGGCTTTCGCCGTCGCCAATTGGCGTAAGACGTAGTGCAGGATACCGCCGTGCTCGAAGTAGTCCCGTTCCTTCGGCGTATCGATGCGTATCGCGGCTTTGAACGCGGTCTGAGTGCCGTCCGCAGCGGTCGCCGTGACCATTACGGCGTCGGCATCCGGATTCGCATGTCCGGTTATGTCGAACACCTCTTTGCCGGAGAGTCCCAACGCCTCGGCGCTTTCGCCGTCCATGAACTGCAGCGGCAAGACACCCATGCCGATCAGATTGGAGCGATGGATTCGCTCGAAGCTCTTCGCGATCACGGCTTTGACGCCCAAGAGCAGCGTGCCTTTCGCCGCCCAGTCCCGCGACGATCCGGTGCCGTACTCGCTGCCGGCGAGCACGATCAGCGGTGTGCCTTCTTCCTGGTACCGGAGCGACGCCGCATAGATCGACATCTGCTCGTCGCTCGGCTGATGCCGTGTCCAGCCGCCTTCGGTGCCCGGCGCGAGCCGATTGCGTAGCCGGATGTTCGCGAACGTGCCGCGCATCATGACCTCGTGATTGCCGCGCCGCGAGCCGTAGGAGTTGAAGTCCGCCGGCTTGACACCGAGGCCGCGCAGGTACTCTGCCGCCGGGCTGTCGGCGGCGATGCTGCCTGCCGGAGAGATGTGATCGGTTGTAACCGAGTCGCCCAAAAGCGCGAGCACGCGGGCACCGAGTATGTCCTTGACGGGCTCGGTTTCGAGCGTCATACCTTCGAAGTATGGCGGGTGCTTCACGTAGGTCGAGGCAGGATCCCAGGCATAATTCTCGCCGCTCGGCACCTCGAGACTGTTCCAGTTCTTGTCGCCCGCAAAGACGCTCGCGTAGCTCGACTTGAACATTCCCGAATCGATGTTTTGCCCGATCAGCTCGTGAATCTCTTTCTGCGACGGCCAGATATCGCGCAGATAGACCGGCTTGCCGTCGGCATCGTTGCCGAGCGGGTCGTCGAACAGGTTGAGATCGAGCGTACCGGCGAGCGCATAGGCGACAACGAGCGGCGGCGAGGCGAGAAAGTTCATCTGCACGAGCGGATGGATCCGGCCCTCGAAATTACGGTTGCCCGAGAGCACGCTGCAGCCGACCAGCTTGCCGCGTTTGACCGCGTCCGCAATCTCTTCCTTGAGCGGCCCCGAGTTGCCGATGCAGGTCGTGCAGCCGTAGCCCACCGTGTAGAAGCCGAGCGCGTCGAGGTCGTCCAAGAGCTCGGTCTTGACGAGGTAATCGGTCACCACCTTCGAGCCGGGCGCCAGGCTGGTCTTGACCCAGGGCTTGGTCTTCAAGCCCTTCGCGCGGGCGTTGCGCGCCAGCAGTCCGGCGCCGATCATGACCGCGGGGTTGGAAGTGTTCGTGCAGCTCGTGATCGCCGCAATCAGCACCGCGCCGTCCTCGATGTCGACCTCGACGCCGTCGAGCTCGACGGTCGCGCTGCCGCCGCCGTCGCGTTTTGCGGTCGCGGTCTCGAGGTGCTTGCGGTAGACGCGATCGGCCTCGCGCACTGCGATTCGGTCCTGCGGCCGCTTGGGTCCGGCGAGGCTCGGCTCGACCGTGCCCATGTCGAGCTCGAGGAGGTCGCTGTAGAGCGCGTCCGCGGCGCCGTCGTGGCGCCAAAGCCCTTGCTCTTTTGCGTAGGTCTCGATCAGCTCGATGTGTGCCTCATCGCGTCCCGACAGGCGCAGGTACCGGAGCGTCTCGCCGTCGATCGGAAAGATCGCGCAGGTGCTGCCGAACTCCGGCGACATGTTGCCGAGCGTGGCGCGATCGGCCAGCGGCAGCTCGGCGAGACCGTCGCCGAAGAACTCGACGAACTTGCCGACGACGCCGCGCTCTCGCAGCATCTCGGTCACGGTCAGGACCAGATCCGTCGCCGTGGTGCCTTCCGCAAGCTTGCCCGTCAGCTTGAAGCCGACGACCTCGGGAATCAGCATCGTGATCGGCTGCCCCAGCATGGCCGCCTCAGCCTCGATCCCGCCGACGCCCCAGCCGAGCACGCCGAGGCCGTTGATCATGGTCGTGTGCGAGTCGGTGCCCACGACCGTGTCGGGATACACGCGGCGCATCCCGTCGGCCTCGGTGTCGAACACGACCCGGCCGAGGTACTCGAGATTCACTTGATGCACGATACCGGTATTCGGCGGCACGACGCGGAAGTTCTCGAACGCGCTCTGTCCCCAGCGCAGGAACGAATACCTTTCCTTGTTGCGATTGAACTCGATGCGATTGTTCAAGTCGAGCGCGTCGGCGGTGCCGTACCGATCGACTTGGACCGAATGATCGATGACGAGCTCGGCCGGCGAAAGCGGATTGATGCTGTCGGCATTGCCCCCCAGCTTGACCACGGCATCGCGCATTGCCGCGAGGTCGACCACGGCCGGCACGCCGGTGAAGTCCTGCAGGATGACTCGCGCCGGCGTGAAAGAGATCTCGGTGCTCGGTGCCGCCTTCGGGTCCCAGTTTGCCAACGCAAGAATGTCGTCGCGCGTGACGTCACGTCCGTCTTCGAACCGCAGCAAGTTTTCGAGCAGTATCTTGAGGGAGTAGGGCAATCGCTCGACATGTCCGTCTTTGACCGCATCCAGCCGGTAAATCTCGCGCTGGCGTCCGCCGAGCTCGAGGGTCGAACGCGCGCCGAAGCTGTTCTGCATCATGGCTCTCCGGAGACTACGTGGTCGCCGGGCGGGCCGGCGGGGGTCGGCATTATAGCGGAAGCCCAGGCCGATTGCGGCATGCCAAAGCGGCCGTCAGACGGCGCGTTGCAGCGTGGCCGCCTCTCGGTTCAGGCGAGCGATCACCGCGCCGCCGAGGCAGCGATCGCCGTCGTAGAACACGGCGAACTGGCCGGGCGCAACGGCGCGCTGGGCGGCGTCGAATACGACTCGCAGGCGATCGCCTACGCGCCATACCCGGCAATCCTGATCCGCCTGACGGTAGCGTAGCTTGACTCGGCAGCGAAGACCCGCGCCTTCCTCCAAGCCGTCCGGCGGCGCTCCGATCCAGCTCGGCGATTCGGCCTCGATGCCATCCGAGTAGAGCAGCGGGTGCTCGCCCTGCACCACGATCAGCGCGTTCTCGTCTAAGTCCTTGGCGGCGACGTACCAGGGCCCGCCGGCCGCGTCGCGACGGCCGCCAATGCCGAGTCCCTGGCGCTGACCGACGGTGTAGTACATCAGGCCGCGGTGCTCGCCCACGTCCACACCGGTCGGCGTACGGATCGGACCGGGATTCGCCGGCAGGTAGCTCGACAGGAACTCGCGAAACGGACGCTCGCCGATGAAGCAAATCCCGGTACTGTCCTTCTTGTCGTGGGGCGCCAATCCATGGTCTCGGGCGATGTCCCGTACCTCTGCTTTGCACAGCTCGCCGAGAGGAAACAGCGTCTCGGCAAACGCGTCTGCGCTGACGGCGTGCAGAAAGTAGCTCTGGTCCTTGCCGCTATCGGCACCCTTCAAAAGCACGGCGCCGTCTAAGCGGTGCTCGACACGCGCGTAGTGTCCGGTCGCCAGCCAGGCGCCGCCCAGCCTGTGCACATAGTCCCGAAACACACCGAACTTGATCTCCCGGTTGCATAGAACGTCGGGATTCGGCGTTCGGCCGCCGGCATACTCGTCCAGGAAATAACGAAATACACGCTCGCGATACTCGGCGGCGAAATTGACGTGATGCAGCGGCAGATCTAGCTGCTCACAAACCTGTCGCGCGTCCTGTAGATCTTTGGCCGCTGTGCAATAGCCGTCGTCGTCTTCCCACACGGTCATGTGCAGCGCATGCACGTCCGCCCCCTGTTTCTGCAACAGGAGCGCGGCGACGGCCGAGTCGACGCCGCCGGAGAGGCCGAGGACGACGCGCTGGCCCGCTATGTCGGTCGTGCGGTTCATACGGCCCGACATTCTAGCATCGGCCGCTCGGCCGCCGCAGGCTCAGACCAGGGAGGCGTTCGCCAACACTGCGTGGACGTTCTGCTGCAGGGGTTGCAGGTTCGTGAGGAGGTCAACCGACTGACGCTGGCCGGTTCGATAGTCGTCGACGCAGCGCAGCACGATGGGGGTGCGCAAATCCCGCGCCCGGCGCTTTAGATCGGCGCGTGTGTACCAGTAGACGGCCTCGATGCCGTCATCGAGCCTGGCATTCGGCTGCATGCCGAGCATGTCGGCGACGAACATGATGCGCAGGAACTGTTGGCGCGTCTGCGGATGGATCCAGAGATAGACGCCGAGGAGCTCACGGATCTCGACTCGAACGCCGGTTTCTTCAAGTGTCTCACGCGCCGCCGCGTCCTCTGGCGATTCGCCGCCTTCTAGATGACCGCCCGGCTGCGTTACCACGAGTCGTCCGGACGCGCGTTCCTCGATGATGAGGAAGCGGCCGTCTCGCTCAACGAGAGCCCCAACTGTCAGATCGGTCGGCAGCACATTTTGTTCTTGTGATTAGATGCCCAGTTGACGAAACTCGATTTCGACGTCGCTCGCTTGCCAGATCTCGTCGAACATTTTGCCGTACATTTTCGCCACCGCCGGTTCGTAGGTATCGGCAATGCCTTCCCAGCGGCTAGCTTCAAGGCGATAGACGAGCGCCGTCTCATCTGCGATGCAGAACGATTCCGGATGCGTGCGAAGGTCTTCGCGGACGTTGCGGAATTCGATGTAGGTGTTCAAGCGCCTTCCTAAGTAAACGAAGTTGTTGCCGT
>JBFGFX010000038.1:0-18842 GCA_041579335.1 Woeseiaceae bacterium | reverse complement strand
GGCCCTCATCACCGTGCGCCGGTCGTTTCATACGCTCAAGGGCAGCGGCCGAATGGTCGGCGCCGAGCGCATTGGCGAGTATTGCTGGAGCGTCGAGAACCTACTCAACAAGCTGATTAACCGCACGCTGATTCGAACGCCACCGATGGTCAAGTTCATCGTCGAGGCGGCCGCGGTGGTTCCGGAGCTGGTGGAACAGATCGAGGTCGGCACCGAGCCCGAGTCCGACGTGGCGCTCTTCATGGCGCGCGCGAACGCGTTCGCCGACGGCGACCCGAACGCGGCGGTGCTCACTCTGGCGAGACCCGAGGTCGAGGAAAAGCAGAGCGAGGCGCAAGCGCTAGAGATGGATCCGGTGCTGCTGGACATCTTCGCAAAAGAAACGGCCGGTCACGTCAAGGTCATTCGCGACTACATCGAGGCCTGCTCCGGGCACCAGCCGCCGTTTCACGTCACCGACAAACTGCATCGTGCGTGTCATACGCTGCACGGCAGCGCGAACATGGCCAACGTCGAGCGCGGCGTCGCCGTTGCCGGAGCGCTCAATCGATTCGTGCGGCGCGTCTACGATTACAAGGTCGGTTTCCAGCAGTCCGGACTCGACGCGTTGAAAGCGGCGGCGCAGGCTATCGACACGATCGTTGCCGACATCAACCAGGCCGATCGCAACCGCTCCAATTTTGCCGTGTTGATCGAGCACCTCGGTAAGCTGACCGACGCAATCGAGCCGCGCACCGTCGACGAGGCGGCTGAATCGGTCGAGGCCCCCCCGGTCGAGGAGCCGCAGGGTGAGCCTGTGGAGCTGGCCGAATACGATGCCGAGATTGCCGCGATTTTCTCCGAAGAAGCGGCGGAGCTGTTGGAATCCGCTGACAAGGCGTTAGCGAATTGGAACGACGACAAGAACGCCCGAGAGCACCTAGAGGCGCTCAAGCGTCACCTGCACACCCTCAAAGGCGGAGCCAGGATGGCCGGCATCGCGGCGATGGGTAATCTGAGCCACGAGCTCGAGGCACTGTTGATCGGGATCGATGACGATCGCATCCCCGCATCAAAGCAGGTCGATGAGCTCTTGCAGCAGAGCATCGACGAGCTGCATCGCATGCGCGATAGCGTGATTGCCGGTAAGCGCGTCACGGCAGCATCCGATTTGGAGCAGCGCATCCATGCCATCAACGCGGGCGGCGCGGTTGCGGAACCGATGCCGGCGGAGTCGGAGGCCGAGGTCGAGGACACCAGCGACTCCGTCTCCGTCGAGTTCACGGTGGAACCCGAGGATACCGTGAGTATGGTCATTGTCGATTCGCCGCTCAACGAAGAAGTGGCGGAGATGGCGCGTTTCAAAGTGCCCGGCGATCGGCCGCCCGAGGAGCCGGCACCCGAGGCCGCCGATGCTACGGCCGAGGAAGCGCCGGCAGCGGAAGGAGCAGCGCCGCAAGAGGCGGTCGTGGAAGAGCTCGCGGCGCCGGTCGAGGCGCTCGACGGCGGCGAGGCCGCCGAGGCGCCGGTGATGGTGACGATTCAAGACGCCGCCGAAGCGCGCTCGGCGCCCCGTCAGGCTGGTGAGCAGCGGCAGGAATTTGCCCGTATCGATGCCGCGTTGCTCGAGGATCTGCTGAACGCGGCGGGCGAGATCAGCATCTATCACTCGCGTCTGAGCCAGCAGGTGAGCTCGATCGAGTTTAATCTCGAGGAGGTCGAGCAGACGGTCGCGCGCCTACGCGAGCAGCTCCGCAAGCTCGAGATCGAGACCGAGGCGCAGATCATGCACGGTCATCAGGACACGCTGGTCGCCCGCGATTTCGATCCGCTCGAGATGGATCGCTACTCGAACATCCAACAGCTGTCGCGTGCGCTGGCGGAATCGGCCAACGATATGGGCAGTCTCAAGGATCTGCTGCAGTCGCTGACGGCCGAGGCGGAGACGCTGCTGTTACAGCAGGCACGGGTGACGGCGGAGTTGCAGGACGGCCTCATGCGCACGCGCATGGTGCCGTTTCAGCGCCACGTGCCGCGGTTGACTCGCCTGGTTCGACAGGCCGCGGCGGAGGCCGGCAAGCGGGCAGAGCTCGCAGTGGAGGGCGCGGCGGGCGAGCTGGATCGGCAGGTGCTCGACAAGATGCTGCCGCCTTTCGAGCACATGCTTCGCAACGCCATCGTGCACGGGATCGAGTCGCCGGAGGAGCGTCAGGCGGCCGGCAAACCCGCCAACGGCCGGATCACGATTCGCCTGCATCGAGAGGGCGCGGAGATGGTCATAGACGTCGCCGACGACGGTGCCGGGCTGGATGTGGATGCGATACGGCGCAAGGCGTACGAGCTGGACCTGCTCAAACCGGACGCCAAGGTGACCGATGCCGAGATCATGGATCTGATTCTGACGCCGGGCTTCAGCACCGCAGGCAGAGTCACCCAAACCGCCGGCCGCGGCGTCGGCATGGACGTCGTCGCCAACGAGGTGAAGCAGCTCGGCGGATCGCTGCAAATCTCGTCGGTCACCGGGCAGGGCACGAATTTCACGGTGCGGCTACCGTTCACACTGGCAATCACGCAGGCGCTGATCGTACGCACAGACGAGGAGATTTATGCCTTGCCGCTGCCCACCGTCGAGGGTGTGGTTCGTATCGGGCGTGCCGAACTCGAGGCGCTCTTGAGCCAGAGCGAGCCATGCTACGAATACGGCGAGGAGTCCTATCGATTCCGGCATCTCGGCATGTATCTGGGCGGTAAGGCGGCGCAGCTTCCGGAGGAGGAGAGTTTCGTCCCGATCATCCTGGTGCGGGCCGGCGAGTTTTCCGCGGCGCTGTTGATCGACGAACTGATCGCCAGCCAGGAGATCGTGGTCAAATCGCTCGGGCCGCAGCTATCGAGCGTTCGCGGAATCTCGGGCGCCACGATCCTGGGAGACGGCCGCATCGTGTTGATCCTCGACATCCATGCGCTGGTTCGCAGCGGCGCGCCGATCGTCGAGCTCAAGAGCGCTGCACCGGCGCCGGCAGACGACCGTCCATTGGCGCTGGTCGTCGACGACTCGATCACCGTCCGCCGCGTCATGGAGCGTTTCTTGGAACGCAACGGCATGCGCGTGGTCACCGCCAAAGACGGTCTCGACGCGATCAGCGTGCTGCGCGACAACAAGCCTGACATCATCCTGCTCGACATCGAGATGCCGCGTATGGACGGCTACGAATTCGCAACCCACGTTCGCAACGACGAACGGATCGCCAGCGTGCCGATCATCATGATTACCTCGCGCGTTGGTGACAAGCACCGCGCACGCGCGATCGAGATCGGGGTCAACGATTATCTGGGCAAGCCTTATCAGGAATCGCAGCTCCTGGATTCGATATGCCGCCTGCTCGAAGAACGCGGAATCAGCCTCGCATGAGCGTCGCGGCGGAGGAGCTCTACAGCCTCTTGATTCCGCTGACGGAGGATCGCCTCATCGTGCCACGTGCCTGCGTCGCCGAGGTGGTGCGCTTCACGAAGCCGGAGCAGCGCGAGGGCAGCCGCGATTGGATGCTCGGCGCGATCACCTGGAACGGACGCGAGCTGCCGGTGATCGCCTACGAAGGCACGCTCGGCAAGGACGTCCCGGCGGCGACCGGCCGCACCCGGATCGTGGTGTTCTACGCCTCCGGCGGCAAGCTCAAGAGCGGCTACTTCGGCATTCTCACGCAGGGCTTCCCGCAGCTCGTACGCGTCAACCGCGAGGTGCTGCGATTGGACGCCGACAGCGGTTGGCCTGAAGAGGCGCCCGTCCTGTGCCGGGTCAAGATGATCAACGAGTTTCCGCTGATTCCGCATCTCGAGAAACTCGAGGAGATGATCGCCGAGGAGACGATTCAAGCTTGAAGGTCGCCCCAGCGGCCCTGAACCAGCGCCAACGCCGTCAGCGCTGCCGTTTCCGCCCGCAGTATCCTCGGACCCATCGAAACCGGCACGAATCCCACCCGCACCGCATCCGCGTGCTCACGTTCGCTCAAGCCCCCTTCCGGGCCGATCATGAGATCGATCCCCGACGGCGCGGGGAGGTCGCGCAGCGTGCCGGCGGCGTGGAGATCGAACAGTACCCGGCACTCCGCATCGGAATCCCGCGCGAGAAAATCCGACAGCGGCATTGGCTCCGCCACCTGCGGAATGCGATTGCGGCCGCATTGCTCGCACGCGCTTTGCGCGATCTTGCGCCAGTGCTGCGTCCGCCGCAGGGCGCGCTGCCGGTTCAGCTTCACTACCGAGAACTCGCTGGTCACGGGCTGGATCCGGCTCACGCCGAGCTCGGTCGCCTTTTGCACGACGAAGTCCATGCGCTCGCTGCGCGTTACGCCTTGAACCAGGCGGACGGCCAGTATCGACTCGACGTCGGCGGACCTTTTCTGGCGAACCAGGAGCTCGACCCGGTTCTTGCGCAGCTCGGCCACCTGCGCCACGAACTCGTCGCCGCTGCCGTCGAACAGGGTCACTTCGCTGCCGACTTTCAGGCGCAGCACCCGGCTCAGGTAGTGCGCCCGCTCGCCGTCGATTTCGAGCGCTTCGTCGAGGCGGATGGGCTGAGCGACAAACAGGCGGTGTCGGGGCATCGTCGTACTGATCGGCCGCGCGATGGGGCTGGCGCGGCCATTTAGCATTCATCAGAATACAAAAGTCAAAGTGAAGCCGAGACCTAAGAGGACCATGCCGCAGCCCGTCGAGCAGGAATTCACCGTCACGGTCGGCAACGGCCTGATCAGACCGGCCCGCTATCGGCCGTCGCCGAATCGCGACGAGCGACCGGCCGGCTGCGTTCCCGAGTTGATCGTCCTGCACGGCATCAGCCTGCCGCCGGGGGACTTCGGCGGGCCCTACATCGAGCAGTTCTTCAACAACGCCCTCGATTGGGAAGCGCATCCGTATTTTGCAGAGATACGCGGTCTCCAGGTGTCGGCACACGCACTGATCCGGCGCGACGGCGAGGTGCTCCAATTCGTGCCGTTTCATCAGCGTGCCTGGCACGCCGGGGCTTCGGTGTTCCGTGGCCGGCCGGGGTGCAACGACTTCTCGATCGGTATCGAAATCGAAGGTGAGGATCACATCGCGTACACGGATTCCCAATACCGTTGCCTAACGCAGACGGTCAAGGCGCTCATAGCGGCGTACCCGCGTCTTACCGCGCGCTGCATCGCCGGCCACTGCGACGTGGCGCCCGGCCGAAAGTCGGATCCAGGTCCTGCTTTCGACTGGTTGCGGCTGTATGATGGTCTCTGCCCAAACCCATGATCGTCCGTCATCGCCCGACATGAAGTTGATTGCCCTACTCGTCGGCCTGCTCGTCGAGCGGCTGGCCACGCAGCTTTTTCACCTGCGCCAACTGCGCTGGCTCGATCAGGTGATCGATGCAGGTTTCCGTCAGGCGGACAGGATCCGTACCTGGCCGGCAATCATCCCGGTCGTCTTACTGGCCGCGCTGCTCGTGCTGCCGGTATTCCTGTTGATGCTGTCGCTCGGTGACACCCTGTACGGTTTCCCGTACCTGATCGTAGCGATCGTCGTACTGTTCTTTTCGCTCGGTCCGAAGGACATCGGCGAACAGGTCGACGAATACTGCAAAGCGGTCGAAGAGGACGATGCGGAGGCGATTCAGCGCATATCGAAGGCTTTGCTCGAGCGTGACGTGCCCGCGGAGCCCGAAGACCGCATACGTCAGGTGGAAGCGGCCGTGTGCGTGCAGGCGAACAATCGGCTTTTCGGCGTCATCTTCTGGTTCGTGTTGCTCGGACCTTTGGGCGCGTGGGCGTATCGGGTGACCGACTTGGTGCGCCGCCGTGCCGTGTTCAACGACACTCGCGACGAGCGGGTCGCCAACGGCGCCTCCGCGATCGCCGAGGCCGCCACCGGGCTACACGGCTGGCTGGCCTGGATTCCCGCTCGTCTGACGGCCATGGGTTATGCGCTCGCCGGCAGTTTCGACAGTGCGATCGCCGCCTGGCGAACGCCCGACGAGGTGGCAGCCGGCAGCCCCAGCGAACAGAGCGAGCGACTGCTGGCACGGGTCGGGTTGGCCGCGCTGGCGCTCGAGACGATCGACGGCGAGAGCGTATCAGACCGTGGCGTCCGCGGCGCCATGGCGGCCAACGGCTTGGTCTTTCGGCTGCTCGGCATTTGGGCCGTCGTGATTGCCGCGATGACGCTGTATGGCTGGTCGCTGTGATCGGCGCTCACCGCTTAATCGTGCTGTCGGCTCTGGCAGGCCTCTGGCTTTCCGGCTGCTCTGCCGAGGATCCGCCGCGGCAAACGCGCGCCGCTGAAACCGCGCCGCGTATCGCGACCCTTGCGCCGCATTTGGCGGAGCTCGTATACGCGGCCGGCGCGGGCGACACGCTGGTCGGCGTCAGCGCCTTCAGCAACTATCCCGAGGCGGTCAAGGCGCTCCCGTTGGTCGGCGACGCGTTCGCGGTCGACCGCGAGCAGCTGGCCCTGCTGCGACCCGATCTGCTATTGGCATGGGAAAGCGGCACGCCACAGCATACCGTCGCCGAGCTGCGCGGTCTCGGACACCGCGTCGAAGTTGTCCGCACGCGACGGCTCGAGGACGTTGCGGCTGCGCTCAGGGCAATCGGCCGACTGACGGGACGCGAACGGATCGCCGATGCCGCCGCGCGCGGATTTCAGGCAGAGCTGGCCCGGCTGCAGCAAGAACACCGCGGGACCGAGCCGATTCGGGTTTTCTATCAGGTATCGCCGCAGCCGCTGTACACTGTCAACGCCGGCCACTACGTCAGCGAGCTGATCGAGCTGTGCGGCGGTCGGAACGTCTTCGCCGATCTCGGCAAGCTGGCGGCGTCGGTGTCCGAGGAGTCGGTGCTGGCTCGGGATCCCGAGCTGCTGCTCGCGGGACGGGTCGACGGCTACGACGATCCGTTCGCTCAGTGGCAGCGTTGGCCGGAGATGGCCGCGAACCGGTACGGCAACGCGTTCTATGTGCCCGCGGATTTGCTCGCTCGCGCCACGCCGCGCCTTACGCAAGCCGCGGCGACGATCTGCAGCGGGCTCGAGCAGGGCCGCCTGAATCGGGCCGTGGCGATGAGGCGCTAAAGCGTTGTCAGGCGTGATCCGCCGCGCCACATCCGGCGACTGGCCCGCGGTAAGTGACTTCTTGTGCGACGCCGGCCTGCCGCGTGACGATCTCGAGCCGGCGGATATGCAGGATTTCTTCGTCGCCGTCAGAGCGACTGGCGAGCCACTCGGCGCGATCGGATTCGAGCGCTACGGCACGCATGGACTGTTGAGATCGCTGGTCGTCGCGGAGGGCGCCCGCGGCGCGGGCCTCGGTCGCGCGCTGGTCACGCGGCTCGAGCGAGAGGCCGCCGCGGCGGGCGTGACCGAACTGTGGCTCTTGACGATAGACGCAGACCGGTTCTTCACCGGCCGCGGATACGCCGCCGCCGCGCGCGATCAGGCGCCTGCGGCAATACGCGGCACGGCGGAGTTCTCGCGCCTGTGTCCGGCCAGCGCCCGGCTTATGCGCCGCCGCATCGGCTGACTCCGCGCCCTAGTCGTCTCGCCCGCGATCCCAGAGCACCTCCCGGCCGCCCTCGGCGCGTGCGGCGACGCGGGCGATGACGAACAGCAGATCGGACAAGCGGTTGAGGTAGCGCTTGACCTCCAAGCGCACGTCCTGATCGCGAGACAGGGTCAGCACGCGGCGCTCGGCACGGCGCACGATCGTGCGCGCCAGATGGCAAGCCGCGGCGGCAGGGCCGCCGCCCGGCAAAATGAACTCCTCGAGCGGCGGCAGGTCGCTGTTGAGCTCGTCGAGGGAGCGCTCGAGCCGATCCACGAACGCCTGCTTCACGGCTGCGTGCCCGGGAATGCAGAGCTCGCCGCCCAGCTCGAAGAGATCGTGCTGCACCTCGGTCAGGCAGTCTGAAACGCGGTCCGGTAGCGTAGCGGTGGCGAGCACGACGCCGATGGCGCTGTTCGCCTCGTCCACGGCGCCGTAGGCCTCGACCCGGGCGCTGTCTTTGTCGACGCGACTGCCGTCACCAAGGCCGGTCGTGCCGTCGTCGCCGGTGCGCGTGTAGATCTTGCTCAGTCGATTTCCCATAGTCGTCTCACTTGGAGCGGTAACTAATTTCGGCGAATGCACTCTGTTCCGGCATGCGGAAGCCGGCCGCCGTCTCGTATTCCTCGTCGAGCAGGTTCTCGATTCTGACGTTGAGCTGCCAGCGATCGCGCAGCGACAGCTGGGCCGTCAGATTGACGAGCGCGTAGCTCGGTAGCGTCGCGGCGAAATCCTCGCGATCGCCGCTCGCGAGAATCGAGACGCCGAGCTGATGCGGTCCAAGCCTCTTCATGACGTTGACGGTCAGGGTTTCCTCCGCCCTGCGAAGCAACCGGCTCTTGTCGGCCGCGTTGTCGGCGCGCTGGCTGACGAAATCCGCCTTGAAGACGAAGCGATCACCGGCGTACTCATAGCCCAGCTGCGCGCCGCGAATCTCCGCCCCTGCAATATTGCGCAGCACGAAGTCGGCGAAGTCAAACTCGATCAAATCCTCGATGTCGTTGCGGTACAGTTCGAGCCGCACGAGCTGGCGATCCGTAGGCCGAAACTCGACGCCGAGCTGTGCATCGTCGGACAGTTCGGGTTCGAGGTCGACGTTGCCGCCGAAGCCGAAACGATCGGTGGCGTCCGGTGCACGGAACCCGTGGCCGAGTCCTGCGCTCAGTGTCCAGCGGTCGTTGAGGTCGATCGCGTACTCGGCGTTCCAAGTCAGTTCCGTTCCGAACGAGTCGTAATCCGAATAGCGTGCCGCAACGAAAGCGCGATGCCGGCCGAATGCGATGCCGTCCTGCAGGAATACGGCTCGGTACTCCGTGTCCTCGTCGAATCCGCTGCCGAAAGACCGCGAGGAGGCGCGCTCGTCGGCAAGAAAGGCGCCCGCGGACAGCGCGTGCGTGCCGAGGTCCAGGTCGTACTGCCAGTCGAGCGCATACCGATGGGATTCGACGAAGTCAGCGGATTGATTCTGTTCGATCTCGTCGCTCGTGTAGCTCAATACGAGCTTGGTTTGCATGCGGTCATCGATCTCGCGGTCGAGTTCCAGCGCCGCGCTCTGATTACGATAGTCTTGATCGAGCGGCGATAAAAAGAAATCCAGGTATTCGACGTTGCCGCTCGCCTGCCAGTAGCGCAGCGTCAGGTCGCCGATGGCGGAGTGTCTGCGGCCGTAGACGTTGGCGCTCAGGTTGTCGTAGCCGCGATCGATATCGCTGTCCGTGCGCAGCCTGTAACCCGCACTTTCCTGCCAGTTTATCGTTGCCCCCGCCTCGCCCCAGTCGGATTTACTGCCGGTGCTGAGGAAGCCCGTGCGGTGCCGGAAGCTGCCGCCGCCAACGCCCGCCTCCAGGAACGGGGCGGTCGAGCGCCGCGTGATGATGTTGATGACGCCGCCGATCGCATCAGTGCCATAGAGCGACGAGCGGGTGCCTTTGACGATCTCGACCCGCTCGATGATCTCCGGAGCGAGGTGTTGAATCGCGGCGCCGCCAATCGTACCCGGGTTGACGCGCACGCCGTCAACGAGGACGAGCGTGTGATTACTCTCGGTGCCGCGCATGAAGACCGACGTCGCCTGCCCGGCGCCGCCGTTGCGGCCGACGTCGAGGCCGGCTTCGAAGCGCAGCAGTTCGGCCAGATCGGTGGCGAGCGAGAGCTCGATCTGCTCGCGTCCGATCACCGTGACCGGCACGATCGCATCGGCTAGCGGCACGGCGGTACGGGTCGCCGTCACGATGATCGTGTCGGGAGCGCCGTTTGCGTGCGCGGCGGTGGCCAGCGCGGCGAGCACGCTCGTCAATATCAGGTGTCGGTCGATCATAAATCCCCCCGAGTGTGCCGCCCGCACACGATGTCGTCGGTGATGCGTGCGTCCAGCGGTCGGGGGTTGTCGGGGCGCTGCCCGAACGGACGCCCTCCGCGCCATTCGCCTAAATCGCTCGGGGCCGGTCTCCGGGCTGACGAGTGGAGGTCGTCCGGTCCGTAGCGCCTTCCCGCGACTATCGCCGTTAGTGGCGCTCAGTCGCAGTGGCTTGGTCCTGCTGCTGCAGTCCAGGCTACGGATTCACTCGATCACCGTTGCGGGGGCAGCGCCGGAATTGCGGATCTCGGATACGCGCACCGGCTTCCCGTCGGTTCGAAACGAGGCCGTTCCGAACTCGCCACGAGCGGGATCGACGATAGGGGGACCCGCTCGCACTGTCAAGGTCGGCGCTTGTTTCTCCCTCGCCCAGTCGCCATAGTGCAGCCTTTAACGAGGAGCCAAGGTTGCAGGCGACACTTCCCGATGGCGCATCGGCGGAACTGCGCGCAGCGTTTGCGGCGGCGGTTGCGGCTGCCCGCTTGAGCCGCAGCTATTATCGCGGCAATCTCGAGGTGAGCATCAAGGCGGATCACACCCCCGTTACCGAAGCCGACGTCGAATGCGAGAAGGCGATTAAAGACATCATCCTTGCGGCGTTTCCCGAGCACGGTTTCTACGGCGAAGAGACCGGCGCGACGCGCGCCGATGCAGAGTATCTATGGCTGGTCGATCCGATCGATGGCACCAAGGGATTTGTCCGCCAGTACCCGTTCTTCTCGACACAGATCGCGCTCGTGCGCAACGGCGAGCGAGTACTCGGCGTATCGAGTGGCACCATGTTCGACGAGCTCGCGTGGGCGGAGCGCGGGCAGGGCGCCTGGCTAAACGGCCGGCGCCTTCGGGTCAGCGACATCGGTCGGCCGGAGCGGGCGGCAATATCCACCGGCAATCTCAAGTCGCTTGCCGAATCCGACGGCTGGTCGGCCCTGGCCAGCATCGTTGCGAAGGCCGACCGCATTCGCGGCTACGGCGACTTTTATCACTACCACCTGTTGGCCGCCGGCAAGATCGACGCCGTCATCGAATCCGACGTGCACATTCTCGACATCGCCGCGCTGTCGGTCATCGTCGAGGAGGCGGGCGGCATCTTCACCGACCTGAACGGCGTCTCACTCGACCTGAATACCCGCTCGGTACTCGCAGCCAATCCGCGCCTGCACGCCAAGCTGCTTGAGCGGCTACGCGGGTTTGTCGGCTGAGGCGCTCGGCGCGTCCGATGCGCAGCCGGCATCGCGAGCGGCCGCGCCGCAAGCGACGAACAGCCGAGTATCGCGCCAGCGGACCGCTTCCATCTCGACGTCGAAGAGCTCGGTCAGGGTCTCGACCGACAGCGCTTCGGCGGTGTTCCCAACGCACCAGCGGCCATCGCCGAACAGCAGCAGACAGCGATCGGCATAACGCGCCGCGAGGTTGACGTCATGCAGTGTCGCAACGACTGTGGCGCCCTCGCGTACGCGGCTAGAGAACAGCTCCAGCACGTCGAGCTGATGCTGTGGGTCGAGATGATTCAACGGCTCGTCGAGTAGGTACACCTGGGGCGTCTGCGCTAGGGTCTGAGCAATCGCGAGCCGTCGGCGTTCGCCGCCAGACAGTGTGGCGACGTCGCGCTCCGCCAGCCCCTCGAGGTGCATCTCACGCAGGCAACGCGCCGCGATCTCGCGATCCTCCGCGGACTCGAGGCGCAGCGGTTCGATGTGCGGATGGCGTCCGATCAAGACCGTGTCGAATACGGTCGACGGGAACAGGTCCTCGGAATACTGCGGCAGGAGCGCGAGCGTCCGCGCGATCTCGCGGCGGCTCAGCGTCTCGAGGTCAGCGCCAGCGAGCTCGAGCCGGCCGCGCGCCGCCTCGCGCAGTCCCGCCAGCGTATGCAGGGTCAGCGTCTTGCCGGCGCCGTTGCGTCCCAGAATCGCGACGAACTCGCCGGGCCGTAGCTCGACGTCGAGATCGTTGACCAGGATCCGCCCGGGCACGCTAACCTGCAAGTCACGGGCACCGAGGGCGCAGAGGGGCGTCGACATGCGGCAAGCCTAGCCCGATTGCCGCCCGACGCCAACGCCGACGCCGTCAACCCCGCTCGCGGACGACCCCATGCATCCCAACGTCCCGGCCCGCGGGCAACTCGTAGGAGCCCGTCCTGACGGGCGACCTCTGTCGCCGTTGCCGTCGCCCGGTAAGGGCGGCTCCTACAAGACGGTGCCGGACCGAAGGGAGCCATTCCACCAAAGAGACCCCGCTGCCAGGCCGTTGCGGAGAAGAGCGAGGAGTCGTCCGCGGGCGGGGTTCGAGAGCGCCGCGGCAAGCGGTTCAGAGCAGCCGGATCTCCTCGGCGGTCTTCCTGCCGATGACGGCGTATTTCAGGCTTCTCGGTACCATCGAGTCGAACTCGGAGATGGCGATGCGGCCGCCCATGATCTCCGCGAGGCGCTGCGGATACCGCGGCGTCCGCTCGGGATCCGCGTAGCCGTGCGGGTAGATGGGATTGCCGTCGGCAGGATCGTATTTGTCGGTTGCGCCCAGCGTGTGCAGAAACTCGTGCGCAATAATCACGTTGTTGGTGCCTTTTTGGCGCCGCCCGGCGTAGGCGTTGACCACGCCCACCATGCCTTTTTGCAGTCCCACCGAATTCTCGAGGACGAAGTGGCCGTTCGGCGCGTGATAGCGAACGAACATACGGACGTCCGGCGCAGGATCGTCCTGGGCGCGCGCCACCGAGCTCGCCCACCAGCGCATCTTGAGACTCCACCACATGATACCGAGTCGGCTGCGATCACCGTCCAGGGAAGGCGGCTGCTCGCCGATCTCCTGTCCGAGCTTGATTCGCACCGGTCGCTCGAGTTCGTGGCCGTATTTCTCGACTTCACGACTGACGAACTCCTCGATGCCGGCGAACGCCCGCGGCTCGAGGGATGCAATGTACCGGGCGCTTTCGACGCTGCCGTCGGCGTTTATCGGGTAGATCTTGACGTACAGGCTGTTGTTCCAATCCGTGCTGCGCGCCTGGGTCAGGTACGTGCTGACGCTGACGAAGAACAGCACCAGGAGCAAGATGGAGATGCGGATTGCCTTGAACATTGAGGGTCCTGCGCCGCCTACCGCTGCCATTAGGCCCGCAAACGGCGGGGGCCGACAGTGCGGGCGTCGCATTTTTCGTCAATCGAGATCCGGGGGTCGTCGCGCGGCGCTGGCCTGCTCGAATGCATAGGCGATTTGGATCAGCTGCTTCTCACTGAACGGGCCGCCGATGAACGAGATGCCGAGCGGCAGCTCGAACACGTAGCCGGCCGGAACCGTGATGCTCGCCCAACCCGAGATGGCCGCGAGCGACGAGCTGCCGATACCGAAGTGATCGCCATTGACGTGGTCGGTCATCCAAGCCGGTCCGTTGGTTGGCGCGACGAGGGCATCCAAGTCGTGGGCGCTGAGCGCGCCGTCGAGGGATTTCCGCGCGATGTGCTTGCTCGTTGCCAGTGCCTCGGCGTAGGCGGGTTCGGTCAACGCGCCTTTTTCCCAGGCCCGCTCCATGTGCTCTTGGCCGAAGAACGGCATGACCGCATCGGCGTTCGCGGCGTTGAAGTCGATGATGTCTTTGAGCGTCGTAAGCGGTGCGTCGGAGGAGACGAGATAGCGTTCGAGGTCTGCCTTGAACTCGTACAGCAGCACCTCGTACTCGGCGTCACCCATGCCTTCTGTGTCGAGCTCGATCGGGTCCACGATCACGGCGCCGTGCTCCTCGAGCAGTGCGATTGCGCTGTCGAAGGTGTCGTCGACGTAAGGATTCTCGCCGGCGCCGCTGTAGCTGCGAAGAACGCCGATGCGTTTGCCGGCCAGCGCGTCGGCGCTCAGCTCCGTTGCATAGTCGCCGACGATCTGCGGGCGCTCCGCCGCGGTCGGATCGTTCGGATCGGCGGCGCTCATCGCCTCGAGCATGAGGGCCGCGTCGCGCACCGTGCGCGCCATCGGCCCCGCCGTATCCTGGCTGTGGGCGATCGGAATGATGCCGTCACGGCTGACCAACCCCAGCGTGGGCTTGATTCCGACGATGCCGTTGATGCCCGCCGGGCAGACGACCGAGCCGTCGGTTTCCGTGCCGACCGCCAGCACGGTGAGATTTGCGGCTACGGCCGTTCCCGAGCCGCTCGAAGAGCCGCATGGGTTGCGCAGCGGATCGTAAGGGTTCTTAGTCTGCCCGCCGAGGCTGCTCCAACCGCTGGTGGAGCGGGTCGAACGAAAATTGGCCCACTCGCTCAAGTTGGCTTTTGCAAGGATCACCGCGCCGGCGTCGCGCAATTGCTGCACGAGATAGGCGTCGTCGGGTGCGCGATGGTCGGCGAGCGCCAGCGAGCCGGCCGTGGTCGCCATCCGATCGCCGGTGTCGATGTTGGCTTTGAGCACGACCGGGATTCCGTGCAGCGGGCCGCGCGGCCCCTGCGCACGCCGTTCCGCGTCCAGCGCATCGGCGATCGAGCGCGCGTCGGGATTGACCTCGATGATGGAGCGCAGCTCGGGGCCGCCGTGGTCGATAGCGGCGATGCGGTCCAGGTAGAAGTCCACGAGTCGGCGGGCCGTCAGCTCGCCGTCGTCCATCGCCGCCTGCAGGGTCTGGATGTCGAGCTCCAAATAGTCGCGCGGCGGTTCCACGGGCGTCTCGGACGTGCATCCCAGCAGACTGGCAAGCAAGGCGATCGTCGGTGCAAAGCGGTACATCGCTGTTGTTCTCCGCTCGGGTGATAGGGAGCGGCTGACGTCTAACAGCCGCGAGGCATCAGCGCGGCTTGACGAAGCGCAATACGAATCGATCCGTGTTGCCGCGCACGCTCGGGTCGAACACGAGCTTGCTGTGGTCGTCCTCGGGATTGCGCAGGACGTCACTGCTACCGTCGAGCTCGAACCCCGCCTCTTGCATCTCGCGAATGACGATGTCGACGTCGATTCGATGCGTGGTGCCGCCGGTATCGGCCGGCGAGCCGGGCTCGGCATGATGATCGACGATGCCCACGGTGCCGCCGGGCTTGAGCCCCTTTTTCAGTTCCGCGAGAAGTCTCGCGCCGTCGATCGGCGGCCAACCGTTGTCGGGATCGGCGTAGTAGATGTCGTGATAGGTGAGGATCATCGTGACGGCGTCGTACGCCTCGGCCGCGAGCTCGAGCTCGTTGTTTTCGGCCATGAGGATCGTCACGTTCGGCAAGCGATCGTCGGCATAACGCGCTTCGATCTCGGCGCCGGCGAAGCCGAGATACGCTTGGTTGTTGTGCGCCGTGACCCGCCCCTGCGGCCCCACCACGTGGGACAAGAGCTCGGTGTAGTAGCCGCCGCCCGAGTACAGGTCCAGGACGGTCATGCCCGGCGCGATGCGGAAAAACTCGAGTACCGTAGCCGGCTGACGGCCGGCGTCGCGCGCGCGGTCCGCGTCCGTGCGCTGCGGGTGGGCAACGGCGGCCGCATAGATCTCCGGCGCTGGCCTGTCGGGCTGCCGGCCGTCGCAGGCAGCGACGACGAGTGCCACGGTGAGGATCTTTACGGTCAGTCTCATGTCAGCGTCCCCTTGATCCGTCGCGAACCATCGCACGTCGCCCAGCAAATAAAAAGCCCCGCGGCCTTGAGGCGGCGGGGCTAATGTCTCTTTTTTTTATTAAAAGAGGTAACTGAAAATTCGGTAACCAGATACAAACGTGTGGTTTTTTTTATTGGATCTGGATCTTCTTATTGTTGTTATTGTTCTTCTGGCGTCTAAATCCTGTGTGTATCCGTTTAATGGTTACCAAGTCCAGTTACACTTCGCTTGGGCATAGTTCTAAAAGCAAGACCTGTGCCAGCCCAACGTAAACCGATAGTTTTCAGGCTGTTAGGCCAAATCGCCGCAGCGGAAGCTTAGCTTCGCGAAGCGATTTGTAAAGAATTCCGACATTTTTCTCCGATTTCACAAAAATGTCATTACAAAACATAATTTTATAAAACGAGCCTGGTGGTATGTTTTTACGTCAGGCAATCTCGAGTCGCCGCTTACCGGTGGTGGATGGGCTCAATTATGTTTAATCGGCGCGTTTGCGCGCTATTTGGGCCGGCGCCGCCGGTTCTGTCAAATTATTCGACACTCTCACCGGCGCGCTCCAGCAAGCTGACGAGGCTATAGAAGCGGCCGTTGCGCACGACGGCCACGATGTTCAAGGCATCGGCGACCCGCTCTAGAGGATCGCCCGAGACGAGCAGCATATCTGCCCGGCTGCCGGGCGAAATCTCACCGATCTGTCCCGATAGGCCCAGAACGCGCGCCGCGTTGCTACCGGCGGCCATCAAGACCTGGTCGCCGGCAAGCCCCGCCGCCGCGAGCGCGCGCAACTCGGCGTGCACCGCGAGTCCCGGCGGCAGCCCGTTGGGTCGACTGCCGACGATCACCGGGGTGCTGCCGCCGCGGAGATTGGGCAGCGACGCGAGCCGCCGCAGCGACGACCGATAGCCGGGCAGGCGGGCTGCCTGACGAACGCGGTAAAGCTGCGAGAGGCCGGGGGTGCCGATATCGGCCAGCCCGGATATCAGCGCGACCGGGGCCGGTCCGCTCGCGATCTTGAGATCCTGGTAGCGATTGCCCTGCGGGGACGCCGACGGGGCCTCCGCGGCGAGTAACAGGCCGGCGCCCACGCGCTGACCGACGACCCAGCTGGTGACCAGCACCGGCAAGCCCTGCGCCTGGCGCGCATCGACCAGGCTCTTAAGCTGCTCGGGATCTGCGACTGCGGCATCTGCCATCACCAGAAACGCGCTGCCGTCGGCCTCCGAGTCGGCAGCGGGAACGAGCCCGGCCGCGGGCAGGAGCCGTGGCCCGGGATGGTCTTCGCCTTCCCACAGCGCCGCGTCCGGCGTCCCGTCCGGCGACACGATCGTCGTCAGCCCCCAGCTCAACAACGCCGGTCCGGCACGCTCCGGCGGCGTCGCCGGCAGCGCCGAGTAGGCGTCGATGAGTCCCGGAATCAGAGTCGTATCGTCGAGCTCGATCACGGTCGCGTCGTCCCACGCCTGCCGAGGCACGACCTCGGCGACCAGGCCGCCGTCGACGAGCACGTCCACTTCTTCGAGATAGTCTCGCGACAAGCCGTCGAATATACGGCCGGCGCGTATGACGAGGCGGTCGGTGGCCGGCGTGATCAGCGGCAGCTCACGATTCGGGATGTCGAGCGCCTGGCGCGTCGCGGGCGGGACCAGGCTGGCGCGAAACGCGACGGTCCCGGGTGTCCAGTCGTCGAAGCCGCGGGTTCGAATATGACCGTCGGCGGCATAGAACAGGCGCTCCCGGTCGAGCCAGCTGACCGGCGCCAACGAGTAGTCCTCGCCCGATGCGAAGCGGCGCTCGAGCGGCGGATTGGAGAGGATGACGAGCTGCAACTGGAAGCGACCGTCGACCTCCTGGAAGTAGGTGACGAGAGTGCCATCGGGCCGGAACGACGGGCCCACCAGCGGAGTCGCGGCGGTAACGAGCGCTACGTCGCTTTGCCCGAATCGCCGCAGCATCAGCGCCCACTCGCCGCCGTGGCGCCGGATGTAGACCAGATCTCGGCCGGAGCTCGACCATGCCGGTTCCGTTTCGTCGCCGGGATGGTCACTCAAGCGCCATTCCAAACCCGTTGCCAGATCGATCTCCCACAGATCGAGTCCGGTTTCGCGACGCTCGGAGGCGAACACGATGCGCTCGCCGCTGGGGTGCCAGGCGGGCTCCTGGTCGCCGAAAGCGCTGTCGCCCAAGCGACGCCGCTCACCGGACGCCGCATTGGCTAGCCACAGCTGGCCGGCGCCCGAGGCGCTCGCCTGGTAGACGATGTCGCGGCCGTCCGGCGACCAGCGGGGCCGCCGCGCCGGCAGCGCCGATTCGACCAGCAGCGTGGCGTCACCGCCCGTGGGCGGCAGGATCCAGATGCGGCCGAGCAGATCCATCGTCAGCCGGCCGTCGGTTCTGGAGACGTCTAAGCTCAGATTCGTGCCGCGTGTCACCAGCGCCTGCGCCATCGCAGACGGCAGCGCCTGTAACGCAGCGAGAGCAGCGAGCAGCCACAGGCCCGTGCGCCTAAGAGGCACGTTCCACCTCGAGGGAGTGCAACTCGCCGATCGCGGCGTCGAAACTGATCTGCATCGGTTGACAGCAGATCTGACAGTCCTCGATATAGCTCTGGCTGCCAGCGGACAGATCAATGACGATCGTCATCGATTGGGCGCAGAACGGGCAGCGAATTGTCTGGTCGACGACTCGAGCGTCCATGAGCAAAGAATCAGGGTTGCAACCGGGTACCCACCCAAGGGGTCGACGCAAACGTCGAATCGGATTCCGGCGTCAGCTCACGCGTCCACCGCGCCCGCTCGTGGACCCGATCCGCACCTTCGATCCAGAGCTCGACCGCGTCCGCCCAGACACGAATGCCACCCCAATGGGCAGGCCGAGGAATCGGCTTGTCCGGATCATCGCTGATGCCGAGCTCAGCGGCGCGTTTGTCGAGCTGTCGGAGCAAGGCGTCCCTCGACGCGATCGGCCGACTCTGATCGCTGCCCCAGGCGCCCAGCTGGCTGCCGCGATCGCGCGAGGCGAAGTAGGCGTCGCTTTCCGCTGGCGGCGACTTGACGGCGATCCCCTCGATGCGAATCTGCCGCCGAAGCTCGTCCCAGTGAAGCACCAACGAGACGTGCGGATTGTTGTCGAGCTCCACGCACTTGCGAGACCGGTAATTCGTATACAGGACGAGGTAGCCCGGATCGGGCAAGAAGGACTTGCACAACACGACCCGAGCCGAAGGCCGCTGGTCTGCTCCGACACTGACCAGGGTCATCGAATTCGGATTGCGCTGCACCTGTTCGTCGATGCCGCGCTCAAACCACGATGCCGCCCAATGCATTGGATCGTCGGGCAGCTCTTCCGGCAGTCGCTCCGCATGTCGGTCCACGCTCATTCCACGGTTCTCC
>JBFGFX010000037.1:0-18942 GCA_041579335.1 Woeseiaceae bacterium | reverse complement strand
CTGCCGCACGTGGGGATCGAGATCCGGCAGGATCTGATCGACAACGCGGTCGGCGTCGAGACCATCGCGAGCATCCTGCACAAAATCATAGAAAGCGTGCCCGCGGGCAGCGAGCGTGACGCGAGCGGCAGCGGCACCGAAGTCACCGCGTGAACGCGATAGAAAATGAGCGACGGGGGAGACGATGCTAGGCAAGTCACCGGAATTCACGATAGGCGTCGAGGAAGAATATCTATTGGTCGACAAAGAGACCCGCGGTCTGGTTGCCGACCCGCCGAAGTCCCTTATCGGCGAATGTGAAGAGCTGTGTGGCTCGCAGGTGACCTCCGAGCTGCTCCGGTCGCAGATCGAGATCGGAACCAAGGTCTGCAGGAACGTCAGAGAAGCTCGCGAGGACCTGACCCGGCTGAGACGCTGCGTCGTCGAAGTCGCCGACCGGCACGGCTTGGCGCCCGTCGCCGCGTCGACGCATCCGTTCTCCCGTTGGTCGGAACAGAAGCACACTCAGAAGGACCGCTACGAAGCGTTGACCGCCGAGATGCAGGGAGCCGCCCGACGGCTGCTGATCTGCGGCATGCACGTGCACGTCGGCGTCGGCGACGACAACCTGCGCATCGACCTGATGAATCAGTTCTCCTATTTCCTGCCGCATCTGCTGGCCCTGTCCTGCTCATCGCCGTTCTGGGAGGGGCGCGACACCGGACTCAAAAGCTACCGACTCACGGTCTTCGACGCGCTGCCGCGCACCGGGCTGCCCGAGCACTTTCAAAGCTTCGCCGAATACCAACGCCATGTGAACATCCTGACAAACGCCGGCATGATCGAGGATGCGTCGAAGATCTGGTGGGACTTAAGGCCGAGCTGCCGTTTTCCCACGCTCGAGACGCGCGTGATGGACGTGTGCACGCGGCTCGACGACACGATCGCGCTGACGGCGATGCTCGTCTGCATCATGCGCATGCTGTATCGACTGCGGCTCAACAATCAGCGTTGGCGCACGTACGCGCATATGATGATCAGCGAAAACCGCTGGCGGGCGATGCGCTACAGCTTCGACGAGGGCTTGATCGATTTCGCGAAGGGTAAGCTGGTGCCGTTCGAGCAACTCCTGGACGAGATTCTGACGTTGACCGCGGACGACGCCGCAGCGCTCGACTGCGAGTCAGAGGTCGGCGCCGTGCGGGACATCCTGACGCGCGGCACGAGCGCGCACCGCCAGCTCAAGGCCTACGAGCTCGCCGCTGCAGCCGGCAAGGACCATGAGGAATGTCTGAGAGCGGTCGTGGACACCCTGGTCAGCGATACCATGGACGGCCTGTAATCGTCCGACTGCTTGTAAGGCGCCGAATTCCCTCACATTTTTCGGGAAAAACCCGCACCCGTGCACAGTCCACACGGGGGAATGCGGCACAGGTCGCATAAACTTCGGCGACTCGCGGCTAGCATCGCCTTATGAGCGCGAAATCTAACTGTCTGATTTCCGGAGCTATTCGATGCTAGCTCAGATACAAGCCAGCCTGCCGATGGCGTTCGGCTTCGCGGGCCTCGTGTATCTATGGCTGGCGGTGCGCGTGTCCCGGTCGTCGCCGCAGGCAGCCAACAGCGCGATCAGCTATTTTCTGTTCCTGATCGGCGCGCTGTTGGTCGGCACCGCGTTCTGGTACGGCACGACGGACCTGAACCTGTTCGGCATCGGTCGCGTTCTGACCGTATTTGCCACGGGTTTCATTCCGATCGTGCTCTACGCAGTCTACCGGGAATACACCGTCGGCCGTCCGAGTCGCTACCTGATTGCCGCTTTGGCGATCGTTCCGACGACGACGACCCTCCTCGCCATCAGCAACTCGATCCACGGCATCCTGTGGACCGCGACCGTGACGGAGTCCGGCATCGGCTTCACGCTGGCGAAAGATCACTTCTGGGTCCGCTTCGTGCAGACCCCGTTTGCCTACGGCCTGTTCGGTTTCTCGCTGGTCGCGCTCGCCGGCCGCCTGCCGACAATCGCGCGCGCCCACCGTCACAAGGTCATGCTGCTGCTCGTGTGCGCCGTTCTGCCGTTCTCGGTCAACGTGGCCGACGCGATCTTCGGCTTCGGGCCGGAGGAGTTCCCGTTTACCGCGGCCACGATGGTGGTGCTGCTGCCTCTCTACTGGTGGGCGAGCGTGGCCCTGCGCGTGTACGATTTCACGCCGCTGGCATACCAGACTCTTTTCGATCATGTGCGCGACGCGATCATCGTCCTGGATCGGTCGCAGCGCATCATCAGCGCGAACCATCCGGCGCAAAAGCTGCTCGGCTCGGACGAGCGCGCGCTGATGGGCCAGCGGCTTTGGGAGGACCTGCCGGAGGCGCGCGAGGTGCTGCAAGAACCGGGCGACGGCGACCTGTCGCACACGTTGCGTTTGAAGGCGGATCGCTACTTCGAGATCAACAGCGCACCGCTCATCGGTCCGTCCGGCGGGGATCAAGGCACGATCGTGGTTTGCCGCGACGTCACCGAGCGCAAGCGTACGTTGAAGGCGCTCGCCGACAGCGAGCAGCTGATCCGTTCGCTCGTCGAACACTCGTCGAACGGCATTCTGCGTTTTGCGCGTGACACGCGAAACGCCAACCGCTTCCGCTGCACGTTCGCGAACCGCGCCGCGGAGCGCTACCTGCAGAGCGGCAACGGGACGCTGGTCGGCATGCCTCTCGAGAAACTGGACCTGCTCAAGCCCGACCTGCTGCTGGACAAGTTCGGTCAAGGTGACGCTCAGCCGGAGCCCGAAGTCAGCTTCGAAGCCGAGCTCGAGGTTGCCGACGAGTGTTGGTTGCGCATCATCGCGGAGCCGGTCGGCGAGGACTTCTCGGTCACGTTGATCGACATTACCCAGCGCAAGCGCGCCGAGACGAAGATGCTCGCGGATGCGTTGCGCGATCCGCTGACCGGCGTCTTGAATCGACGGGGGTTCGAAGAGACGGCCCCGAGCAGCATCGGCCGCTACGAGCGCGCCGCGGTCCTGTATCTCGACCTGAATCATTTCAAGTCGATCAACGACCGTTTCGGCCACCGAGCCGGCGACGCGCTGCTGAAAGCGTTCGGCCACCGGCTTGAATTCTGTCTTCGCCCCGAGGATATTCTGGCGCGCTTGGGCGGCGACGAGTTCGCCATCGTGCTCCCCGGCGTCACGGTCGATGACGCAAAGCACGTGGCCGAGCGGCTCGTCGAGACAGCCTCCGAGGCCTACATCATCCAGGGCGAGGAGATTCGCTGCACCGCCAGCGTCGGCATCTCCCTCAAGCCGAAGCACGGGGACGAGCTGTGGGAGCTCATCAGCGTCGCCGACGCCGCAATGTACAACGCGAAGTCCATCAGTGACGAGGAGGCGGCGAACGACCGGGCGGCCTACGTCGAAGCCTCGATCGCCTCGTAACGCCGGCGCGACGCCACCGCATCGCCCGGGCGGGCAACCCGTGCGATTCATCACCGACGTCCAAACAAGGCCCGATGGCGGGGACTCTTTGGCGGGAATAAAGCGGACCGAAGGGAGCCATCACGCCAAAGAGTCCCCGCCATCGGGCCGTTTACCGATAATCGGTAGCGTCGCGCTGGGCGCGGGCGCCGAATCGGAAACAGTCCTGTAACAATAGCGTGGGATGCTTGAGGACATGAGCGATTCGGGCGCGATGAACGTACTGTTCCTGTGTACGGGCAACTCGGCCCGCAGCATCATGGCCGAGGTCGTTCTGAATGCGCTGGGCGGCGGCCGATTCCGCGCCTACAGCGCCGGCAGTCACCCGACCGGCACGGTGAACCCGGCTGCGCTCGATGAGCTAGCGCGACGGGGTCACGACACCTCCGGCCTGCACTCGAAGTCATGGCGCGCTTTCGCCGGCGACAGCGCGCCGGAATTCGGCCTGGTCTTCACGGTCTGCGACAACGCGGCCAACGAGACCTGCCCGGTTTGGCACGGGTCGCCGATCACGGTGCACTGGGGGATTCCCGACCCCGCGCGGGTTACCGAGCCGGATGACGCGGTGCGGGATGCGTTCCGCGCGGCCTACGACCGCCTGTCGCGACGCATCGCCGGGCTCGTTGCGCTGCCGATCGAGGCGATGAGTGTCGCCGAGCTTCGCGCGGCGCTGGATGCGCTGGGAGACGCGGATCCGTGAGCGTACCGAGCACGCCGCGCCGGCTCGGTGCGGGTTTCGCACTCCGCCGCGACTAGAGCCGGTCGAGCTAGGGCAGGTTGCTGAAGATCAGGAGCTCCGATGCGTTCGGATCGGCGGTGTCCAATAGCACGATTTCGGTGACCTCACCGGTCGCAAACGACACCGCCACCGGGCCGGCCAGGGGCGTCTTGTCGCCATTGGCCGTCACCGTGATCTCGGCATCTTTCGGGAACTGCGACAAGATACCGGTGCTCAACCCGAACGAGACGTCGACCAGACTGGGCAGGGCGTCATCGACGCTCACGCCGGGATCGGTGCTGTAGTAATCGACACTGGTCGCGTTGAATGAGGCGTTCGTAAACTGCAGGCGCGACACCGTCGACAGCCCGCGGCGCACGCTGGGAAGCTGCAGGGTGCTCAAACTGCCGGCCTCGCCCTGCACCACGATCATCGAGCGGGACCCTCCGGCAAAAGACGCTTGTGCCTCGACCAGCGGCATCGTATTGCCGGTCGGTACGTAGGCGAAGGTCGATGAGCCGATCGGCACGTCGACGTCGCCGGACACCGCGCCGAATGCGAGATTGGTCACGAGCGGATTCGCAAAATCTCCGTCGACGACGATATCGATGTTGCCGCTGCCGAATCCGGCATGGACGAACTGCGCCGTCGGTGGAAACCGACTATCGGAGATCTCGAACGTCGTGCCGCCGAGACTGATCAAGCGCACGCTGACGGTTGCGGTGATCGATGGATCGGCGTCGAAGACGGCAAACGTGTAGGAGTCGGCCGCGCCGAGACTGACCGTCGTGCTGGAGTACACGATCGTCGACGGATCGTCCCTGGCGGTCAGGATCAGCTCGTAGTCGCCGGCCGCGAACTCGCTGTCGACGATGTGTTCGCCGAAGTCCAATGCACCGACGGCATTGCCGGCCGCGGGCGGCGTCCCCGGGGGCGCGAAGTAGACGTCGACCGCGCCGAGCGTATTGTTGACGTGCCCGAAACCGACCTCGACGACCGTTTCCGTGCCGGCCCATTCGCGAACCGGCCGCTCCCACAGCACGATCTCGGCGGCGGACGTCGAGGGTCCGGCCAGCACGAACGTGTAGTCGGTGTCCTCGACGACGTCGACCGACAGACGCGCGATGCGGCGATCGTCTTCCAGCGGAATGGGCAGATCGAAGTTGAAGGTGTAGGACAGATTGTCGTACTCCGCCGGCGCGGTGGCCGACTTGTACGGAATCTGACCGAGACTGAACTCCTCGATCAAGAAAATCGCGTCCGCCGCATCGACGACGCCATTGATGCCGTGGATGATCCCTTTGCCGGTCGCGTCCTCGAAGCGCGTCTCGGTGCACCCCAGCATGGCTGCCGTCGCCAGTAGCATGAGTGCCGAACGGCCGAAGTTTTTCATTGTGTCGTTGCTCATGTGTCAGCGAGGCGCCGGGCCGGACTCGTCCGGCAAGCCGCCTGATGCGCCTAACTCGCAGTCCGCGCTTCGAAACCGTACACCGATTTCAGCTCGAGAAACTCGTCGATGCCGTGCGCGCCCCACTCGCGCCCGTTGCCCGATTGCTTGTAGCCGCCGAAAGGCGCCTGCGAATCGAGCGGCGCACCGTTGATGTGCACCATTCCGGTCCGCAGGCGCGCGGCAATCGCGCGGGCATGCCCGAGATCGGACGAGCTGACGTAGCCGGACAGGCCGTACGGCGTGTCGTTCGCGATGCGCACCGCATCGTCGTCGTCATCGTAAGGCATGATCGCGAGGACCGGGCCGAAGATCTCCTCGCGCGCCACGGTCATGTCGTTCGTCACGTTCGAGAATACCGTCGGTTTGACGTAGTAGCCTTTCGCGAGACCTTCCGGCCGCCCGGTTCCTCCCGCAACCAGGGTAGCGCCTTCGTCGATGCCTTTCTGAATGAGGCCCTGTATCTTGTCCCACTGCGCCGCGGATACCACCGGTCCGAGGTGAGTGCCGTCGCCCTGCGGGTCGCCGACCACCGTCGCCTCGGCGGCCTTTCGAGCGATCGTCGCTGCTTCCTCGAGTCGCTCGCGCGGCACCAGCATGCGCGTCGGCGCGTTGCAGGACTGACCGCTGTTGGAGAAGCATTCACGCACGCCGCGCGTCACGGCGTTGCCGAAATCGGCGTCCGCCAAGATGACGTTGGCGGATTTGCCGCCGAGTTCCTGTGCGACTCGCTTGACCGACGGCGCAGCGTTCTGTGCGACCGAGATGCCTGCTCTCGTGGAGCCCGTGAACGACACCATGGCGATGTCGGGATGACTGGCGAGCGCCGCCCCGACGGTGGGCCCGTCGCCGTTGACCAGGTTGAAGACGCCGGCCGGGACGCCTGCCTCATCGAGGATCTCCGCGAAAATCATCGCGTCGAACGGCGCGATCTCGCTGGGCTTCAGCACCATCGTGCAGCCGGCGGCGAGCGCGGGTGCCACTTTGACGGCGACCTGGTTCATCGGCCAGTTCCAGGGCGTGATCAGCGCGCACGGCCCGATCGCCTCTTTAACGATAAGCGTCGTGCCGTGGCGCTCCTCGAACTCGAACGACCTCAGCGCGTCGATCGCTGCTTCGATGTGCTGCGGTCCGCTGGCCGTCTGGGCGAATTTGGCGAGTTTCCACGGCGCTCCCATCTCCTCCATGATGGCGGTCGCGACGTCATCGTGCCGCCTGGCAAATACCTCGAGGATCGACTCGAGCAGTTCGATCCGCTTGTCGCGCGAGGTTTGTGAGAATTCGGGAAACGCGCGCACGGCAGCGGCTACCGCGCGGTCGACGTCGGCACTCGAGCCTAGGCTGATGCGACCACAAACGGCCTCCGTGGCGGGATTGATGACGTCGAGCGTCGCAGGCGTCACGGGCTCGACCCATTCGCCGTCGATGTAGAACTTGAGCATCTCGCGCATGTGGCGATACCTCGCAGGAACGAGGCGCGCATCATAGCGTAATAGCGGCCCGCGGTCCCCATGTGCGCCCGCTCCTCGGACGCGCGGCGCCGGCGGCAGTGGGGATGGCCAGCAGCGCGGATCGCCGCTAGCATGGGACCATGACCGTGCGAACCGACGCCTATGACCACTGATCTGCTCGCCGAGCTCTCGGCGCTCGTCGGCGGCCAGGCGATGGCCGGCGCAGACGTCGGCCCGTCGCCCTGGGAGACCCATCAGCCGTTTCGCGGCCGGTTGCTCGTGACGCCGTCGAGCACCGAGCAGGTCGCCGCGGTGCTCGCCGCCTGCAATCGCGCCCGGCAGTCGGTGGTGCCGATTGGCGGTATCACCAACCTGGTCCAAGGCTGCGCGACCGCGCCCGAGGACGTCGGGCTGTCGTTGGCCCGCATGGACGCGATTGAAGAGGTCGACCCGGTGGCGCAGACGATGACGGTACAATCCGGCGTCACGCTGCGGGAGGCGCAGATCGCGGCCGCCGAGCGTGGTCTCTATTTTCCGGTCGACATCGGCGCGCGCGACAACTGCATGCTAGGCGGCAACGTGTCCACCAACGCCGGCGGCACCAAGGTTATCCGCTACGGCATGATTCGTGATTCCGTGCTCGGCCTCGAGGCCGTGCTCGCCGACGGGACGGTGGTCTCGTCAATGAATCGCTATATCAAGAACAACTCGGGCTTCGACCTGAAGCACCTGTTCATCGGCACGGAGGGTACGCTCGGCGTCATCACGCGCATCGTGTTCCGCCTGAGCGTCCAACCGGCCAGCCACAACGTCGCGCTGCTGGCCGCAGCCAGTTTCGAGGACGTCGTCGGCGTGTTGAAGCGTGCGCGCGAGCTGCTAGATACCGGCCTCTGCGGCTTCGAGGTGATGTGGAACGAGTTCTACTCGAAGGCGACCGCGCCGGCCGGTCCGCAGCCGTCGCCGCTGCCGGTCGATCTGCCATTTTATGTGATCGTCGAGGCGATGGGCGTAGACGTCGCGCGCGACGGCGAGGCCTTCGAACGCGCCATGACGAGCCTGTTCGAGAGCGCACTCGTCGTTGACGGCGTGGTCGCGAAATCGGACCAGGAAAGAGAGTCACTCTGGGCGATTCGTCACGAGGTCGAGTGGCTCGTGCGCGATGCTCTGAACTTCGACGTCAGCCTACGGATCGCGGACGTCGGCGACTACGTGGACGAGATCACGAGACGGATCAAGGCCGATCTCCCCGATGCCTTCGTCGCCGCTTTCGGCCACCTCGGCGACAACAACATTCACGTCTCCGTCCTCACGAACAGCGCCGAGCCGAGCGCCGCCGATCGTGTGCAGCGCCACATCTACGAGGCGCTTGCGCCATTCGGCGGAGCGATCTCCGCCGAGCACGGCATCGGCCTGGAGAAGATGCCCTATCTGCCGATCAGCCGCACCCCCGAAGAGATCGGGCTCATGCTGTCGCTGAAGAGGATGATGGATCCGAACAACATCCTGAACCCCGGCAAAGTCGTCGATATCGGCCGCTCCTGATGCGCTGAATGAGAGAACTGTGACCGGCTTCACACAACGGAGGCCGGGCTCGGTCACGGCCCTAGAACGCCGCGCAATCTGCGGCACCCGGAAGTTTGAACGGCGTCTCAGTACCGACATTTTTTTGTGACTTGGCGGGCCTCGGAGACGGATAATTTCCGGTCAGCCGAAGGAATAGGCGAGTCATGGATGGGCAAACGGACGGCACGGCAGCACCATGCTAGCGACCGGGACGCGGGGTCGACGGCGTCGTCGCGTGCCGAACACGACTTCGACGCGGGTCTGCCCGCCGACGATGCGGTGGACGACCGCCGGGAGCAGATCCGCCAGGCCGTACTCGAGGTGGCGAAGAGCGGCTCTATAATAAGAGTGCTACAGGCGCCCGAAGGACACGACCGACGCCCGCCCGAGCAGCTGCAGGGCAGGTCGGTGGCCGACATCTGGCCGGATGCGCCGGCGGAGTTCCTGCTGGCGAGCGTCAAGGCGGCCATCTCCGGCCGGCAGGTGCACAGCACGGAGTACGGTGCCGGCGGGGATGCCGCACATTACGAGATCATATCCATACCCCAGGGTCGCGATCGTGCGCTGTTGGTCGTCCGCGATGTGTCCGCGCGCAAGACCGCGCTGTCACGCATGCAGCAGCTTGCCTATGTGGACGAGGCGACGAAGCTGCCCAATCGGGAGTTCCTGCACGAGGAACTGAGCAAGTGCATCGACGTCCTCCGCCTGCGAGAGGGACGTGCCGCGGTGATCTGCTTCGACATCGACCAGGTCGATCTGCACGGGAACTCGTTCGGCACCCGGCAGCAGGACGTGATCATCAAGGAACTGGCATCGCGCCTGACCCACGAGCTTCGCGGTGCGAATCAATCCGACGTCGAGGACTACGAGCGCTACTCGATCGCCGCGCGGATCGAATTCCGTCAATTCGGTGTGGTCCTGCCGATCATCGAGAGCGGTTCCGACGCCGAGGGCGTGACGCAGAGGTTGATCGAGTCGCTGCAGCAGCCGATCAAGATCGCTCACCGCGAAGTGGAAGTCACCGCACGCGCCGGAATCGCGCTGTTTCCTCAGGACGGCAACGACGCCGAGAGCCTGTTCGAAAACGCGATCGCGGCGATGGAGGACGCCAGAAACAGCCAGGTGGCGCCCTACAAATTCCACTCGGGCACCGTCAAACTGCGCGCATTGCAGCGTCAGGACCTAGACCTCGAGCTGCGGGCGGCGCTCGAGCGCGAAGAGTTCACGCTCGAGTTCCTTCCGATCGTCGATGCGAAGACGCGCAAAGCGACATCGGTCGAGGCGCTTTTGCGCTGGCCGCAGCAGATCTTCGGGCTGCAATCGATTCGAAAAGTGGTCGCGCTCGCCGAGAACACCGGGTTGATCTTGCCGATCGGTGACTGGGTTCTGCGCGAGAGCTGCACCGCCTTGCGGCGGTTGCACGATGCCGGCTTCGCCGAGCTCCGCCTGGCGATCAACCTGTCCGTCCAGGAGTTCTCACACCGCGCGCTGATCGAGAAGATCCTGGAGATTCTCGACGAGTTCGGTCTCGAGCCGAGACACCTCGACGTGGAGATCTCCGAATACACGCTGTTCCGCGATGCCATGAAGCAGTATGCGACCTGCGCGCGGCTGAAGGACGCCGGCCTCGGTGTCGTGGTGGACGATTACGGCACGGGCGCATGCTCGCTCGCACATTTGTCGCGAAGCCCCGTCGACGCGGTCAAAATCGAGAACAATTTCGTCTCGAATCTGATCGCTGACGCCGTCGACCGGGCAACCTGTGCGGCGGTTACGGCAATGGCGCACGAGCTCGGCAAGAAAATAATCGCCGAAGGCGTCGAAACCGAGGGGCAGGCGATGATATTGGCGGAGCAGGGCTGCGATTTCTTGCAAGGTTTCTTGTTTGCGCGACCGTCGTCCGCCGAGGTGCTGGAAGCCTATCTGCTGAGGATGATCGATGAGTGACACGCTTCGCAAGCACAGAGGGTCACGCGCCGACGATGCACTCGATCTGACTCAGACGATCCGAAAGCTCTCGGTGGCCGGCGGCGACGCCGTCGGTGAGCACGAATCGAGGCCGGCCGCGCTGCTCGTCTGTCAGGAGAGTGACAATCAGAAATGGGGCCCCCGCTGGCTCGAGCGGGCGGGTCTGGAAGCGAAGTTGGTGTCCGATCCTGCCGCGGCGCTCGCGGCGTCCAAGTCGTCCGAGCCCGCCGTCATCATCGTCGAGGCCGGTGCACGGGACGGCGACGGACAGCCTCTATTCAAGGCATTGGCAGCTGCGCCGAAGGTCAGTGCCCCGATCATCGTGCTCTGTGCCAACACCAAGGAGGCACAGCTGGCGCTCGATGCCGGCGTCTTCGACATCGTGCGCAAGCCGTATGAATGGAAGCTGGTCGCCAATCGTGCCAGGTACGCGATCAGAGGGAATAGCGTTAAGAACGAGCTCGAGCGCGCCAAAGCGTCACTCGCCGAGGCAGTCGATATCGCCGATCGTGCCCGCCAACGCCTGCGCAGCCGCGAGTCCTTCGAGCCCGTGACCGGCCTGCCGAACAAGACCAAGTTCATCGATCTCTTGCGGCGCGGTATGCGCGCGGTCGATCGTGACGGCAACGTCTTGGCCGTGTTCGTGATCGGTTTCGACCGTTTCCGCCTGGTCGTCGAGGCAATGGGGCAGGAGCATGCAGATCTGGTCTTGGCAGAGATCGGGCAAAAGCTCAACGACTGTCTTCGGGATGCCGGCTCGGTGCAGTCGCACACGTCGGGCCTGAGGACGGCCGCCGCCGCAAGCATCGACCTGGCGCGATTCGCGCTCATGCTGACCTGCTCAGGAGATCACGACGAGCTGGCGAACCTGCAGCAGAAGCTTGCGGAGCAGCTGTCGCATCCAGTACAGATCGCAGGTCAAGCGGTTTATCTCTCGGCCTGTATCGGCATCGCGCTCTATCCGCAGGATGCGCGCGCCGTCGACCGGCTGCTGCAACGCGCCGACAACGCGATGCGCGATGCGCAAAGCCGCGGTGGGGGTTTCAAATTCTATTGCACCGAGACCGATGCGGCGGCGGCCCGCAAACTCAAGCTCGAGCACATGCTCCATGAAGCCCTGGATGCGCAGGAGCTGTCGGTCGTCTATCAACCGGTCAATGCCGCCTCGAGCGGCCGTATCAGCGGCGCCGAAGCCTTACTGCGCTGGCAGCGGGCGGACGGCGGCTCCATCGCGCCGAAGGAGTTCGTGGCGATCGCCGAGGAATCAGGACTCATGATCCGCGTCGGCGATTTCGTCCTCGGGCAGGCTCTGAAGCAGCTCAAGGCCTGGGACGAGCTCGGCTTCGCACTGCCGCACATCTGCGTCAACGTGTCCAAAGTTCAGCTCATGAGCGGCGGCTTCGCGCAAACGGTGGAGCGCAAGCTGATCGAGTACGGCATCGATCCGGCTCGTCTCGAGCTCGAGCTCAGTGAGCGCGGCGTGCTCTCGGGCGATTATGACGTCATCAGTCAGCTGCACGAGTTGAAGAAGCTCGGCGTCAGGCTCTCGGTCGACGACTTCGGGACCGGCGACTCGGCGATTGCGTATCTGAAGGAGCTGCCGATCGACGTGGTGAAGCTCGATCAGTCGTATGTCGACGGCATGACCCGAAATCGCAAAGACGCCGCTATCGTGTCCGCTATGGTCGCGCTGGCCCAGCGGCTCGACCTCAAAGTCGTCGCGGAAGGCGTCGAGACACGGGAGCAGCTCGAGGCCCTGCGCAAGCTGGGCTGTGACGAGCTCCAGGGCTTCTATCTATCGCGGCCGATTCCGGCTGCCAAGTTTTTCAATCTGTTGAAGAAATCTGCGAACTAGTTCTCAGTTCGGCGGCCATTTAACGGCCGAATTATGAGAACTGCGTCACGTTTTTGACGGGAATCGGCTCGAACCCGGTCACTGTTTCTATACGGCGCGTCCTTCCTAATGCGCACTAAGTAATAGATCGGGAGATCGGGGGCCAATGTGTAGACTGACAGAGCCGGGCAAATCATGAGCGCCCGGCGTCCAATTCGACCGAGAGACCATTTTCGCCGGGCGTTGCGCGCCGCGGCCGTCGTCTCGCTATTGGCCGCGGCCGCGCCGACGTTCGCCGGAAGCATCGAGCATCATCCGATGCGCTTCGAGCAGATCACGCTCGACAACGGGTTGTCGCAGAGCAACGTCTTCACCATTCTGCAAGACTCGGACGGCTTCATGTGGTTCGGCACCGAGAACGGACTGAATCGCTTCAACGGTTACGACTTCACGGTATTCAAGCGCCAGCGCGGCAATCCCGAGGCGCTCTTCAGTGACTATGTCTACGATCTGGCCGAAGATGGCGATGGCAACCTCTGGATAGTCACGAACGGCGGCGGGCTGGCGACGATGGATCGCAAGTCCAACACCGTTACCACGTACCGTCACGATCCGGCGAATCCGAACGGTATCTCGAGCAACGTCGTACGCGCGCTGCTCGTTGATGATGACGGCACGGTCTGGCTCGGCACCCGCGGTGCGGGCCTCGACCGCTTCGACTCGGAGAGCGGCGAATTCACCAACTATCGATTCGGCGCGAGCGCCGATCCGACTCGGGATCCGAACGAGATCTACGTGCTGCACGGCGACGCGACCGGTGCCCTGTGGATCGGCAGCAACGCCGGCCTCGTGCGCATGGACAAAGCCACCGGACGTTACGAGCACTACTCGCACGATCCGGCCGTGCCCGCATCGTTGAGCGATCACAGAGTCCGGGCGATCTTCGAAGACAGCGACGGCCGGCTATGGATCGGGACCTATGGCGGCCTGAACCTCTTCGACGGCGACAAAGGCGAGTTTCGCCATTTCCGCCATGATCCCGACGATGCGAGTTCGATCGCCGGGGATCGGGTCACGTCCCTATTCGAGGACAGCAACGGGCGCCTCTGGGTCGGTACCTACGGCGGCCTCAACCTCATGGATCGGGCCCACGACACGTTCGTTCGTTACACGCACGACAGCCAGGACGGCACGAGCCTGGGCGACGACGCCGTTACGGCCATCTTCGAGGATCGCAGCGGCGTGCTCTGGGTTGGTACGCGCAACCGGGGCTTGAGCAAGTGGAATCCGCGGACCTGGTCCTACGGACACGAAAACGGGCGCGAGATCACGGCGAGCGAGGCCGACCAGCCGAACGTCACGTCCTTCGTCGAGGACGACGCGGGCCTGCTGTGGATCGGCACGTTCGGCGAGGGCGTCAATGCGATCGACCGCGAATCCGGTAGCGTGACTAAGTATCGCCATGACCCGTCGCAGCCGGACAGCATCAGCGACGACTTCGTCATGAGTCTGATGCGGGATCGGGCGGGTGCGATCTGGCTCGGTACGATGCGTGGCGGCTTGAACCGCCTCGATCCGAAGACCGGGAAGCTGACTACGTTTCGCCACGATGCCGCCGATCCGACCAGCCTGAGCGCCGACGGTGTCATGTCGATCTTCGAGGACAGCAAGGGCCTGGTGTGGGTCGGCACGTTCGGCGGCGGCATCAGCCGCTTCGATCCGGCGACGGGCCAATTTACTCGCTTCATCCACGATCCGTCCCACAGCGCTTCGCTCTCCAGCAATCGCGTGCACGCGTTCGCAGAAGACGGCGACGGCCGGATGTGGATCGCTACCGATGCGGGCGGCCTCAACCTTTTCGACCCGCAGACCGAGTCCTTCCATCAGTTTCGGCACGATCCCGCGGACCCGCATACGCTGGCGGCCGACTCGGTGTACTCGCTCTCGATCGCCGCAGACGGAACCGTCTGGGTCGGAACGCGCGGTGGCCTCGACCGCGTCGTCGGCGACCCGAGCAAACCGGCTTCGATCCGCTTCGCCAATGTGTCGCAGGCCGACGGATTGGCGAATGACGTCATCTACGGCGTGCAGATCGACGACGCCGGGACGCTGTGGCTCAGCACCAACTACGGCATCAGCCGCTTCGATCCGGCGAGCGGAGCGATCAAGAACATGCACCGCCGGGACGGCCTGCAGTCGGAGGAGTTCAACTTCGGCGCGCACTACAAGAGTGGAACTGGCGAGCTGTTCTTCGGCGGACACAACGGCTACAACGCATTCCATCCGGAGAAAATTCGCACGAATTCGATAGCCCCGCTCATCGCGCTGACCGGCTTCTTCAATTCCAACGAGCCGCTCAAAGAAGACCTGCCGAGGGACGAAGACGGGCAGGTCGAGATCACTTACAAAGACGACGTCGTCAGCTTCGAGTTTGCGGCGCTCGACTATACCGCGCCCGATCAGAACCGCTACATGTACAAGCTCGAGGGCTTCGACAAAGACTGGATCGACCTCGGCAACCGGCGGCGCGTCACGTACACCGACCTCGACGACGGCAACTATCTGCTCCGCGTCAAGGCCGCCAACAGCGATGGCGTTTGGAACGAAGCCGGCTATGCGCTGCCGCTGCGGGTTGCGCCCGCGCCGTGGGACACCTGGTGGGCCTATTTGGGCTACCTGGCGATGTTCGCACAGCTGGTCGTCGCGCTCTGGCTGGGCCACCGGCGCAAGATCCGGCGCGAGGAAGAGTACAGCCAGCGGCTCGAAGAGGAAGTACGTGAGCGCACCGAGGAGCTGGTGGAGAGCAACAAGAAGCTCCGAGACCTCAATCAGTCACTGCAGGAAAGCAGCCTGTCGGATCCGCTGACGGGGCTGCGCAATCGCCGATTCGTGTTCGAGGAAGTATCACGGGACATCGAGGTGATTCGCCGTCGCATCGAAGACGAGCAGCAGGGCGTGAGCGCCAAGAAGGTCTCCGACCTGGTGTTCATGATGATCGACCTCGACAACTTCAAGCCGATCAACGACACCTACGGCCATGCGGCCGGTGACCAGATGCTGCTCGAAGTACGGGACGTCCTGCTCGGCACTTGCCGCAAGTCCGACTTCGTGATCCGCTGGGGCGGAGACGAGTTCGTCGTCATCGCCAAGCAGGCGCGGCCCGGTGAGGCCGAGGCGCTTGCCGAAAGGATCCGCACCAAGATTGCCGCGCACAACTTCGTTCTCAACGACGGGCAGATCGTGCGCACGACCTGTTCGATCGGTTTCGCGGCATACCCGCTGTTCCGCTCGCGCGCGGACGATGCCGACCTCGATCAGATTCTGACCTTGGCCGACAGTCTGATGTACGAGGCGAAGCGGCAGCGCAATGCTTGGGCGGGCATGCTCAGCCCGTCCGAGGCGGCCACCAGCGTCGACTTCGACCACGAGTCGATCGAAGCCACGTCGTTGCTTTTTCGCGCCAAGCGTGCGGGACAGCTGCTGCCGCACCCGGCTGCAAACGAGGACGATGCCGGGTCGACACACATGACCACGGCCGGCTAGGCGAAGGGACGAAAGCAATGATCAAGATGAACAAGAAATCGATCGTGACGATTGCTGGCGTCTGCGCCCTGACTGTTTTCTTCAGCGCGGACATGAAATCGGACACGAGCGCCAGAAGCGGCCCTGTCCACGGCTTTGTCGTGAATGGAGCTCCGGACAGCCGCATCCAAACGACGGCGGCCGGGGCGAGGCACGCAAACCTCGCGCGGCCCGAGCAGCGAGACGTATTCGATACAACGCAGTTGCCGCAGCAACCGACCGTCGCCGACGCGGCAGCGGCCGCTGCGACAGCCTCGGATGGGTTGCTCAGGTCGGATGCGGCGCGCAACGAGGACGACTCCGAGCCACGCGACACGATCGCCGCGGCGCGTGCCAAGATGAGCGCGCCGGTCGCGGCAATCGCGACGGCCGGCGGGCCGCAGCCGGTCGACGTCGTCGTCAGCTACGAGACGCACCCCGAGCTGTTCGAAACCGAGCGCGTCACGAGCCTCGGCGGCGAAGTGCTGCGCAGCTACGCGGTGCTCGACATGCAGACGATCCGCCTGCCGGCTGAGGCCCTCGACGAGTTCGCGATCGACGTCAACGTCGACCGCGTGTCGCTCGACGACCCGGTCAGCTCGATGTCCGTAGCGTCGCGCGTGACCGCCAACCTGCCCGGCGCGACCTCTGCGAACTCTGCCTATACCGGGAGCGGCGTGGGCGTCGCCATCCTGGACACCGGCATCGCGCACCATGCCGATCTGTCGAGCGACATCCGCCAGTACAGCTTCTTGAACGGGGCCTACCCGATTCCCGTGGTGCTGAACGGCGAAATCACCGTCTACAACGACGAGCCGCGCAGTGATCCGTACGGTCACGGCACGCACGTGGCGGGCATCGTGGCGGGCCAGGGTACGTCATCGGGCGACCTATTCCGCGGCGGCGCAAAAGGCGCGTCATTACTCTCGCTGCGCGTATTGGACGAGCACGGCAACGGCACGATGTCGGACATCATGGCGGCCCTCGATTGGCTGTTGCAGTACGGGCAGTACTTCAATATTCGCGTCGTCAATCTGTCGCTCGGCAAGGGCATCTCGGAATCGAATACGACAGACCCGCTCGTAGCCGCCGTCGAGGCGCTGTGGGATCAGGGTGTCGTCATGGTCGTTGCGGCCGGCAATCTCGGTAGCGGCGGCGCGATGACGGTCAAGAGCCCTGGGAATTCGCGGAAGGTCATCACGGTCGGTTCGCTGACCGACGCCGGCACGAACGACTTCGCCGACGACTACGTCTCCTCGTTCTCGTCGCGTGGTCCGACGCTCGCAGATCACGTCCTCAAGCCGGACCTGATCGCGCCGGGCAACCGCCTGGTCGCCGCCGTACCGGCCGTTGCCGAGATGCGCACCGACCTGCCGGATCGTCTAGTGACGTGCACGTCGAACGCCTGCACGGACGACTACCTCGAGCTGTCCGGCACCAGCATGGCGACACCGATGGTCGCTGCAGCAGTGGCGCTGATGCTCGAGAAAGACCCTACGCTGTCGCCCGCCACGGTGAAGGCCAGGCTGATGCGCACGGCGCGTAAGATCGACGCCGAACCGACCGACGCCGGCGCCGGCGTGCTGGACATCGACGCCGCGATGAGTGACGTCGGCGTCGTGACGGGACAGGCGCTGTCGCCCCTGTTGATCCGTGACGAGGTGAGCGACGGCATCCTCGTCGAGGACACCGGCGAGCTGTGGGGCGACAGCAGCTGGGCCGCGAGCTACGTGTGGGCCGATGGCGGCCTCTGGTCCGATGGCACGCTTTACGCAGACGGCTTCCTGTGGGCCGACGGCTATCTGTGGGCAGACGGCTATCTGTGGGCGGACGGCTATCTGTGGGCGGACGGCTATCTCTGGGCCGACTCCGTCGACGACGCCGCGCCGCTGTACGATCCCGACGCGAGCAGCGCCCCGCTCGCGGATGATTTGTAAGGCGCCGGGGCGGCTTCGCCTCATGGTGCGTGCGGGCCGCTCTACGGCGCGTCGCTCAACAGCACCTCGAAGCGCTCCCGGTCTCGGATCGGCTCGAACGCGTGCTCGCTTTTGATGAGCTTTTTGGAATAGCCGTGCTGCACTGCGCGCTCGAGCTCGGCGATGCTCCGCTCCGGGTCGCCGAGCGTCAGATAGGTGAGTGCCGCAAAGAAGTGGGTATCGGGATCGTTGGGCGTGAGCTCCAGCGCCCTCTCGATGGCTCGTACGGCCGGCCCGTTCTGCCCCGTGTGCGCATAGAACAGTGCGATGTTCTTCTGCGCGTCGGATTCGTTGGGGTTGATCGCTAGCACTTTATTGGCCAGCGCAATCGCCTTGTTGTACGCAGCCGTCGCCTCCACCTGGCGGTTGTCCATCTGAAAATAGGCGGCCGCCATGCGTCCCCATATCCGAAAATCGTCCGGGGCTAAATCGATGGCTTTCCGCTGCATCTCGACCGAATCCGCGAAGTCACCGAGGTAGTAGTACATCGTGCCGAGATTCATGTACATGCTCTGGGTAGGCGCGATCTCTATCGCTTGCTGCCAGGCATTGGCTGCCGCTTCGAGATGCCCGAGCATATAGCTGACCGCGCCGAGGTTGTTCCATCCCAGCGCGTTGTCCGGCGTCAGCTCGGTGACGCGCTGGAAATTCGGCAGCGCATTCGCGTCGTCGCCGAGTCGATAGTAGTAGGCGCCCAGCTTGTGATAGCTGCGCCAGTAGGCCGGCTGGAGCTCGATCAGCTGCTGGAGGACGAGCCCCGCCTCGTCGATCCTGTTTTGTGAGAACAGCGTGTCGCTCAGGCCGGCGTAAGCTTCATAGAAATTCGGATCCATGTCGATTGCGGTGCGAAACTGCCGGTCGGCCGCGTCGAATTCTCCTGTGTGCCAGTAGAGGTAGCCGAGCGCCGTGTGTACCTCGGGCAGCGATGGATCAATTTCCAGCGCGGCCTGGCAGTCGCTCTCGGCGTCATCG
>JBFGFX010000036.1:0-19039 GCA_041579335.1 Woeseiaceae bacterium | reverse complement strand
CGCCGGGAGGTGTCCTCCAGATCGGACAGGTCCTCCTCACCCATGTCGGCAATGTCGTCGTTCAGGCTTCCCTGCATGGCATCGAGGTCGAGCCCGAGGTCGTCTAGATCGATCTCGGCCGTAGAGTCCGGTCCTTTGGCATCTTCCTCTAAGCTTGCGATCTCGGTTACCTCGTGGTCGCCGAGTGACGGCAGCTCCCCAGTGGGTTCGAGCCCGGCGAGCTGCTGCTCGATGGTCGGCGTCTCGGCCGTGCTGTCGGCGGCAGGCGTCTCGATAGTCGGCGTCTCGGCCGTATCCTCGTCGAACGGGACTTCGGCGGTCGGCATCTCTTCGGTGCCGTCGAGCGGCGCCTCCACGGTCGGCATTTCCGTAGTTTTCGCGAACGCGCCTTCGAACGGATCGGCGGCGGGCATCTCCTCCGTGATCGCGGTGCCGCCCGACTCTTCTTCGTCGAACACGAAGTCGATTGCGCTCGCGTCCCCGCTCGCAGCCGGAGAGACGCGAGTCTCCGCGCCCAGATCGATCACTTCGCTGGCGCCGAAATCGGTCGGCTCGGCCGCGAGATCCATGTCGAGGGCCCCGGTCTGCTCCTCGCCACCCTCGAACGCGAGGTCGACGGCTTTGGTGGCACCGGCCGCGCTCACGTCCGAGAACAGCTCGTGGTCAGCCGCGATCTGCTGACCCATGATGACGATCTTGTCCCACTCGGGATCCTCGCCGCCCGCCAGAGCGTTCTTCAGGCGCTGTGCGGCGTCGATGAAGGCGTCCCGGTTACCCCAAACAAAATAAATCTCGCACAGCTTGGCCATCAGATCCTGCCGGTCCGAATCGACGGCGAGCGCGCCGTTGATGAGGTCGGCGGCTTGGTCGTAGAGGCCGTACGCCATATGAAAATCCGCTTCCGCGATGGGATCGGATTGGTCCAAGTTGATCGCTGTTTCGCTCGAGAACGTATCCTCGATCGCCGGGCTGGTGCCGGTCGCCGCGAGCACGTCGTCGTCGGGCAGCGTCGCCGTTGACGGCATTTCCATCGTCGAGGTCAGCGAGGCATCCGGCACGGGCGTGGTTTCCTGCTCTACGACAACGATCGACGCGTCCTCGTCGCGCGCCATCGCCTTGAGCTGCTCGGTCGACGGCGCGGCCTCGCGTTCGAGGTCGTCGGCGTCCAGGGTTTCCCACAGGCCGGTGGCGTCCTCATCGTCGCCGCGAGCCGCGCGGCGAGCGAACCAGACCAGCACGCCGGCGACGATGACGAGTGCGGCGCCGATCAGCGTCCAGGTGTTCGTCAGGAGACCCATGATCCGATCGACCATGCCGGGCTGCGGCGGCGTGGACACGATCTGCGGCGCCGGCCGCTCGATGTCCGGATCGGGCGCGACGTCGTCCGCGGGAGCCACCTCGTCGGCGACAGCGTCCGGATCCTCGAGATCGTCCGCGAACACCGCGTCTTCGTCTGCCAGCGCGGCGTCGTCGACGCCGAGCCCATCATCGACGGCGGCGGCATCCTCGAGCGCATCGTCGGCCAACAGATCGTCGGGCAACTCTTCGCCACGGAGCTCTGCGAGCTCGCGCTGCAGTGCCGCCAGCTCGTTGTCGGCGATGCTGACCAGTCCGTCACGCTGATCCGCGAGCAAATCCTCGATCTCCTGGATGCGGATTTCCTCGATGCTGGAGACGCCGGTGTCGTCCGGCTGGGTCAGGTCGGTGCCGTCGTAGAGCGTGCTGTCGTCGCCGGTCAGCGTGTCCTCGTCGGGCGGCACCAGCGTCAGGCTCGGCTGCTCGGTCGAAGGCTGAGGCGGCGCGCCGCGCCAGGCGTCGTTCTGCCGCTGGACCTCGGCAAGCGCATCGCCGCGACTGATGCGGAAGATCTCGTCGGCGCTCGGCATGCGCAGGGTGGCACCGGCCGAGAGCAGGTTGATGTTGCCGGCGAACGCCTCCGGATTCGCCTCGAAGATGGCCAGCATGGTCTGGTTCATGGTCAGACGGCTGTCGGGCCGCATGCGGCTGGCGATGCCCCACAGCGTGTCGCCGCGCACCACGCGGTAATCGCCGCCCGGCGTGTCGTCGAAAGTCACCGGCTCATCGTCTGCGGCGCTCGCGGCGGGCGCCGCCGGCATCGGCGTCACGCGCGGTTGTTCTGCCCGAGGTGCCGGTGCCGGGGCCGGGGCCGGCGCCGGCGGTGGCGCGGCGCGCTGAATCTCACCGCTGTCGGCCGGCTGTGAACGCGTCGGCGCGGTCACCACCTGCTGTGCCGGCCCGCCTGGCGTGGGGGCGAAGGTCGGCGGATCGAGCAATAGCGTGTACTCGCGCAGCAGCCGTCCGCGCGGCCAGTTGGCCTCCACAAGAAACGTCAGGAACGGCTCGGTCATCGGCTCGGACGACCTCACGCGAACGTAGTTGCCGTCGGTGCGCCCGGAGCGGACGATCTCGAAATCGATGCGAGCCAAGTAGCCGGGGCGATCTATACCGTAGCGTTCGAACGTCTCGGAGGACGCCAGTTGAATGTTCAGGCCGTCGAGCTCGTCGGGCGTCGCGGAGATGAGAACGATGTCTGCTCGCAGCGGCTCGTTGAGCGCCGACTCGAGGCGGATGTCGCCGAGCCCCAGGGCAAAGGCATCCGCCGACAAGAAGCCAGCGAGCAGCAACCATACGCGGTTCAGAATTCGAGACATAGTAATGTTCTCCGGCTCCCCAACACTCGGGTGATCGCCCTCATCCGGAACCTTGGATTGCAAGAATGATGCCCAGAGAGCTCGGGGGTGAACTATAGCCTATAAATAGTTTTTCGCCAATATTTCAGCTATTTGGACGCTATTTAGAGCCGCGCCCTTACGAATGTTGTCGGCCACCACCCACAGATCGATACCGCGCGGATGACTGATGTCCTCGCGCACCCGTCCGACGAAAACCGGGTCCGCCCCGGCAGCGTCACTGACTGCCGTAGGATAGCTTGACGCCTCGGTCCCGTCGATTAGCGCGATCCCGGGCGCAGCACTGAGCACATCGCAGACCTCGGCCGCCGAAATCTTCCGCTCGGTCTCGATGTGCACGGCCTCGGAATGCCCGTAAAACACCGGGACCCTCACGGCCGTCGCGTTGACGCCAATGCTGTCGTCCGCGAGGATCTTCCGCGTCTCCCACACGATCTTCATTTCTTCACGCGTGTAGCCGTTGTCCTGGAAGACGTCGATGTGCGGCACCGCGTTGAAGGCGATTTGCTTGACGCCGGCATCGAGCTCGAGCGGACGGCCGTTCAAAAGCGTTGCGGTCTGCCGAGCGAGCGTCTCTACGGCGCTCCTGCCCGCGCCCGAAACGGACTGATAAGTGGCGACGTTGATGCGCTCGATGCCGGCCGCATCGTGGATCGGCTTCAGCGCAACGACCAGCTGGATCGTGGAGCAGTTCGGATTGGCGACGATACCGCTGGTCCGGAAGTCGGCAATGCGCTCGGCGTTGACTTCGGGCACGACCAGCGGGATCTCGTCCACGTAGCGGAATCGCGACGTGTTGTCGATGACCACGCACCCGGCGGCCGTTGCTTTCGGCGCATATTCGTCGGAGACCGCGGCACCCGCCGAGAACAGTCCCAGCTCGACCTCGGAAAAATCGAAGCTCTTAAGGTCCGTGACCTCCAGCGTGCTGGCACCGAAATTGACGCGCTTGCCGACCGAACGCTCGCTCGCGAGCGCAAACACGTTGCCGACCGGAAACTCCCGTTCCGCGAGGATCTCGAGCATGGCCTCGCCCACGGCACCGGTTGCGCCGACAACAGCAACGTTGAACGTCTCGGACATGAATTGATCTCGTGTCGATATTTCTTGAAGGACTAGGGAGTTAGACGGCTTTGCCGGCGATCGTGGGAGTATCCGAGCTCACATCGGCGTTTTGTCCGCGATGACGCAGGTAATGGTCCATGAGCACGAGCGCGACCATCGCCTCGGCGATCGGCGTCGCACGCAAGCCGACGCAGGGGTCGTGGCGACCGGTCGTGACGATATCGGACGCTTGCCCGGATTTATCGATGGTCTTGCCGGGTACGGCGATGCTGGAGGTGGGCTTGAGCGCGATGCTCGCGAGAATGTCCTGACCCGACGAGATGCCGCCGAGCGTGCCGCCAGCATCGTTCTTGCTGAAACCTTCCGGCGTGAGCTCATCGCGGTGCTCGCTGCCTTTCTGCGTGACCGCGGCGAAACCCGCGCCCAACTCGACGCCTTTGACGGCATTGATACTCATCAGCCCGTGCGCCAGATCGGCCTCGAGTTTGTCGAACACCGGCTCACCGAGACCGGGCGGCACGCCGGAGGCCAGCACGCTGATCTTCGCGCCGATCGAATCGCCTTTCTCGCGGAGCGCGTCCATGAATCGTTCGAGCTCGGGCAGACGCGCCGGATCGGCGCAGAAGAAAGGGTTCTTGTCGACGGCGGACAGATCGACGCAATCGAGGACGATCGGTCCGAGCTGCGCGAGATAGCCGCGGATCTCGACACCGAGCCGCTCATTGAGGTATTTGCGCGCCACCGCCGCCGCCGCAACGCGCATCGTCGTCTCGCGCGCCGACGATCGCCCGCCGCCGCGATAGTCGCGGATGCCGTATTTCTGGTGATACGTGTAATCGGCGTGGCCAGGCCGAAACTTGTCCTTGATGCTGCTGTAGTCTTTCGAACGCTGGTCCAAGTTCTCGATCAACAGGCCGATCGGCGTCCCCGTCGTGCGCCCCTCGAACACACCCGAGAGAATCCGCACTGCGTCCGGCTCGCGCCGCTGGGTCGTGAAACGCGATTTGCCGGGCCGGCGACGCTCGAGATCGCGCTGAATGTCCCGCTCGTCGAGCGCCATGCCCGGCGGACAGCCGTCGATGACGCACCCGAGCGCGGGCCCGTGGCTCTCGCCGAAAGTGGTCACCGTAAATGCGCGTCCGAAACTGTTACCCGACATGTCGCTTTTCCGCCGCCGCGGCGAACTCGTCGTGATGCCGATCGAGATCGCTCTTGGTCATCACGAACACGCCCGTACCGCCGTGCTCGAATTCGAGCCAGACAAACGGCGCCTGTGGAAGGAGTGCAGTGAGCGCCGCCCGACTGTTGCCGACCTCGACGATCAGAACGCCGCGATCGGACAGGTGCCGTATTGCATGATGCAGGATCACTAATACCGAATCCAGACCGTCCTCGCCGGACGCAAGTCCCAGTTTGGGCTCGTGGCGGTATTCGGGCGGCAGCGCGTCCAGTTCGCGTCGATCGACGTAAGGCGGGTTGCTGACGATCAGGTCGTACGCCGCATCCGGCTCGAGCGCCGCAAAGAAATCCGACTCGATGAGCCGCACCCGATCCTCGAGTCGATAGCGGGCCACGTTGATCGCGGCGACTTCGAGCGCGTCCGCCGAGACATCGAGCGCATCGATGCGCGCATCCGGCAACGCGAGTGCCGTCGCGATGGCGATGCAGCCACTGCCGCAGCCTACGTCGAGCGCGCGATGGACCTGCTCCGCCTCGAGCCAAGGTGCGAAACGTCGTTCGATCAACTCCGCTATCGGCGATCGCGGAATCAGGACGCGCTGGTCCACGTAGAATCGGTGGCCGGCGAACCATGCCTCGTTGAGCAAATAGGCGACCGGGATGCGCTCATCGATGCGGCGCGCAGCCAGCGCTTCGATGTCGGCGAGCGCGGCCGGCGACACCCGTCGCCGATAGGCGGCCGGCACCTCGGTGTGCTCGAGCTCGAGATTCGCGAACACGAGGTACGCCGCTTCATCGATCGCCGTTTCGGTACCGTGCCCGTACGCCAGCTTCGCCGCCGCGAAGCGATCGGCGAGCGCGCGGATCACGGCTTCGACGGTAGGAGCGGATTGCGTATCGGTTCGGAGCAAGCGGAGCGGAGTCGGTGCCGGCGGACTGTACCCGTCAATCTAGCATGCAGCCGCTGCCGGTGCCCGGAAAAATCCGCAGGGACTCCGCGCTGCGATAGAATCGCGGCGCTATGGTTTCACGCGGATCGAAGTTTTCGGCGCGGGGCGCCCGCGTGGCGGCCGGTGCGCTCATGGGGCTCGCGACGGCGGCCGGTTTGGTCCTGATTCTCGGTGGACGGCCGCCCGCCGAGCCGCTGCGCGCCACGGTCTTCCCGAGCCCCATACCGCTGCCCGAGTTCGCGTTGAGCGACGCGGACGGACGCCCGTTCACCCGTCGCTCGTTCGAGGATCGGTGGAGCCTGGTCTTCTTCGGCTTCACCAACTGCCCCGACATCTGCCCGGCAACCCTGCAACAGCTCGCCCTCGCGCGCCGGCGAATGGCGCAGGCGTTGCCGGCCGACCGGCTGCCCGAGATCCTATTTATAAGTGTCGATCCGGAGCGCGACACGGCCGAGGCGATCGCCGCATACACCGGCGCCTTCGGCGACGGCGTCCGGGCAGCACGCGGCGACCTCGCCGAGCTCGACAAGCTCACACGCTCGCTGGGCGTCTACCACGCACGCACGCCCAGCGAAGAAGGAGGCTACACCGTCGAGCACTCTGCCGCCGTCATCGTCATCGACGATCAGGCGGAGTATCGCGCGGTCTTCGGCCCGCCGCACGATGTCGAGGCGATTGCCCACGACACGGCGCTGATCATGGCGGCACGATGAGGGCGACGCTGACCACAGGCTGGCTGCTGGTGTGGCTCGTCGTCGGGGCGTGCGGCGGCGACACCCGTGCCCCGCTGGAGATCGAGGCGCTCGATGTCGTCGCCCCGCTACCGGGTAGCCGCGTTGCAGCGGCCTACATGACCTTGAGCAATACCACCACCGAGCCGATCGTCATCGAACGATTCACGAGCCCGGAGTTCGAGTCGGTCGAGCTGCACGAGACGCGCATCGAAGACGGCGTTGCCCGGATGCACGCGCTGACGCGTCTTGAGATACCCCCTGAGTCTTCGATAGTCCTCGAGAGTGGCGGCATGCATTTGATGCTCGTGAGCCCGCTCGACACAGGCGGAACCGATCGGACGATAGCGCTTCACTTTCACTACGACGACGCCGGTGTCGTGATCGCGAGCGCCGATATGCGGCCGCGGCTCGCCGGTGCGCCAGCGTACTGAGGACGCAAGTCGCATGTCGTCTGTGCTGTCTTACTTGTTCGTGCTACTGCAGTTTCTGCTGCCGAAGTATGCGCTGACCGCGCTTGCCCATCGACTGTCGCGTGTGCGAACGAGAGCCGTCAAGGATTTCCTGATCACGCGCTTCATCAAGCTCTACGGTGTCGAACTCGGCGAGATCGCACAACCGGTGCCGGACGGTTTTGCGACGTTCAATGATTTCTTTACGCGACGGCTTTCCGACGACGCCCGGCCGATCGATCGGTCCGCGTCGAGCGTCGTCGCCCCCGCCGACGGAACGCTGAGCGCGGCCGGTGCAATCGACGGTCAGCATCTCTTCCAGGCCAAGGGGAAACACTACACGCTGGACGACCTGCTCGCCACGAACCTGGACGAAGCGGACGAGTTCGTAGGAGGCTCGTTCGTGACGATCTATCTGGCGCCGCACAACTACCATCGTGTACATGCTCCGCTGGCCGGCGAGCTTGTTGCCGCGCGTTACGTGCCCGGCCGTTTGTTCAGCGTCAACGCCGCGACGGTATCGCTCATACCGCAGCTCTTTTGCCGCAATGAGCGACTGGTCTGTCGATTTCACACCGAGGCCGGACCGCTGGCCGTGATACTGGTCGGCGCACTCAACGTCGGCAGCATCACGACGCCCTGGACCGGCGAGCTGCGCCCTCGCAGGCGCGGCGTCGTCGATGAGCTCAAGCTGGCCGACAGGCCGTCTCGGCAGGTCGCGAAAGGCGATCTCCTCGGCTGGTTCAATCTGGGATCGACGATCATCCTGCTGTTGCCGCCGGGAGCTGCCGAGTGGGACGATGGCCTCACAGGCGGCGCCGCGCTGCGCGTCGGCGAGGTCATCGGACGACTACGGGGCGCCGCGTGACGGAACGCGCCGCCTACTGGTTGCCCGTCGCCGGTGTCGATACGGCGAAACGACGTGCGGCGATGCTCGCGTCGGCTCGCCGGCATTTTGCCGAACAGGGCATCCTCGAGGTAGACACGCCGATTCTGTCTCGCGCGGCGGTGTCGGACTGCGGCATCGAGAGCGTCGCAGTGAAATTGTCTCTCGATCCGGAGCACGAATATTACCTGCACACCTCGCCGGAGTTCTGCATGAAGCGGCTGCTTGCGGCGGGATTCCCGGATGTCGCGCAGATCTGCAAGGTCTTTCGCGACGCCGAAGCCGGTCGCCGGCACCGGCCCGAGTTCACAATGATCGAATGGTATCGACTGGGGTTCGGCCTCGACGCGATCATGCGCGACACCGCGTCGCTGATCGCGAGCGTGTTGGGCGGCGCCCTGCCGGAAGCGCGCTCGGTCGACGTCAGTTACCGCGAAGCGTTCCAGATGCACGCCGGTGTCGATCCGCACACCGCGGCGATCGACGCGCTGGCCGACGTCGCGGGCGCCGATCACGATCTCAGAGTTTCCCTCGGCGACGATCGTGACGCCTGGCTCGATCTGTTGATGTCGACCAAGGTCGCGCCCGAGTTCGACGGCAGCTGCCTGACATTCGTCCACCACTATCCGGCTTCTCAGGCGGCGCTGGCGAGACTCTGCCCGGACGACGCGTCGACCGCAGACCGCTTCGAGGCGTTCTACGGTAACATCGAGCTCGCCAACGGCTATGTCGAGCTCACCGACGCGTCGGAACATCGGCGGCGCTTTCGAAGCGATCAGGAACGGCGGCGCCGGCGTGGCGAGCGCGTTCGACCGCTCGACAACGCACTGCTTGAGAGCCTTGACGCCGGCTTACCCCCTTGCGCCGGTGTCGCGGTGGGCTTCGACCGACTCCTGATGATTGCGTCCGGTGCCGACGACATCCGGCAGGTAATGCATTTTCCCGACGAGGTTTCCGCGTGACGACGATCCTGGGCCCCGACTATGCCGAACTCGACGTGCAGCTCAAGGCGCTCGTCGGGGGCGAAACGGACGCGCTTGCCAACGCCGCCAACTTCGTGGCGCTATTGTATAACGGGATGCGCGATGTGAACTGGGTGGGAATCTACGTCTTGCGGGGGGACGACCTCGTGCTCGGACCGTTTCAGGGGAAGCCCGCCTGTCTACGCATCCCCGTCGGCAGCGGCGTCTGCGGAACCGCGGCCGCCGAACGGAAGACGGTGCGCGTCGACGACGTCAACGCCTTTCCCGGCCACATCGTCTGTGATCCCGACTCGCGGTCGGAGATTGTCGTGCCGCTTGAGAGCGGCGACCGCCTGCTCGGCGTACTCGATATCGACAGCCCACTCGCGGCGCGCTTCGACGCCCGCGACCAGGACGGCGTCGAGCGCCTGTGCGGATCTTACCTTGCTTCGTTGACGACGAGAGACGGCGTGCTCGCGTTCATTTGACGCGCGAGACGTATTCACCCGAGCGCGTGTCGACGCGTATGGTCTCACCCTGTTCGACGAACAGCGGCACGCGCACGACCGCACCGGTCGACAGCGTCGCCGGCTTCACGCCGCCCGCCGCCGTGTCGCCGCGCATCCCGGGATCCGTCTCGGTGATCTCGAGCTCGACGAAATTGGGCGGCGCCACCAACAGCGGTTGATTGTTCCAGAGCGTCACCTGACACACGTCCTGCTCGCTCAACCACGTCTTGGCGTCGGCGACCGCGTTCTCATCTGCCGCGTACTGCTCGAACGTATCCGGCACCATGAAATGCCAAAACTCGCCGTCCGCGTAGAGGAACTGCATCTCGGTATCGTGCACGTCAGCCGCCTCCACACTCTCCCCCGACTTGAACGTTTTCTCCACTGTCCGTCCGGTCTTCAGATTCTTGATACGGACGCGGTTGAAAGCCTGGCCCTTGCCGGGCTTTACGAATTCGTTTTCGACGATGATGCATGGATCGCCATCGATGATGATCCGCAGGCCGGAACGAAACTCGTTGGTGCTGTAACTGGGCATCGCGCTTTGTCCTACCGTCTGCTCGCGTACCGAACCGATATGCGTTATGTGAATTCGCTGAGAAGCGGGCGTAATGATACCTGTTCCCCCAGCGCCGCGGAACACGGGCCGGCGCGGCGGGTGCAGGCCGATCCCGCGCCGACGTGCGCCTGCGGAAGCGGCGCCGGCGCCGATAACTTGATTCGCGTCACGGTTTTACCACGGCGGCGGCGACTCTCACGTAGCCGTCCGATAGACTCATTTTTCTTTACAGAATGGGCGAGCGCGCCGCGAGCGCGGTATCTCGGAGTACCCGGCTTGAACCCCCACAAGAGCATTTCAATTGCCGTTTTGACCGTCAACCAAGATGACGTCGAGCTGATCAACAAGACGCTCCGTGACGCGGGCCAGGCCGTACACTGTCAGTGGATCAAGAATCCGGCGGTGTTCGACCAGTTGTTGCGGCGCCGAAGCTTCGAGCTGATCGTCTTGAACTGCGACGCATACAACGACAAGGTCCGCCAGGTCGTCAAGCAGAAAGACGCGTATCAGCCCGAGATACCGGTGCTGGCGGCCAAGGTCAAGGTCGACGAGAAGGCCATCATCGCCGCGATGAAACAGGGCGCCTGCGACCTGGTGTCGATTCAGAATCGAGAACGTCTACAGGCGGTCGTCATGCGCGAGCTTAGAGCTTCGCGAGTAGAGCGCGCGTTGAACTCGACCTTGCAGTCGGCCACCACCTATCGGAAACAGCTCTTCGATTACATGGAAGGATCGGCTAGCGCCATCGCCTACGTGCAGGAAGGCATCATTACCAATGCCAATCGGTCCTGGCTGCAGCTGTTCAAGGTCGCCAAGAAGGAGGACGTGATCGGCCTACCGTTGATGGATAACTTCGAGGTCGAGAGTCAAGCGGCCATCAAAGGCGCAATCATCGCCACGACGAAACGGAAATGGCAGCCGGGAGAGAAGCTGATCGCGCACGGTCGCGTCGGCGGTGGCAACGTCGAGAAGCTGGAGCTCGATTTTCAGCTAGTCGAATTCGACGACGGAAACCACGTGCAGATTCGCATATCACCGCCGGACAAGAAGCCGGAGGAACCGACGAAGCTGGTGCATGACGCACTGAAACGCGACCCGACCACGCTGTTCTTTCATCGAGCGCAATTCCTCGAGAGGATCACGAAGCGGCTCGCGAAGAAGCCTGCGTCCGGCCTGCATGTGCTGGTGTACATCAAGCCAGACGACTTCTCCAAGATCTCCGGCAAGGTCGGCCTGATCGCCTCCGAAGAGGTGCTCGCGCTGTTTGCCGAGGAGGTCCGCAAGCGCCTGCACCCGCGCGACGTTGCAGGGCGCTTCGAAGGCACCGTCATCATGGCATTGTTGGAACGTGGCAACGAGCGCGACGCCGAAGTTTGGGCGCAGCAGCTCGTCGAGCACATACAGCAGGTCACGTTCAAGATCGACGGCCGCGAGGTCAACGTCACGTGCTCGGTCGGCATCTGCGCGGTCAGCGGCGTGTTCGAGAATATGGACGAGCTGGTGGCGGCGGTTGCGCAGGCGCATCGCCAGGCGAAGGCGGCGGGCGGCAACTCTGTCGCGCTCAACGATTCGATCGACGAGGACACGAAGCTCCGCCGCCATGACGCCCTGTGGGTAAAGCGGATCAAAGCGGCCCTTATGGAGGGCCGATTCCGCCTCGCTCACCTGCCGATTGCCGGACTGCGCAACGACTCCATGGCGATGTTCGACCTTCTCGTCAGGATGATCGACGAACAGGGTGAAGCGATGCTGCCGTCCGAATTCTTGCCCGCGGCCGAGCGCAACAACCTGATGAAAACAATCGACCGCTGGATCATCGGCGCGGCGATGGACTTCTGCGCCGCGGAGGAAGCCGACCGAGTCTTGGTGCGGCTGTCGCGCCAGTCGATGCAGGACAGGACTCTGATCGAGTGGCTAAAGTCGGAGTTCAAGAAGCACGCGATCGAGCCGGGACGAATATGCCTGCAAATCGACGAGCAACACGCCGCCCGATACATCAAACAGGCCAAACCGATGGCCAGCGCGCTGCGCAGCCTCGGAGTCGCATTCGCCCTCGAACATTACGGCGTCGACAAGGGCCGCATCCAGATCCTGGATATCCTGAAACCGGACTACATCAAGATCGACGGCGAATTGATGCACTCGCTGATGAGCGATACGGACATGCAGGAAAAGGTCCGCCAGGTCGTGGCGGCGGCTGCGGAGCGCCGCATCGAGACGATCGCCGAGCGCGTCGAAAACGCCAACACGATGGCCGTGTTGTTCCAGCTGGGCATTCACTACATGCAGGGCCACTACGTTCACGAACCGGAAGTCGTGCTGCAGGAACGGAGGCATCCGAGGCGCAAAAGCCTCGAGGCCATCGCAGGCCGTTGAGTGGCGACGCTCGCCGGCAGGCAGCGGCATTCGTTTATGTCAAAACGCTGTCGGCGTGAAGTGTGCGCCGCATCACACTTCGGGTCGCAAACGGCGCCCTTCTTGGCGCAATTGACAGAACATAGAATGGTGCCGTTTACAGCCCGGCCGCCGCTACCTAAATTTGTCTGAGCGCTCAATCCGGACGGACGCTCGTGACGACAAAAATCTGCGGCGGCCACGCCCCATTCCGGAACCGACGAACGCGGAGAGACGGCCTGTGAAGTCACGAACATCGGATCAAGAGCGACCAACAGCCATCGTGGACGATGGCGCCGACAACCGTCGGAAACGCAAGCGTCTACTGCCGGCGGCACTGCTCGCGGGCGGCGCCTGCGGCCTGATCGCGGCCCCGACCTCGGCCGTCCAGCTCGGTCAGCTCGAGGTGCATTCGTCGCTCGGCCAACCGCTGCGCGCGAGCATCGCGTATGCGCTGACCCCAAACGAGCAGCTCGGCAGCTACTGCATCTTCTTGAACCCGCAGAGATCCGCCGATGGGCTGCCGACCCTCAGCCGGGCCCAGCTGACCGTAGCGAACGGCAGAATCGACATCCGAGGATCCACGCCGGTTCGCGAACCGATACTGACGCTCGGACTGACGGTCGACTGCCCGTACACCGCGAATCTGACCCGCTCGTACCTGCTGATGCTGGATCCGCAGGAGCCGGCGCAGGCGGCGACGCCGAGCCAACCTCGATACGAAGCCGCCGTGAATCGCGCGCCCGTGCGCTCGAGCTCCGGATCCCAGCAAGCGGCCATCGACGACGCGCCGATCGCGGCGACGGGCACGTATCGCGTCCAGCGCGGCGATTCCCTGTCGATGATCGCGGCGCGCATCGAGGACCGGCCGGTCGGATTGTGGCAGGCGGTCAATGCGCTGTTCGCGGCGAATCCCGACGCGTTCGTCAACGGCGATATGAACCTGTTGAAGGCCGGCAGCCTACTGACGATTCCCTCGTTCGACGGTGCGACGATACCGACCGACAGCAACGTGACGGAGACCTCCGCCGCCGACGCGGAGCCGGCCACCGGCGCCGCGTATCCGGGCATAGCACGCGAGGCTGCGGCGACCGGCGAGGCTACCGTTGACGCCGCACGAGACGCAGCGGTCGACGGCCCGACGGGGACCGCCTCGGAGCTCGACGCTCTAGCGGTGCCTGCGGACATTACGAGCGAGGCGGCGAGCGCGACCGACGCGGCCGCCGATCAGACCCAGGATCTGCGCCCTGGCGACGTCCTGGTCGGCACCGACCGGCCGGTTGTTTCGCCCGTGGACGCGACCGATGACGTGGCGCCGGGCACCGATACCGTGGCGGACGGTGCCACGGTTGCGCCGGCGCTCGACGACGGGCCGCGGCCGCTGTTCTATTGGCTCGGCGGCACCGGTGTCGCGTTGATACTCGGCCTGCTGCTGTTCGGCCGCCGCCTTAAAGGTCGGCGTAGCCCGGTCTCCGCGCCGGTTCCGGCCGAGCCGGCCACCGAGGACGATGCGCCGACCGCGCGCAACCGAGCCGTGCCGGCGGTCGATTTCGAGATCGGCGACGAGGCGGTGACCGAGAAGTCGCTCGATGCCGATTTGAGTGCGGGGACCGGCCTCAAGTTCGGCACGGACATCGAGGTCGCCGAGGACTTCGGTTTCTCGACCTCGCGTGACCTCGGCACCGACCTCGATCTGCTGATACCGGAAGGCGCGGAGTCGGAAGAACCGTCGACCGATATTCTTCCACCGCAGCGCGCCGAGGACACGATCCTCGAGCGCGAGATCCTTCCTACCGATGACGACGAGTACGATCTCTCGATGGTGGTCGACGCGACCCGGCAGAGTTTCGACGACGGCGACATCACGGCAAAAGACCTGGAAGCGGTACCGGTAGCGACGGACACGGACGACGAGGTTGGCGACGAGTACACATTGAGCAACGAGGTCGACTACAAGGTCCTCGAGCAGGATTACGAAGACGAGCTGAGTGCGACGCAGGCGCTGAACGCGGAGATCGCCAAAGCGGCCGTCGCGCTCGCGGATCGCCTCGACGCTACCGAGGAGCTAAGCGGCATCGCTGACGACGACGAGATTACCGCAGAACAGACGGCCCGCATGCAGACCGAGAACGGCGACGAGGAAGAGGAGCTGTCGGATCTCGACGACACGGGTATCAACGAGGAGCTACCGATCGAGATTCCCGACGACGGTGACGACACGGCCGAGTCGACGTTCGAGGGCACGATCGAGATGAACGGCGAGATTCGCAAACACGATTTCACGGAAGACACCGGCGCGACGACGGAACTCACGGCAGAGCTTGCGCCGGCCGAAAACGACTCAACGGTCGAGATGGACGTCGAGTCGGGCCACGTCAATACCAAGAAGTCGGTCGGCTAGCCGGCGCCGCGGCGGGGCCGATCAGCCGGGCTCCCCCTCCAGCCGGACCACGTTGCGCCAGCCGCGCGGCAGATACCGTCCGCGCAGTGCGCGCTCGCCGTAATAGTCGTCGAGGTCGTCCCATTTGACGGTCATCGTGCGGGTCTCCGTATGGACCCGCAGATTGCCGTCTTCCGGCACCACGGCGACCGCGACGAGCTGCTCCTCGCCGGCCTTGTAAGCCCTGCTAGGAATGTTGATCAGCTTGATCCCTTTCCCTTTGGCGAGCTCCGGCAATTCGTCCATCTCGAACAGCACCAGCCGGCCGATCGAGCTGACCGCGGCAATCAGGCATTCGGTCGCGGCAGGCACCGGAGCGGGCACGACCGCTCTGCCGGTTTCCGGCACGCGCAGCACCGCTTTGCCGCCCTTGTTGCGCGACACGAGGTCGTCGAGGGTCGCGATGAAGCCGTAGCCCGCATCGCTCGCGAGCAGCCAGCGATCGCTGGGCTCACCGATCATAGTGCCGCAGAACTCCGCGCCGTCCGGTGGCTTGAAATGCGACGACAGCGGTTCGCCCTGGCCGCGCGCGGACGGCAGCGTATGTGCGATGACCGAGTACACGCGGCCGGTGCTATCGATGAACATCGCAAGCTGATTGCTGCGACCCTGAGCGGCAGCCAGAAAACCGTCGCCGGACCTGTAACTCAATGCGGCTGCATCCACCTCGTGCCCCTTTGCCGCACGCGCGTAGCCGCGCTTCGACAAGACGACCGTAACCGGCTCGCTCGCCACGAGCTGCGTCTCGTCGAGCGCCTGGGCCGCCTCTCGTTCCACGATCTCGGTACGCCGCTCGTCACCGTATGCCTCGGCATCCGCGAGAATCTCTTTTTTGATCAGCGTCTTCAGCCGCGACGCGCTTCTCAGAGTCTTCTGAAGCACGTCACGCTCCTCGTTGAGCTCGGCCTGCTCGCCTTTGATTTTCATTTCTTCGAGCTTCGCGAGGTTGCGCAAGCGCAGGTTCAAGATCGCTTCGGCCTGCGGGTCGGATAGCTTGAAACGCTTCATCAGCACGGGCTTGGGCTCGTCCTCGGTGCGAATGATCTTGATCACTTCGTCGATGTTCAGATACGCGATGAGCAGCCCGTCGAGTATGTGCAATCGATCGAGTACGATCTGCAGCCGATGCTGCAGCCGCCGCTTGACCGTCGTGCGGCGAAATTGCAGCCATTCCGAGAGCAGTCCGGCGAGGTTGAACGTCTTGGGTCGGCCGTCGAGTCCGATGATGTTCATGTTGACGCGAACCGTTCTCTCCAACGACGTCGTCGAAAACAGATGCGACATGAGCTGCTCGGCGTCGACGCCACGCTTCTTGTCGATCACCAGCCGGGTCGGCTCCTCGTGATCGGATTCGTCACGGATGCCGTTGACCTGCGGCAGTTTTTTGTTGTTGATCTGCGCGGCGATCTGCTCCTGAATCTTCGCGCCGGAGATCTGATACGGCAGAGACGTAATCACGACGTCGCCGTTCTCGATCGCGTACGCTGCGCGTAGCCTAAGCGTGCCCGAGCCGCTGACATAAATTTCTTTGATGTCCGCGCGCGGTGACACGAGCTCGCCGCCGGTAGGAAAATCCGGTCCCTTGATGTGCTTCATCAGCTGCGCGACCGTCGCTTTGGGATTGTCGATCAGGTGCACGAGTGCGCTGGCGACCTCGCGAAGATTATGCGGCGGCACATCCGTCGACATGCCCACCGCGATGCCCGAAGTACCGTTCAAGAGCAGGTTCGGCAACCGCGCCGGCAGGACCACGGGCTCGGTCAGCGTGCCGTCGAAGTTGGCGGTCCAATCGACGGTGCCCTGCCCCAGTTCGGCCAGCAGCGTCTTCGCATAGGGCTCGAGCCTCGACTCCGTATATCGCATCGCCGCGAATGATTTCGGATCGTCGGTCGAGCCCCAGTTGCCATGGCCGTCGATGATCGGATAGCGGTACGAGAACTCCTGTGCCATCAACACCATCGCTTCGTAGCAGGCGCTGTCTCCGTGCGGATGAAACTTGCCGATCACGTCGCCGACGGTGCGCGCAGATTTCTTCGGCTTGGCGCCGGCCGACAGCCCGAGCTCGCTCATCGCGTATATGATGCGGCGTTGCACCGGTTTGAGGCCGTCGCCGATCTGCGGCAATGCGCGATCGAGGATGACGTACATCGAGTAGTCGAGGTACGCCTTCTCCGTGTACTCGCGCAGCGGCTGCTGCTCGACGCCTTCGAGATTCAAGTTGTTTTGCATGCGAGCTATACCTCGGCCAGATTGCCTTTGGTCTCGAGCCAGCTTCGTCGATCTTTGGATCGTTTCTTGGCCAGCAGCATGTCCATGAGCTGATCGGTCTTGTCGCGCGCGCTGACGGTGAGCTGCACGAGGCGCCGGGTGTCCGGATTCATCGTAGTCTCGCGCAGCTGGCGCGGGTTCATCTCACCGAGGCCCTTGAAGCGCGTTTCGGTGACTTTGCCCTTGAGCTTGTCCGCCTCGATGCGGTCCAGGATGCCTTTGCGCTCGCTGTCATCGAGCGCATAGAACACTTCCTTGCCGACGTCGACGCGGTACAGGGGCGGCATTGCGACGTACACGTGTCCCGCGAGGACGAGCTCGCGAAAGTGCCGCAAAAACAGCGCGCACAGCAGGGTCGCGATGTGCAGTCCGTCCGAATCCGCATCCGCGAGAATGCAGACTTTGTGATAGCGCAGGCCGGTCAAGTCGTTCGAGCCGGGGTCCACGCCGAGCGCCACGCTGATGTCATGGACCTCCTGGGAGCCGAGAATCTCGGCGGGATCGACCTCCCAAGTGTTCAGGATCTTGCCGCGGAGCGGCATGATCGCCTGGGTCGCGCGATCCCGGGCCTGCTTGGCCGATCCGCCGGCAGAGTCCCCCTCGACCAAGAAGATCTCGCACAGCTCCGGTTCCTGCGAGGTGCAGTCGGCGAGCTTGCCGGGCAGCGCCGGCCCGGTGCCCACTTTCTTGCGGACCACTTTCTTGGCCGCCTTCAGCCGTTTCTGCGCCTTGCCGATCGCCAGCTGCGCGATCTGGTCGCCGGTCTCGGGATGCTGATTGAGCCACAGCGCGAAGTTGTCTTTGATCACGCCGGCGACGAACGCCGCGGATTCGCGCGAGGACAGCCTTTCTTTGGTCTGACCCGAAAACTGTGGATCCTCGAGCTTGGCGCTCAGCACGAAGCTCAGTCCATCCCAGACGTCCTCGGGCGCCAACGAGACGCCGCGTGGCAGGAGATTCCTGAAATCGCAGAACTCCCGGAGCGCATTCGTCAGGCCGGTGCGCATGCCGTTGACGTGCGTACCGCCCTGCGGAGTCGGGATGAGGTTCACGTAGCTCTCGATCACCGATTGGCCATCACCCGTGTGCCAGGTCAGCGCCCAGTCGACCGACTCGTTGTTGCCCGTCACGCTGCCCGAGAACGGCTCGGTCGGCAGAACGTCGTCTGCGCCGATCGCTTCCAGGAGATACTCCTCGAGACCGCCCGAGTAGCACCACTCGTGCTTCTCGCCCGGTTTTTCGATTTTCAGGCGCACGGTCAGCCCTGGGCACAGCACGGCTTTTGCGCGCAACGCGTGCTTCAAGCGCGAGACCGAGAACTTCGCGGAATCGAAATACTTGGGATCCGGCCAAAAGCGTATCGTCGTGCCGGTGTTCGCCTTGCCGACTGTGCCGACCTGCTCGAGCTTGCCGCGCTTCTTGCCGCCGACGAAGCTCATGTTGTATTCCTTGCCGCCGCGCCGAATCCACACTTCCAGGTTCTTCGACAGCGCGTTCACAACGGACACGCCGACGCCGTGCAGGCCGCCCGAAAACCGATAATTCTTGTTCGAAAACTTGCCGCCAGCGTGCAGCTTCGTCAGGATGACTTCGACGCCCGGCAGCTTCTCTTTGGGATGCTTGTCGACCGGCATGCCGCGGCCGTCGTCGCTCACCTCGAGCGAGCCGTCCTTGTAGACGGTCACCTCGATCTTCTTACAGTATCCCGCCAGCGCCTCATCGACGCTGTTGTCGACGACCTCGTGGGCCAGGTGATTCGGACGCGACGTGTCGGTGTACATGCCGGGACGGCGCCGCACCGGCTCGAGGCCGCTCAGGACCTCGATGTCGGCCGCATCGTAGCGTTTGCTCATCGTCTAGAAGCCCAAGCGAAATAGAGCACGGCGGGATTCTAGCAGGAAGCCAACGACCGCGGGCAACGCCCGGTGGGGGG
>JBFGFX010000035.1:0-19162 GCA_041579335.1 Woeseiaceae bacterium | reverse complement strand
TTGGCGAGATCGTTGTGCACCACTCCCGCCGTGTGCATACGCCGCAAGAGCCTGGCTGCCCGGCGAAAGAAGCGCGGATCTCGTGGTTGTGCCAGGTACAGCGGCCGGCCGGCGATATACCGCCGCTTGAGCACGTCGCGCTCGACCGCAACGAGCTCGGGGACACCGTCTAAGCCCTGCAATGCGGCAAGCACGCTGGCTTCACGTGCCAACAGCCGACGCGCTAGGCCGCGCGCCCACGGCGGCGCCGGGCGGACGTCGCGCACGATGCACTGTCCGGTCTCGTCGGCCTCGAGGCGGATTTCACCAAAAGTGTCTTTTTTCAGTAACTTGGCGGCAGCTTCCGGCATATCGCGAATTCCGACATCGGCGCACTCAGCGCCGATTGTTAGACTACAGGACGAATATACCAGTGGGCCGTCGGGTGCGCCCCGAGCAGCGTGGATAATCGATGAGCGATCACAAAGATCGAGTCGGCGACGAAGCCGGAAAGTCCGAGTCCGAGTTCTTCACGGTCGGGCCGCCGCTACACGCCGTTCGGCCGGGCTATGTACGGCGCGCGGCGGACGACGTCCTGTTCGAGTCGATCGTCGGCGGCCAGGATGCCTACGTATTCGCGCCCGATCGATCCGGCAAGACCAGCCTGATTGCGGCGACGTCCGCACGACTGCAGAACAACGGCTACCTGGTCGCCAATCTGGATCTGGCTCAGATCGGCGAACGCGACGCGGGAACCGATTCGGGGCGATGGTATTACAGCATCGCTTATCGGCTGCTGAGGCAGCTACGGGTCAAAGTCGATCTGCAGTCCTGGTGGCAGGACAAGACGATCTTGAGCAATCGTCAGCGCCTGTTCGAGTTCTACATCGAGATCCTGCTGGCAAATACCCGCAAGCCGGTGGCCGTTTTCATCGATGAGCTGCAGTGCATCGAAGGCCTGCCGTTCGCCCAGCACCTGCTGCAAAGCATCAGTGCCGTCAACAAAGCTCGGGCAACGGAGCCCGAGTTTTCGCGATTGAGCTTCGTGCTGTCCGGGGAATGTGATCCGCAAATACTCGTCGCCGATCCCGAGCTGTCGCCATTCGGTTTCATGCGGGCCGTGCGCCTGGACGATTTCGATCGCGCGTCGCTCGATATTTATGCGACCGAGCTGAATCTGTCGCCGGAAGACGCGGCGCTCGCGCTGGATCGCATTTACTACTGGGCCAACGGCCAGCCCTATCTCACCCAGAAGCTCGCGCGCATCGTTGCCCGCGAACGCATCGGCGGTGACATTCGCGGGCACGTAGATCGAATCGTTCAGCACCAGTTCGCCGCGCGTTCATCGACCCGGAACGAGCCACATCTCGCGCACATTCATCGGCGCATCGTCGCCGACCGTAAGCGCTTCGAAGGAATGCTCAACACCTACGGGCGAATCCGCAAAGGAGTCGCCGTTGACTACGATCCCGAATCGCAGCATCAACGTGTATTGCTCGCCTTGGGCATCGTGGTCCAGGACGCCGAAGGTACTCTCAGGGTGCGCAACCGTTTGTACGAGTCGGCGTTCACTGCCCGATGGGCGAATGAGAATCTGCCGCTGCATTGGCGCGGACCGGCCGTCGCGGCGGCCGTGTTGCTGTTCCTGACGGCGATTCCGTTTTGGTACACGCAGCTACTGCCGAAACCGTACACGCGCGTGCTGACGTCGACGACCTTGGACCTGGAGTCGATCGCTGATGCTTACGTCAACCTGCGATCGTTTCCGGGGCATGTCGAAACGGCCGATCGGCTGTTCGTCAACCTGCTCGAGTTCCGCGCCCGCTCGGCCGCCGACGGGCAGGCAATCGCTTTAATCGACGACTATGCGCGACGCGTCGCAGGCCGACCGCAGCTCGCCGATCAACTCACCGCCGCGTACTGGGATCGACAAGCCGACCGGGCCTTGCGCAACGAGCGCCGAGACGAGGCATTGATCGCGGCCCTTGAATCCCTGATTTTGGCGACGCCGGCGCGTCGCCGCCTGGCCAGCACCCTGATCGGTGAGGACTACCCCCTGCTGATCGGGACGGTCATCGCCCAGGATGCGGAGCGCCTGGTGTTCAACGCCGAAGATCAGTTGTTGACGGTTGCCAACGGGGCACGGATGTCGCAGTGGACCCTGGCCGAGGGCAAGCTCGTCAGCCGCCCGTCGTGGTCGGTGTCGTCGCTGGAAGTGACACCGCTGCTGCGGCGCGTCGTCGTGGACCGAACGGGTTCGGTATCGAGAATCGGCCTGAGGGTCAACGTCAGCCACTCGCGTCTCGATGATATTAGGATGCGACTCATCGCTCCTTCCGGTCGCGCGACGGAGCTCGCGTTCGACGCGCAGCGTTCGTCGGCCAACGACGAGGTACGATTCGCCGCCTTCGAGCTGGCCGGCCTGAACGGCGAATCGCTGTCGGGCACCTGGACGTTGAGTATTCGTGACGAGGCGACCGGCGTCGCCGGCCATCTGATCGGCTGGAGCCTGAGCCTGAACTCACAGGTTCTGGTCGAGAACTTCGAACGTGGACTCGATATCCCCGAGCCGGTCGAACGCGAGTCCGACAATCTCTGGCTGAGCAGTGACGGCCGCTATGCAATTTCGCGCGCACAGCAGAGCGATAGCGCGCGACTGTGGGACCTGGCGTACGCGGAGCCGGCTCGGACGATCGCCGTGCCCGCGAGCGAGCAGGTGCTCGGTCTCGGACCGAACGCCGAGTTCGTCGCCACCGTAGCGCAGAACGCCGTCAACCTGTGGGATACCCGCACGGGGCGCCGCCGGTCGAGCATCGACGTCGGCGCCACGATGGACATTCAATTGACGTCGGGCGGGCGCGATGCCGTCGTGCGGCGCAGCAACGACACCGAGACGATCTTCGAACGCTGGGACCTCGCCGGCGGAGTACAAGTCGCAAGCATCAGCGTGGCCGGCGCTCCGGCCCTGGCATCGGTGGATCCGGATGGCACCCACCTGGCCGTCGCAGATTACGACCAGGCCGTGCGGATCTGGGATTTCGCATCGGGCGATCTGCTCGCACAGCTCGACCTGCGCGCGCAGCCGAGCTCGCTTGAGCTCGGCCCTGGGGGTCGTGCACTCGCGGTGATGTTCGGCGCCCAGGGCCTCGCGCTGTGGCGCACCGATCGGCCCGAGCGGCCGCTCTTGAGCCGTAGCGGCAACGACGGCTGGGGCTTCGCGTTTTCTCCGAGCGGCGAACGCTTCCTGGCCGGGAGCGGTCGGCAGGGATTCCAGATCTACCGCACCGAGGACGGCAGGGCCTCCGGTCCAGCGCTCGGCTCGAGTTTTCTGACGGCGTCGGAACAGTTCCTCGCGTTCAGCAACGACGAACGCATCGTCGTCACGGCCGACGCGTCGGGACGGGCGCGTTTCTGGAATGCCCCGCGGGAACTTGCCGCGGCAGCCGAGCAGGGCAGCGTCGGCGCGGTTCGCTGGCCTTGGCGTGAGACCGAGGATCTGGTCGCAATGCTATCGCCGGGCGGCCAACGCCTTGCGGTCGGCGACAACGACGGCCACGTGCACATCGTCAGCGTGACGACTGCGCAGCAGCCGGATGTCGAAGAGCTCAGTTTCCTCGGCCACCGGGGCGCGGTGCGGAAGCTGACGTTCAGCCCGGATGGCTCGCTCGTTGCGAGTGCCGGCGGTGACGGCACGATCCGGGTGTGGGATGCGGTCAGCGGCCTACCACGCCCGTATCGGGCGACGACCCAGTCGCCGTCCATCGACGAGCTGCGATTCTCGCAGTCCGGCGGGTTTCTGGCGGCGCTGCTCGGTCAGCACATCTGGATCATCGATGTCGACAGCGGCGCGATCGTTGCCGACACGGATCTCGGAGAGCCGCACGCCGACGTCGCGTTCGGCGCCGGCGAGGTCCTGTACTTGGCGGGGGATAGCGGCACATTACGCAGCCTCGTCCCGGACCGACTCGGCAACTGGAGTCTACGTGACGTCTGGCAGGGTCCATACGCGCTGCGGCGGCTGCGCGTATCGCCGGTGCGGCAACTCATGATACTCGCCGATGCCCGGCACGTAGTGCAGGTGTTCGATATCGGTAAAGGCACCATTGGCACGGCACGGCTCGATCTGCCGGATCGGATCACGGACATCCTATTCAGCCGCAACGAGTCCCAGGTACTGTTGCGTACCTCACGCTGGGTCCATCGTGCCGACATCTCGCGCAGCGGCGTGCTCTGGCGGGCTGCGATACGCGCGCCTCAGGCGTTACCGGGATCGGCAATGGTGTTCGACGGCCGCGCGCAAACGGCGTCCGCCGGCAATTCCGCGACCGACGAGGCGCGAGCCGTGGCAGAGAGGGGCGTCTTGCTACTGACGAGAGAAGCCGGTTTGGCGAAAGTGGCCGAGCTCGACTTTGCACATTCGACCGGCGCGGTGCTGTTCGGCGCACGAACGGAGCTCTTGGCAGAATGGCGCCACAAGCTGGGACTCGACATCCTTCAGTGAACCACCGCAGCGATCCCGGCTGATTCCCCTCCTAGGGATGTCATGGGTCGCCGGCTCGTGCGTCGGCAAGTCAGCGGCGGTCGCCGCGCAAGGTTCGCACCAGCACTTCGAGGCCCGCGGCGGTGACGTCTTCCGGCTGCAGCGGCTCGCCGATGCGGACGTCGACTCGGGCGAACAGCCTGCCGGGGATCTTTCTGACGCCGCCGCCGGCTTGGCGGCTGAACCAACTACCCCAGAGTCCGGACAGCGCCACCGGAATCACCGGTACCGGCGACCGTTCGATGATCTTCTCGATGCCTTGCTTGAACGGTTGGATTTCGCCGTCTCGCGTGATGCCGCCCTCCGGGAAAATGCCGACGACGTCGCCGTCGCGCAATGCCGCCTCTATGTGATCGAAGCTCGCCTCGAGCAGCGCCTCGTCTTCGCGAGCCGATGCGATCGGAATGGCTTTCGCGGTTTCGAAGATGAAACGCAACAGCGGTATCTGGAAGATTTTGTAATACATGACGAAGCGGGTTGGCCGCCGCACGGTCCCGCCGAGCACGAGTGCGTCGACGAAGCTGACGTGATTGCAGACGAGCACCACGGGGCCGTGCTGCGGGATGTTCTCGAGACCCGTGACCCGGATTCGGTAGAGCAAGCTGACGAGGATCCAGGCGAGAAAACGCATCAGGAACTCCGGCAGCAGCGTATAGATGTAGATCGCTACGGCGGCATTCAGCGCCGCCAGGATCAGGTACAGCTGCGGTATCGACATGCCGGAATTGAGCACGCCGATCGCGAGCAGCGATGCGGTCACCATGAACAGCGCGTTCAAGATGTTGTTCGCAGCGATGATCCGGGATAGGTGCTGGCGACTGGCACGCTCCTGGATCAGCGCATAGAGCGGCACGCTATAGAAGCCGCCGAAGGCGCCGAGCAGCGCAAGATCGGTCAGTAGACGCACGCTTCCGGGTCGAGCCAGGAACTCGCCGATCGTGCTTACGGCAATCGGATTGGCAACCGGCTGCGCATAGTAGAGATCGATCGCGAACAGGCTCAAGCCTATCGAACCGAACGGCACCAGGCCCAGCTCGATCCGATGTCCCGACATTCGCTCACACAACAGCGCGCCAATGCCTACGCCTACCGCGAACGCAACCAGCAGCACGGTCGTGATCTCCTCGCTGCCGTTCAAGATGATCAACGTGTAGGCGGGGACCTGCAGGGTGACGGCGGAGCCGTAGAACCAGAACCAGGAAATCCCGAGGATCGACAAAAAGACGCTCTGTTTCTGGCGTGCGAAACCTACGATTCGCCAGGTCTCCCTCCAGAGGTTCCATTTGATCTCGAGGGCCGGATCGACGGCGTTGGTCACGGGCACCTGCCGGCTCGTCAGATAGCCGAGCACCGCAATGCCGATCAGGCAAGATGCCAGAACGACCTGACTCGACTCCGCCGCCGCGGCGATGCCGCCCACCATCAGCCCGAGGATGATGGCCAGGTAAGTTCCCGATTCGACCAGAGCATTGCCGCCGACGAGCTCGGTAGTCTCGAGTTGCTGCGGCAAGTAGGCGTATTTCACCGGACCGAACATCGTCGACTGGCAACCCATCAGGAACAGCACGACGAGCAGCAGGGAATAGCGGCCGGTCACGAAGGCGACGCCTGCGAGCGCCATGAGGCAGACCTCGAGCAGCTTCACCGCCCGGATGAGGCGCGACTTCTCGAACTTGTCCGCTAGCTGTCCGGCGGTCGCCGAGAAGAGAAAGAATGGCAAGATGAAAAGGGCACCGGCCGTGTTCGCGAGCTGACTCGCGTTCATGCCGGCGACCTGAGTCCCCTGGAACGTGATCAGGATGACCAGGCCGTTGCGGAAGATATTGTCGTTGAACGCGCCGAGAAACTGAGTGATGAAGAATGGCGCGAAGCGCCGTTCGCCGAGCAGCGCGAACTGGTTCGATTGCGACACGTAGCGGCCGTCCGTCAGCCTAGAGGCGCGCCCACTATAGCAACTCGCAGCCCGAGCGCCCGTCTCGCCGTCCGGCGCTCCTCGCGCCGCGCGACTACCGTCCGGCGATCACGTCCTCGTAGACTGGGGTTGCCGCCTCGTCGGCATCGACGGCGATCCGCGTGACCGAGATCTCCGCGCCGAGCTCTGCGAAGGACAGAAGCGGCGCGCGTTCCGCGGTGCGGTGATCGTACTGTGCGCAAGCGCCCTGCAACGCGCATAAGGCTAGGATAATGATGGGCTTTTTCATGACGCCTCCGTGCTTGGCTCGGCCGCGAGAGCGGCGCTGTCGTTCCGTTTAGTGTCAGTAACGCGGTGCCGGTTTATCCGTTGACAAGTGTGGAACTGCGAACTGGTGCCTATCGCGCATTATGTCCCCTGGCTATGATGCGCCGGCGACCTTTGACCGGCCGAGGCCCGGTGCCGCCCGACACTCTCAAGGCTTTGATATATTGATGAAAAACGCACGCCAGACAATCACGTTATGGGTCGCCTGCGGGTTGCTCGGGTGCGCGGAGGAATCGCCCCCGCCGACCGTCGATGAGTTCATGCGGAACAGCGTGCTGCTCGACGCCACCATGGTCCGCTGCAGCCAGAACCGGTCCAGCAGCAAATACGAGGCCGATTGCGTCAACGCCCGCGAGGCCATCAACCGGATGGCGCTTGCCGAAGAGAAAGCGCGCCGGGCCGAGCTGGAAGCGCAGTCCGAGCGCAAGCGACGTGCGTTACGCCGCGCGCAGGAGGCTGCCGCCCAGGCACGGCGTCAGGCGGCAGAGACCCGCCGTCGGCGCCAGGAAGCGGATTATCTGTCGCAGTTCGAGTCCGCGCCCGACGGCGCGACCGGCGGCACCGCGCAACCGAATCCGGTGCCGGGCGAAACACTTGCGCCGGACCCTGCCGAGCCCCTCGTCGAGCCGGCGCCGGTGATCCAGCCCTCGTCCGTCCCGGCGCCCGCTCCCGAGCCCGCATCCGAGGAAGGGACCGACCTGGAATCGATTCGCCAGGAGTTGAAACGCCGCCAGGGTGGTCAATAGCGGCGGCAGCACCCCGCCGGCCCTATTGGCGGGCGAACTCCGACTCGTCGTAGTCCGCGTCGTCCGGATCGCCGATGCCGTAGGTCCTGACCTTCGATTTCGGCTCCGCCCGGTCTTCGACCGGAGTGCCGCTCGACTCCATCGCCGCCTGCGTCGGCAATCGCCGCGTCTGCGCCGTTAGGAGCTGCACGAAGTTGTTGGCCACGGCCGGCGCCGCGTTGCCGGTGCCGGCGAAAATCTCCCCGGGTGTGATGCTTGACGATCCGTAGAATGCCGCGTTGGCGAAGCGATCCATGCGAAGACTCGCGCCTTCGATCGCCACGCCGGCGAACAGTCCGCGGCTGCGAGAATACGAGTACACCTCCGACCGGAATCGCCAGTCCGTTGCCGCGGAGGTATGCCTGCCGACCGGACCAGCAGCGACGGCGGCGTCCGCGCCGAGCGTCAGCTTGCCGTTGGTGATGTTCGAGACACTCCTGCGGGTCTTGAACACGAGGATGATGTCGGTCGACTGTGCACCGGCCTGCCAGCCTATGCTGCCGCCCGTTAGCTTGATGAACGCCGGGTTGCTCCAGGAATTGTCCGGCTGTCGCACGACCAGGATACCCTTGCCGTGGCGAGCGCCGACGACGAAGCCCGCTTTGACGACGCTCGGCACGACGGCGATGCCGTAGGCCCGCGCCAGCAGCGTCGGCGGAATCCCCTGCTCGGGAATCCTCAGGAACTGGTCGAGCACGTCGGTGGCATCAGCGACCCGCCTTTCTTCTTTGGTGTCCGCGGTGGCCGGTGCGGCGGCGATAAAGGCACAGAGAATGGCGATCGAGTGTAAGCGTATGCGCATGATCCTATCCCATGGTTCGGTGAGGGGTTCCCGTGACGGCGCTGCCCAAGCGCACGCCTCGGTACCTCATGGGTCTGTTGGGGGCTTAAGCTCAATGATACTCGAATTCCCTGCCGGCCTCACGAGGCGGCCGCCTCGGCGATGAGCGGCGGCAGCGGGCAGTCGAGCGAGGCGCAGATCGCCCGAATCATCTCGGCCTCCGCGATCGTCACCCGACCGTCGTGCACGACCGTCGCAGTCACGGCTTTAAGTAAGGTCTGCTTGGCGGCGCTGCCCATCTTGGCGAGCACGTCGAGGCTTGCATCGAAGCGGCCGACGGCGCCGGCGCCGACCGGCTCGAAATCGACCTCGCCGGCCCAGCGCCCGAATAGACCGAGGCCGGCGGCGAATGCCCGCTGTTTGTCGGCTCGGGCGTCGTGACCGCGGTCCGCGAGCAGCGTGAGCAGCAATACGGCGGCGTCCCTGACGGCCGCCCGGGTCGCGCGAAACCGCGCCGGCGGCGCCGAGGGATCGGCGGCCTGCGACAGCGTGCGTGCCAGGATGCGATAGAAACAGAACTCGTGGAAATCCACCTCGCCGTCCTGCTCGATCAGACGTCGTCCGAGGTCGAGCAGGTATTCGAGCTGCTCGAGGGGAGAAAGCTTGAGCGCGGGAAACGAGATCTCCAATAACGGCAGCCGGTACAGCGGCCCGATCTCGAGGATCTGCCGGTAGTAACGTTCGACGAGGCTCGCTCGCTCGGCACCGAGTTGCTGGCGCAGGAAGTCGAACTGCCGCGCTGCGTGCCGTCCCGACGGATCGACCAAAAGCGCCAGGGCGACGAGGTAGGCCCGGGACGGCGAGTGCGCTGGACTCTCGAGCTCCTCCGGGATCGAGCGGCGCAGGGCGGTCGCAAAGCCGACGTGAGCCGGCCCGGGCCGGCCGACTGCCTCGACCACCGCCTGTGGCGCCACCGCGATGGAATCGACCCCGGGGGCGAATCCGGCCATCGGGCCGTCGGGCTCCGGTTGCGGTACGCGTCTGTCGCTGTGCCGCACCGGCGGGTAGCGACTAGGGTCGAAGCTCGGATCGAGCGCACGAATACGATCGGCGAGCGGCGGGTGGGTGGCAAACAGGCCGGAGAACTTCGCGCCGAGCGCAAACAGCATGTGGCTCACCTCCTCGGCGTCGGCCGCCTGAAGATAGGAGTGACCCTGGAAGCCGCCGATCTTCTTGAGCGCGTTCGCAATACCGTCGGTTTGGCGCGTGAATTGAACGGCCGACGCGTCCGCAAGATACTCGCGTTGACGGGACACGGCGGCCTTGATCAGGCGGGCGAAGAACACGCCGATCCAGCCGAGCACCGCCAGACCGAGTCCGAGCGCCATCACGCCACCCGAGTTTCGATTGCGGCGCCCGATCGAGGCGCCGCTGTGGTAGCCGCCGCGCAGGATCATGCGCCCGACGAGGTTGATGACCATGATGCCGAACAGGACGCCCATCATGCGTATGTTCAGTCGCATGTCACCGTTGAGTATGTGGCTGAACTCGTGCGCGACGACGCCCTGCAGCTCGTCGCGGTCGAGGAGCTCCAAGGTACCGCGGGTCACCGCAACGGCGGCATCGCCCGGCGTAAAGCCGGCCGCGAACGCGTTGATGCCCGGCTCACGCTCGAGCACGTAGATCTCGGGCACGGGCACGCCGGATGCGATGGCCATCTCCTCGACGACGTTTCGAAGCCGCTGCCGCAACGGGTCGCTGACGTCGGCGGAGACTTTTGTGCCGCCCATCTCGGTAGCGACCCGGCCGCCGCCCGAAGACAAGCGTGCAGTGCGATACAGCGTTGCGCCGACGATGAGCAGGGTCGCGGCGACTGCAACGGCGCCGAGCAACTGCGGGTCCGGCCGAATGCCCTGACCGAAGCCGTAGATCGCCGCCGTGACGACGAGCGTGACGCCGGCCACGATCAGGATGGTCGCGATGACGTACACGACCACCAGCCAGCGGGTGGCTCGTCTGGCCTGGTCCTGTGCATCGAAGAAGTTCACGATCTGTGCCGATAGCCGCCCGTCCTAGGCTGCGCCGCCGCGCCGCGTCAGGTGAACGATACTTCGGGTACGGCTCGCTTCTGTTCGGATTCGATCTCGAGGAAACTCGCGAGGTTGAAGCGAAACATTCCGGCTATCACGTTGTTGGGGAAGTTTTCCGCTTTGTTGTTGTAGGTCATGACCGCGTCATTGAAGGCCTGGCGGGAGAACGCGACCTTGTTCTCGGTGCTGGTCAGCTCTTCCTGAAGCTGCATCATGTTCTGATTCGCCTTCAGATCGGGATACGCCTCGGAGAGGGCGAACAGCCGGCTCAACGCGGCGCCGAGCGCGCCCTCCGACTCACCCAGCTTGCGAATGAGCTCGGCGTTCGCCGGATCGGCCTTCGCGGCGTCCAGACTCGACACCGCCCGGTTGCGCGCATTGATGACGGCTTCTAGAGTTTCCCGCTCGTGTTTCATGTAACCTTTGACTGCTTCGACGAGATTCGGGATGAGGTCGTGGCGCCGCGTCAGCTGGACGTCGATTTGCGCGAACGCATTTTTGACGCGATTGCGAAGATTGACCAGACTATTGTAGATGCCGACTCCCCAGACGATCAGCGCGACGACGATCGCGAGGAAGATCAGAAATGCGTTCACTGTTCACCTCCCTGATGCAGATTTGGTCCGACAAGAATAAACCTTGCCACGTGGCAGCGCTAGCCATTGTTTTGGCTACGATTTCTGCTATTTCAAGCAGCGCGCACGCGAATTGGCTGGGCGATGCTCGACCCAAGATGGGCACTCAGGTCGACGTTTTTCTCTGGCATGCCGATGGCAACCGCGCCGAGGCGGCGCTCGAGGCCGTGTTCGACGAGATGGATCGCATCAACGGCTTGATGAGCACCTACGTCGAAGACAGCCGCATCTCCGAGATCAACCGCAAGGCCGCAGACGGCTGGGTCGAGGCCGGCGACGAGTTGTTCGAGCTGATTTTGCGTTCGCTCGACATCTCCGTCCTCACGCTGGGCGCTTTCGACATCACTTACGACAGTGTCGGTCAGCACTACGATTTCCGCGAGCGGCGCCGCCCGGACGCGGCGACGATCGAGGACGAGTTGAGCCGAATCGACTACCGCTTCGTGAAGACCAGCCGCACCGACCGATCGATTCATTTCGCCCGCAGAGGCGTGCGCATCAATCTGGGCGGCATCGCCAAAGGGTACGCCGTCGAACGCGGCGTGCATGTCTTAAGGGAGCACGGCGTCAAACACGGGCGCGTCACCGCAGGCGGCGATACGCGTCTCCTCGGCGACCGCCTCGGTCAGCCGTGGGTCGTCGGTGTGCGCGATCCGAACGACGAGGACGAGGTCACGATTCGGATACCCTTGGAAGACGAGGCGATCTCGACCTCGGGCGATTACGAGCGCTTCTTCATCGAGGACGGTACTCGCTACCACCACATCCTCGCGCCGTCGACCGGCGAGCCGGCCACGGGCGTTCGCAGTGCGACGATCGTCGGTCCCGACGCGGTCATCACCGATGCGTTGTCGACGTCGGTGTTCGTGATGGGCGTCGATCAGGGGCTGCGTCTGATCGGAACTCTGCCGGATTACGAAGGCATCGTGATCGACGCCGACGGCAGGCTTTTTTATTCGGACGGATTGCGACCTCCGGAGGCCGCCAAATAGGCGACGGAATCGTCTGATTTCCGCCGAGAAATTCGCTGGGTGTCGCTCGACGGCGACGCCCGCCTGTCGCCGAAAGGCGACGCTTTTTCCCTTTAAATTCATAAATATACGCTTATCATTGGAGGTCCGGCTCGGCCGTCAGCAGGACGCGGGCGGCCAGCCACTTTGAAGGCCTTCGCGGCGGCGTAGACAGCGACGACAAGTGCCGCGCGGCGTAACCGAAATCGAGCGAAGCACCGCGGCGACACGTCGCCGCGGTGGCGCGGTGTACGGGTAATGCGGATGAGCGGACAAAGAAATTATGTCGCCAGCGGACCGGCCATTTGTGACGATCATCACGGCCCTACCGGGGCTCTGGCTGTCACCATTCCAGGTCGGAATAAGGCGTCGATCGTCGCTGCCGGGCAAGCGCGGAATCCTGAGCCAATTCAGGGCCTCCACGCGTTCCTGCACGGTCTGCCCTTGGCGATGAAACGGCGCCTTCGTTGCGCCGAGTTGACTGTGAAATCGGTGGCGGCCGCTCGTTGTCGCCACTCAAGGACGTGAGGAATGACATCATGAAGGGACTAAAAACAATACTGCTGGGAGCATTGTTCGGTGTGCTGGCGACGACGAGTCTCGCGGCATCCGATCTGACCGGAAAGTCCGCGCCGGACTTCGTATTGAAAAGCGCGACGGGCGAGAACCTGCGGCTGAGCGAGTACCGCGGCGACGTCGTCATGATCAACTTCTGGGCCACCTGGTGCGGGCCTTGCCGCCAGGAAATGCCACTACTCGACGACCTGTACTCGCGCTACGGCCGGGTCGGCTTCAGCCTGCTCGGCGTGAACATCGACGATGACGCCCGGCGTGCCATGCAGATGGTCGAGGAGCTCGGCGTCAACTTCCCGGTGTTGTTCGACGACACCAAAGAGGTTAGCAAGCTGTACCAGGTAGAGGCCATGCCGGTTACCGTGCTGGTCGACCGTGCCGGCACCGTGCGCCACGTGCATCACGGTTACAAGCCGGGCTACGAAGAGAAATACCTGACCGAAATCCGTTCTTTGCTGCGCGAGTAATCGGCGGACGGCAGCAGACTGTATTCCGGTCGGAGCAGGAGACAATGTGGTGAGAAGATTGGTCATGATCGCAGCCGCCGTCCTCGCATGGGCGGCAACGACGGACGCCGGACTGGCCCAGGATGCCGAGTTGGAAGGCAGCGCCGTCATGGCCAGCGCGCAGTCCGCAGAGGCCAGCGAGCGGGCGGCTCGAGAGGAATTCAGAAGTCTCGACGAGGAAGTGCAGGATCTTAAAAAGGAGGTGCTCGATCTCAATCGAGATCTCTTCCTGCTCGAAGAGGAGCTCTTGTTTCCTGCCAATTCGCAGGTTGCCTTCTTCATTTCCATGGACGTCGGCGAATATTTCGCGCTCGACTCCGTCAATCTCAAGATCGACGGCAAGGAAGTCGCGAATTACCTGTACACCGACCGCGAGGTGGATGCGTTAGTACGCGGCGGCGTGCATCGGGTCCACATGGAGAATCTCAAGGTCGGCGATCACGAGCTCATCGCGGTGTTCACCGGCAAAGGGCCGCACTGGCGCGATTATCGGCGTGGTGCGACGCTGACCTTGAACAAGGGCATAGGCGCGAAGTACGTCGAGCTTGAGATAACCGATCGAGTTCAGAAGCTGCAGCCCGAGTTCGAAATCAAAGAATGGGAGTGATCATTGATCGCTCGCCGCCTGCTATCGGTCGCTCTGTGCCTTTCTCTGGCGGTCGCGTTGCTGCCTGAGCGAGCCGCCTCGCGCGATATCAACGAAGACCCCATCGTCGTCCAGGATCCTCACTTCGGTGAGGTTCTTTTCTATTTCTATCATCAGGATTACTTTCCGGCGATCGTACGGCTTTTGGCGGCGCAGAAGCAGGAGCGGGTAGCGAGCCACATAGAGGAATCGAACCTGCTGCTCGGCGGATTGTATCTATCCTATGGCCATCACCTGCGCGCGGCCGAGATCTTCCAAGAGCTCTTGGCGGACAACGTGCAGCCCGCCATCCGCGATCGCACCTGGTTCTTTCTCGCCAAGATTTGGCAGCAGCGCGGCTACGTCGACGAGTCGGAGCGTGCGCTCGAGAACATACAGAACGAGCTGCCGGGTTCGCTCGAGGCCGAGCGCCAGATGCTGCATGCGCAACTCATGATCGACCGAGGCCGTCACGACGAGGCGATCGCGCTGCTCGAGGACTGGAGGGACAAGACCGAGTGGTCGAGCTACGCGCGCTTCAACCTGGCGGTCGCGATGGTGCGCAGCGGGCAGGTCAACAACGGGGCGCGCATCCTCGACGATCTGGGGAGGATGGAGCCGTTCAGCGAGGAACTTCGCTCGCTCAGAGACAAAGCCAATCTCGCGCTCGGATACGCCTATCTTCAGGACGGCCAGCCGCTGGCCGCAAAGCCGCCGCTGCAGCGAGTGCGGCTCGCTGGCCCGTTCTCTAACAAAGCGCTTTTAGGTGTGGGCTGGGCAGACGCGGAGGTCGAGGACTACTCGCGCGCGCTGGTGCCCTGGATGGAGCTCAAGAGCCGCAATCTCCTCGATCCCGCGGTGCAGGAATCGATGCTCGCGATTCCCTATGCGATGGCGAAGCTCGATTCGATCAGCCAGGCGGCAGACCACTATCTGAATGCGATCGAGGCGTTCTTCGAGGAATCCAACCGCATCGACAGCATGATCGAGCTGATCGAATCCGGCTATCTGTTCGAAGAATTGCTGGCGCAGGATGCCCATGGCACGAGTGGCTGGTATTGGGATCTCGACAAGCTGCCCGACGGGCCGGAATCGCGCTACTTGTATCATCTGCTGTCGACGCACGAATTCCAGGAAAGTCTCAAGAATTTTCGCGATCTGAGCTATCTGCATCGCAACCTGGACGATTGGCAGGGTAGCGTCGACGTCTTTCGCAATATGCTCGACACGCGCGAGCTCGCCTACAACCAACGTCTGCCGCGAGTCGAAACGAGCCTCGCGGCAGCCGACCTGGACGGCATGGTGGCGCGCAAGCTGGACCTCGACGCCCGCCTGAACAGCATCGAGACGAACGGCGACGCGCTGGCGCTCGCCAACAAACGGGAGTTCGAGCTCTGGGGCGAGATTACGGCGTTGGAGCAGAGCCGGGCAGCGAACGCCGACATCCCGGAGGCCGAGGAAGTTCGCGACAAGATCAGGCTCATGAAGGGCGTGCTGCAATGGGACTTGGAGCGCGAGTTCAAGGCGCGTCTGGCCAACATCCGCCGCGATCTTCGCGAGACCGGTGAGGCGCTGGTCGCGACTCAGCGCTCGCGTCGGCAGGTCGACGAGACGATGCGCAACGAGCCGCTCCTGTTTCAGTCGTTCAACGAGCGCGTCGACGGCCTGATGCCCAAGATCGACCTGACCAAGGCGCGCGTAGACAGTGCCATGGGGCGGCAGCGGGCCTACCTGCAGGCGATCGCGGTCGACGAGCTCAGGGCGCAGAAGCAGCGGCTCAACATCTACACCGTGCAGGCGAGATTCGCGCTGGCGGCGATCTACGACATGTCGGCGACGACTGTGGGGTCGACCAGCGAATGATCGCGCGCTTCCGCAAAGCGTTGTTCGGGTCTGCGATCGGCGTGGCCGTCGCCGTAACGCTCGGCTGCGCGGCCCTCGCGCAGGCGAAGGACAAGGATACGATCAAGAGCCTCGAGAACAAGACCTATCAGGTGCGCCCGGGGAAGCTGATCGTCAACAGCACCGACAAGGCACGCGACAGCTACCGTGCGTTTCTCGATCTCGTCTCCGACGATCCCGAGCTGCGCGCCGAGGCGATGCGCCGCCTGGGCGACCTCGAGCTCGACGCGGTCGAGTCGCAGGAGCTTGCGGACAATCTGGAGAGCCTCGATACCGTCGGGCACAGAAACGCCGTATCGCTGTTCTCGCAGCTCTTGGAGGCGTATCCGGACTATCGCCGCAACGACACCGTGCTCTATCAACTGGCTCGAGCCTACGAGACGGGCGGCAATATGGAAGACTCGCTGCGCGTGCTCGACGAGCTGGTCGCCAAGTATCCCTCCACCGAGCTGCTGCACGAAGTGCAGTTTCGCCGCGGCGAGATGCTGTTCCTCCGCAAGCGCTACGCCGAGGCTGAAGAGGCCTATCAGGACGTTGTCGCGTTCGGCGACGCGTCGCGGTTCTACGAGCAGTCGCTCTACAAGCTGGGCTGGTCGCAGTTCAAGCTGGCGATGCACGAGGAGAGCCTCACGCCGTTCTTCGACCTGCTGGATCGCAAGATCGGCGACATCGAGCTCCAAGACGGCGAGGATCGCCTGACGGAGCTCGGCCGTGCCGAACGGGAGCTCGTCGAGGACACGTTCCGCGTGCTGTCGATCAGCTTCTCCTATCTGGACGGCGCCGATTCCATCTCGGAATACCTCAAGCGGCGTGGCCATCCCGACTACGGCTGGGTCATCTACATGAATTTGGGCGACCTTTTCCTCGACAAGGAACGTTACGTCGACGCGGCGGAGACCTACGAGGCGTTCTCCGAAGCGGATCCCGATCATCCGAAATCGCCGCTGTTGCAGGTCGAGGTTATCGAAGCCTACAAGCGCGGCGGCTTTCCGACGCTCGTGCTCGAGGCGAAGAAGGGCTACGTCGAGCGCTACGGCATGGACAAGCCGTTTTGGCTGCTCAATCCGCCCGAGCAGAATACGGCGGTCGCCGCTCATCTGAAGGCCAACCTGAACGACCTGGCGCAGTACTATCACGCCGAGGCGCAGGCCAAGAGCAGCAGGGCCGACTATCAGGAGGCGGCGCGCTGGTACCGCAAGTACCTCGACTACTTCCCCGGCGAGCCCGACAGCGCGAATACCAACTTCTTGCTGGCCGAAATACTGTTCGAAAGCCGTGACTTTCGCGAAGCCACCCTCGAGTACGAGCGCACCGCGTACGAGTATCCGCTGCACGAGAAATCGGGCGAGGCCGCCTACGCCGCGATCCTCTCCTATCGCGAGCACGAAAAATCCCTCACGGGCGCCGACAAGCTGGCCTGGCACCAGCAGTATCTCGACAGCGGCTTGAAGTTCGCGGATACCTATCCGGAGCATCCGGAGTCGGGCGCCGTGCTGACGACGGTCGCCGAAGACCTGTTCGCGCAGAACCAGTTCGACCTGGCGGTCGCGGTTGGTCAGACCATTGTTGCGAAACAGCCGCCCGTCGCGGCGCCGCTCCAACGGACCGCCTGGACCGTCATCGCGCACTCGCAGTTCGACCTCGGAAACTTCACCGACGCCGAGGCGGCCTACTACCAGCTGCGGACGTTCACCCCGGCGGACGACCTCGAGGCGCAGCGGGAGATCAAAGACCGGGTCGCGTCGTCGATCTACAAGCAGGGCGAAGCGGCCCGCGACGGCGGCAATCTGGAAGCTGCCGTAAGTCACTTCACGCGCCTGGGGCAGGTCGTGCCCGACTCGAGCATCCGGGCAACCGCCGAGTACGACGCCGCCGCGGCGCTCATCCAGCTCCAGGCCTGGGGACGCGCGACCTCGGTGCTGGAAGGCTTCCGCCAGAACTATCCCGACAGCGAGTTTGCCGACGACGTCACGGCGAAGCTCGCCGTCACCTACCAGGAATCCGGCCGCGCCGGCGATGCGGCCGGCGAGTTCGAGCGCATCGCGGCCGCCGAGACCAGCGACGAGTCGGTGCGTCGCGAGGCGCTGTGGAAAGCCGCCGAGCTGTACAAGCAGGGCAACCAGAATGCCAACGAGGAGCGCGTGCTGGGGAACATCGTGGCTCGCTTTCCAAATCCGATCGCCGAGTCGGTCGAAGCGCGCTACCGCCTGCTGGAGCTCGCCGAAGCGCGCGGTGACGGCCAACGCCGTCAGGCGATCCTCCGCGATCTGATCCAGGTCGACGCGACGGCCGGTGCGCAGCGCACCGACCGCACCCGCTATCTCGCGGCGAAGGCCTCGCTCGAACTGGCCGAACCCGCGCGGCGCAGCTTCATGGCCATGAAGCTGTCCCAGCCGCTGGCCGACAGCATGAAGCTCAAACGCACCCTGATGGAGGACGTCTTGAAGGCGTACGGCGATGCGGCCGGTTACGGTGTCGCCGAGGTAACGACCGCCGCGACCTTCCGCCTGGGCGAGGTGTACCAGCAAATGGGCGCCGACGTCATGCAGTCGGAGCGGCCGGCCGATCTCGACGCTGACGCGCTGGAGCAATACGAGCTGTTGCTCGAGGAACAGGCGTATCCGTTCGAGGAGAAGGCCATCGAGCTTTATCAGGCCAATGCGGCGAGAGCCGCCGACGGCGTTTACGACCAATGGGTCGTCAAGAGTTTTGAGGAGCTGGCAGCGCTGATGCCGGCACGATACGCGAAAGTGGAGCGCAGCGAAGATGTCATTACGGCGCTTTATTGATAGGGATGTCCGCAGGGCTGCGGCACCGTGCACGGTGCTGATGGCATTGAGTGCGATGGTTTTGTCGGGCTGCGCGACCGGACCGGGCGCTAAAGCGAAAAAAGCGCCCGCCGCGGCCGCGAGTCAGGAGGCAGAGGTCGCTCGAGAGATTTCGACGCAGGCTCAGACCTTGTTCGAGCAGGCCGTTGCCGTCATGGCCTCCGGCGACTACGTCGAGGCCGAGTTCCGCTTCGAGGAGTTCGTGCTGCAGTATCCCGGTTATCCCGGAGCGCACGCGAACCTGGCGATCATTCACGCGCACAACGGCAACGACAAAGCCGCCGAGGACAGCATCACCGATGCGCTCATCATCGATCCGGAGCACCCGGAGACCCTGAATCAGCTCGGCATGCTGCTCAGGCGCCAGGGAAAATTCGAGCTGGCAAAGGACGCTTATTTGAAGGCGGTCACAGCCAATCCGGATTACGCCTTGGCACACTACAACCTGGGTGTCTTGAACGAGCTCTACCTGCAGCGGCTCGAAGATGCGCTGCAGCATTTCGAACGATATCAAGCGCTTAGCGGTGAGGACAAGCAGGTCGAGAAATGGATCGCCGACTTGAAACGGCGCCTCGCGGCCAGCCAGCGTACCGCAAATGTGACGGAGTGACGCGCATGAAAAGGATTTTGGACGGATCATTGCTCGCCGTCGCTTTTGCAGTCTTCCCG
>JBFGFX010000034.1:0-19180 GCA_041579335.1 Woeseiaceae bacterium | reverse complement strand
TCGGCTGGAAAGACAGACCGCCGCGGCGGATCGGGCCGCGGAACGCAAAGCCGAAGAGGCTCGCCAAGAGGAGCTGCGCGCCGAAGCGGCTGACCGGGCAGAAAAGTGCGCGGCCTATCGCGAGCGGCTGGAGAAGTTCGTGCAGTCCCGTCGCCTGTACCGATTGGACGACGCCGGCGAGCGTGTCTACTTGGACGAGACCCAGATGCAGGAAGCGCGCGAGCAGGTGCAACAGCAGGTGCAGGAATACTGTTCCTCTTGACGCCCTAGGCTCCCTCGAGCCGCTTCCTGACTCCGCAATCCCGCCCCGCGTTTTCAGCGCGGGCAGTCGGTTACAATGCCGGCACCTAAGGCTTAGGATCAGACGCCTTGTCCGGAGCTACCGACAGCTCGCCTCGTGATACCCAGGTTTACCTTCCTGATTTCTGCGCGCCCGGCACGGTTCTGGTCGTGCTGCTCGTGGCGGAGCTGATCGCGATACTGCTGACGCTCGCGGCGCACACTCAGCCGGGCACGTTCCTTACCGAGCTCGCCAAGATGTCGCTGTACGTGCTGTGGCTGGCGCTACTGAGCACCGCGGTGTTGTGCTACGCGCGCCAATGGATAGAGAAGCTCGGACCCTCACGCGCGTTCGTCATTTGTTTCCTGTTTCTTCTGCTGCTCTGCCTGGCGCTCGCCGAAGCCGCCTATCGGTTGACCGCGATTTTCGGCGCATCCGCGATCATCGACGACAGCCACACCGGATTTCTGCTCCGTACGTTTGCGATCAGTGCGATCGTCATCGCCCTGGCCATGCGCTACCTGTACATCTCGAGCGAGTGGCGTCGCAGCATCGTTTTGGAAGCCCAAGCCCGAGTCAGCGCTTTACAGGCGCTGATTCGACCGCATTTCCTGTTCAACAGTATGAACACGATCGCCTCGTTGACGCGCAGCGATCCCGCGCGTGCCGAGGAGGCGGTCGAGGACCTCGCCGACCTGCTGCGCGCAAACTTGGGAGGCCCGAAAGACCGCACGTCGTTGAAACAGGAGCTCGAGATCGCGGCGATCTATCAGCGCATCGAAAAGCTCAGACTGGGAGACCGGCTGCAGGTGCGCTGGGACATCGAGGATCTGCCGATGCGGGCCCTGATACCGAGCCTGACGATCCAGCCTCTGCTGGAGAACGCGATCTATCACGGCATCGAGCTCCTGCCCGACGGCGGCGAAGTGGTGGTTCGCGGCACGAAGAACGACGACGAGCTGCAGATCGAAGTATCGAATCCGGTGGCCGCCTCGACGCAAGAGCGACGGCACGGCAACAAAATGGCGCTCGACAACATTCGGCAACGCTTCGAGCTGGCCTACGGCGGCCGCGCCGCCGTGTCCGTCGACGATGCGCGGGACAGATACTCGGTACGCATCGCGTTTCCATACGACGAGGGGATGCCGTGAAGATCCTGATCGTCGATGACGAGGCGCCGGCGAGAAACCGTCTTCGGCAAATGCTCGAAGAAAGCGGCGACCATACGATCGTGGGCGACGCCGGCAACGGTCAGCAAGCGCTCGAGATGGCTGCCAAGCTGCTGCCAGAGGTCGTCTTGCTGGATATCCGCATGCCCGGCATGAGCGGCATCGAGACGGCGCATCATTTCAATGCGTTCGAGAGACCACCCGCGATCGTGTTTACCACCGCCTACGACCAGTATGCGATCGATGCGTTCGAAGCACAGGCCATCGGCTACGTGCTGAAGCCCGTGCGACGCGAACGGCTCGCAAAGGCGCTGGCCCACGCCGCACGCATCAACGCCGCGGCGCTCGGGTCGGTGGCGGACTCCGCCGGAATCGACGGCCGCCGCAGCCACATCTGTGCACGCGTCCACGGCGAGCTGAAGCTGATACCGATCGATGAGATCGTCTATTTTCAATCGGACCAGAAGTACACGCGCGTCTGTTACGCGGGCGGCCAGCATTTGATCGATGATTCGCTCAAGCTCCTGGAGCACGAATTCGGCGACCGATTCGTGCGGATTCACCGCAACGCGTTGGTGGCGGTGGACCGAATCGATGCCCTGCAAAAAGCCGACGACGGCGAAGTCACGGTCCGCCTTCATAGCGGCGATGAAACGGAGCTCGAGCCGCTCAAAGTCAGCCGCCGACACGTCGCCGCTCTCAAGCGCCGTCTCAAAGGGCAGCGCGCGTGAACATCCGCATTGCAACCCGCAAGAGCGCGCTCGCGTTGTGGCAGGCCGAGCACGTCGCCGAGCGCCTGCGCACGCTACCGCAGGTTAGAGCGGTCGAGCTCGTGTCGCTCACGACCCGCGGCGACGAAGTGCTCGATCGGAGCCTGCAGAAGATCGGTGGCAAGGGCCTGTTCATCAAGGAGCTCGAAATCGCGATGGAGGACGGCCGCGCCGACATCGCCGTGCACTCGATGAAGGACGTGCCCGCGGAGATGCCGGACGGCTTCTCGATCGCCGCCGTGCTCGAACGCGCCAGCCCTTTCGACGCGCTCGTGTCTGCATCTGTCGAGCGGATTGCCGACCTACCCAACGGCGCCCGAATCGGCAGTTCCAGCTTGAGGCGCCAGGCACAGCTCCTGGCGCTGAGGCCGGACTTGAGAGTCGAGCCGATACGGGGCAACGTCAATACGCGCCTCGAGAAGCTCGACAGCGGACACTTCGATGCCATCGTCTTAGCCTGCGCCGGACTCGAGCGGCTCGGCATGGCGCACAGGATCGGCGGCGCACTGACCCCGAAGGAGATGCTGCCGGCCGCGGCGCAAGGGGTCATCGGCATAGAGTGCTTGAGCGGCCGGCACGATCTCGTGTCGCTGCTCGCCGGGATCGATCACGCGCCGACCCGCCAGACGACGGCTGCAGAGCGCGCCGTCGCGCGACGGCTCGGGGCGAGCTGCCAGTCGCCGCTTGCGAGCTTTGCGACGATCGAGGACGGCACGCTGAGCCTCGAGAGCCTGGTCGCACGTGCCGACGGCAGCACGCTTTTGAGAGAGCAGAGCCGAGGCAGCACGTCAGACGCCGGCGCGCTCGGCGCTGCGCTCGCAGAACGGCTGCTCGAGCGCGGCGCTCGCGAGCTCCTCGGGGTCGCGACAGAATGACCAGACGGCCGCTGTCCGGAATCGGCGTGCTCGTCACCCGGCCGGTTCACCAGTCCGAGGACCTGGTGCGCGCCATCGAGGCCGCGGGTGGCTGCGCCTACCGATTCCCCGTTCTGGACATCCGGCCGCGCGACGCCGCGGCCATCGCGGACGACGTCCGCTCGCTTCCGTCGCCGGACATCGTCATCTTCGTCAGCGCGAACGCGGTCCGCCACGGCCTGGGCTCGCTCGGCCGACTCGAGGCTCGAATTGCCGCCATAGGCCCGGCGACGGCAGCGGCGCTCGATGCAGCGGGTGTCGGCGTCGATATCCGTCCGGCGGCCGGGTTCGACAGCGAGCACCTGCTCGCCGAAGAGACGCTCGAGAACGTGGACGGAAAGGCGATCACGATCGTTCGCGGTGAGTCCGGCCGCGAGCTGCTCGCGACGACGCTCCGCCGCCGCGGGGCGACCGTGAGCTATCTTTCGGTCTACACGGCCGAGGCGCACCGCTTCACTCGCACCGAGCTCGCGTCGCTCGAGCACTTCTGGGCCGAGCGCGGCATCGATGCGGTCATGGTCATGAGCGTCGCGTCGCTCGACGCGCTGATCCATTCTTTGCCGGGTGCGTGCGTGGCTCGGCTCGCCGCGACGCGACTGGTGGGCGTGAGCGAACGTGTGATACAAACGGCGCTGGCGCGCGTGCCCGGTGTCAACGCCGTGCGATCGTCCGGGCCGAATGCGGCCGACATGGTGGCTGCGCTGGTTGCGAGCCTCGAGAGCGACCCCCTGGACAAGACCGAGTCCCGTACATGAACGAGAAGTCAACGAGCGACGAGAGCGAGCGCGTCGAGAGCGACGAGGAGAATGCGCTCGACGACAGCGCGACCGAGGACGCCCAGTTCGACGACGTCGAGGTCATTGCCGCAGAGCCCCCGGAAACGCGGCGGTCCGCTTTGTTGGTGCTCGTCGCCTCCGTCGCGCTGCTCGCTTCTTTGGCCGCGCTCACAGGCGTCGCCTACCTGGTCTTCGTTGCCGGCCCGAACGATGCCGCCGACGACGCGACCGATGTTTATCTGTCGGCGTTGTCGGAGTCGATTCGCGACAACGAGTCGTCGCTGCGCGATCTCGACCGCAAGCTCTCGGCGCTGCCGACCGAAAACGGCTCTGCGGCAGCCGAGATCGAGGCCTTCGAGCGCCGCCTGGAGCTTAAGCTCCGCGGTCTCGAGTCCCTGCCGGAGCGCATGGCCAGCCTCGAAAGCTCGCTATCCGCGCTACGCGGCATATCGACCGGCGCGCGTGATGCTTGGCTGCTGGCAGAGGCCGAGTACTACATGCAAATCGCGAACGCCCAGCTTCAGCTTGCCGGCAACGCGGAGCTCGCACGACTCGCGCTCGAGCTGGCCGACGAGCGTATCGTCGAGCTCGGCGATCCCGGCCTGACGGACGTCCGCCGCGCGCTGTCGAACGAGCTGCGCGAACTTGCGGTGCTCGAGAGTCCCGACATCGAGGGCACGACGTTGACGCTCGCGAGCCTGGCCAGAGTCGTCGACGCGTTGCCGATCCGTCTCGAGGTGATGGGCGCCGATGATCAGACCGATGCGCTCGAGCCGGATGCGGAGCTCAGTGGCGCGGACCGGGCGGTCGCCTCGCTCAAGAATGCGCTGAGCGGCATCGTGAGCGTGCGCCGCACCGACGAGGCGGCGCGGCCGCTGATCGCCCCGGACGCGGTGTACTTCTTGCGCGCGAATCTCACGCTGCAGCTGCAGGCGGCGCGGCTCGCGATGCTGCGCGGCGAGCAGGCGCTGTTCCAACAGAGCCTGGACGACGCGTCCGCCTGGCTGCGGGAGTATTACGACACCGAGGCCCTGCCGGTCCGCAGCGCGCTGCAAACCATCGGCGAGATCCGCGATCAGTCGTTCAGCTATGCGCTGCCCGACATCTCGGAGTCGCTCAGGCTCCTGAGACAATACATCGCGTTCGCCGCTGCCACGGCAGCCGGGGAACCCGCGCCGGAGCCCGAGCCGGAACCCGAGCCGGAGCCCGAGCTGGAACAATGAAGCTCGGGCTGATCGTCGTCGTCGCTCTTCTTGTGAGCGGGCTTGCCGCACACTTCCTACTGCAGGATCCGGGCTACGTCGTCATCAACTTCCGCAATTACCTGATCGAGATGTCGGTGCCGGTGCTGCTCGGGCTCATCCTGGCAGGGGGTTTCTCGGCCTGGCTCATCGTCAAGCTGGTGCGCGCGCCGCGCAAGCTCGGGCAGGCCGCGGGTCGCTACCGCAGCGGCCGGGCCGGCCAAAAGCTGACCAAAGGTCTGATCCAGATTGCCGAGGGCAATTTCGCTCGCGGCGAGAAAATGCTGGCGAGGTCGGCCGGCGACAGCGACGCGCCGCTCTTGAACTACCTGCAGGCGGCGCGGGCAGCGCACCTCCTGGGGCAGGACCAGCGTCGCGACGACTGGCTGAAGCAGGCCTACGAGCAGCTGCCCGAGGCGTCCAATGCCGTTCTCTTGACCCAGGCCGAGTTTCAACTCGATCAAGGCCAGTACGAACCGGCGTTGGCCACCCTTAAACGCCTCGAGGAGAATTCACCGAATCACAGCCATGCGCTGGCACTCCTGGGGCGACTGTACTACCGGCTCGAAGACTGGCCACAGCTCGCGAAGCTCTTACCGCGGCTGAAAAAGCACGGCCGGATGGACCCCGAGACGCTCGAGCAGTGGTCGCTTCGCGTCGCCGAGGAAGAGATCGAGAACGCCGCCGACGAGGCGGCCATCATCGCTGCCTGGAACGCCCTTCCGAAGGCTTTAAGAAAGGACCCGAGCCTCTTGGAAACCTATTATTCGACGATGGTCCGTCTCGGCCTGCACGAAAAAGCCGAGAAAGAGGTGGCCAAGCTGTTGAGCCGCCGCTGGCTGGGTCCGCTCGTCGCCCTCTTCGGTTCGATCGACGGCAGCGATCCCGTCAAGCAGTTGAAACGTGCCGAGGGTTGGTTGACGGCACATCCGGACGACCCTGATCTGCTGCTGACCGCGGCACGGCTGTGCCTCAAGAACGAGCTATGGGGCAAGGCCCGCAGCTATCTGGAGACCGTGATTGCACTAAGACCCACGCCGGAAGCCTATCAGGAATACGGTCGGCTCTTGAGCCGTTTGGGCGAATCAGACGCTGCCGCCGATGCGTACCGCGCCGGTCTCGGGCTCGTGTCGCATACGCCGCTGCCGGCCATTCCGCATCTCGCACCGGAATCGCCGGCCGACGCCGCCGCCGCCGACTAGGCGTGGCGATAATGCACTTCGTCGTTGCGGGCACCGGCTATGCCGGGCGACGCGTGCTCGCCGGGTTGCCTGCCGGTCGCGCCCTCGGCCTCAACCGATCGCCGCTTGCCGATCCGGCGCTCGACGTTCGTGTGCTCGACTTAGACCGCGACGACAACGACCCGCTCACGCTGCCGACTCCGTACACTCTGTTGTACACGATCCCGCCGCCTCCGACCGGCGACGACGATCCGCGCCTATCTGCGTTGCTCGAGCGTCTCGCGCCGCCGCCGGTTCGTATCGTCTACCTGAGCACGAGCGGCGTCTACGGCGACCGCGGCGGCGCGCTGACGGACGAGACCGTCCCGCCGAGTCCTACGACCCCGCGGGCGCGGCGGCGGCTGGCCGCCGAAGCGCTGCTCGAGCGTTGGTGTGAGCGGCGAGGCATCGAATGCCTGATCTTGCGGGTACCCGGCATTTACGGTCCCGGCCGCCTGGGCCTGGAGCGACTGCGAGACGGCGCAGCCGTTCTCAGTGAGGCCGACGCCGGCCCGGGCAATCGCATCCACGTAGACGACCTCGTGTCGTGCTGCCTCGCGGCGATGCACAAGACGGTGCCGTCCGGCATCTACAACCTGTCCGACGGCAACCACGAGAGCAGCACCGACTTCAGCCGGCGGGTCGCGCACCTCGCCGGCCTGCCGCCCCCTCCGGAAATCACGCGTGCCGAGGCCGAGACGCAATTCAGCCCGATGCGCCTGTCTTTCTTGAGCGAATCGCGGCGGCTCGACACGACCAAGATGCGTGAGGTGCTCGGAGTCGCGCCCCGCTACGCGGACTTAGACGACGGCATCCGGGCCAGCCTCTCGGAAGACTCGTAGGAGCCCGGCCTGACGGGGCGACCCCGGCGGCGTTGCTGTCGCCCGCCAGGGCGGGCTCCTACAAAGGCGGTGCCGGGAAGGGCGCCTGTCAGGGCGGGCTCCTACGAGGTCTCGCGGCGGTCGCTGGCCGAGGGGCGGGGGCTACGGCCGGCTGCGGGCGCTCCTGAGCCAGCGCGTCAGCGGCTCCCACTGCTCCCAGTCCGGCCAGGCCAGGTACTCGGGCAGCTCGAAGATGCCGAGCCCGCGGGTGTAGGCACGCACGTAGTTCTGCGCCTCGCGCAGCGCCGCCAGGTACGGGACCCGCTGGCGCGACAGGTAATCGTCCAGCTCTTCAAAGATCAGCGTGTACTCGCGTACGCGATTGGCAACGACGCCGATTTTCGCCTGCTTGCGCTCGATCTTACCGACCGATTTGAGCTCTTTGATGAAGCGATCCGCGGCCTGCATGTCGATCGTGGACGGCAGCACCGGAACGATGATCGTCTCGGAGTGGCGCACCAGATTGGTGAGCTCGGGACCGTGGGAGCGGGCGGGCGCGTCGATTACGACGTAATCGGCGCTGCGCGGCGCGCGCTTGAGGCCGTCGTCGAAGGCTTCGACGCCGACGATTTCTGGCCGGTTGTCGGGCCGTCTCTCGAGCCAATCCAGGCTCGATCGCTGCGGATCGTAGTCCGCCAGCGCGACGACGTACCCTTCCGTCGCGAAGTAGGATGCAATGTTGGTCGCAAGAGTGCTTTTGCCACAACCACCCTTGGCATTCATGACCATGATGTGCCGCATTATTGAGTCCCCGGAGTTCTTGTTCTTCGAGTGTGGTTCGAGAATTGTTCGTGGAACGGTGAGTTTATGTAAACTACCGATGCCGACAAGAAAAGTCCATCAGCACGCCCCCGCGGCGCGCGGGCGAGGCGGGCGTCGTGCGGCGGCCATGGTAAGCTCCCTACCGGCCCGACGCACAGCATTACTGACAGGGGGAACGTCTGAGCCTATGAGCACGCAACGGAATCCCGATTACGTCACCGATCCCGCGTCCGACGAGGCGGTGCACGACTACCTCGCCGCGAACCCCGATTTTTTCGAGCGCCATGACGATCTGTTGAGCTCGCTCCGCTTGCCGCACGTCACCGGCGGTACGGTCTCGCTCGTGGAGCGGCAGGTCTCGATGCTGCGGCAGAAAGACCTGAAGCTCGAGCGGCGCCTGAAAGAGCTGCTCGAGGTCGCGCGCACCAACGACGTGTTGGCCGAGAAGATCCATCAACTGGCGCTGCGGCTGTTGGTGGCCGGCACGCTCGAGGAGACCTTGGCCGCCTGTGAGAACGCGCTTCGGACCGGCTTCGATGCGGATCAGACCGTTCTGGTTCTGTTCCGCGATCCGGAGCCTATCGAGAATGTGAACGTGGGCCGCTTCTTCCGCCCGCTCGCCAAGGATCACCCGGCGCTCCGGCCGTTCGATTCGTTTCTCAGGCGCAGCACGCCCCGTTGCGGCCAGATTCGCGACGCTCAGCGCGATTTCCTGTTCGGCACGGAGACGAATGAAGTCGGCTCGTGCGCGCTGGTGCCGCTCGGCACCAAGTGCGAGATCGGCTTCCTCGCCATCGGCAGCGCCGACGCGGGCCGTTTTCATCCCGCAATGAGCATCGATTTCGTGTCGCGCCTGGGCGAGCTGGTAGCGGCGGCGTTGAAGCGATTTTGATCGGAGCGGCGCCGGCCGTGCCGGCGCGGAGTGACCTAACGAGTGCGTGCGAGCGAGACCGATTGGATCTCCCGATTCATAGCGCATCTGGAGACGGAGCGCCGGCTCTCCGCGCACACTTGCCGGCATTATCGGCGCGATCTCGACGCGCTGGCCGTGTATCTCGATGAGCAAGGGGTCGATCGCTGGGGTGAGCTCGACGACGAGCACTTGCGCGCATTCAGTGCGGCCTGCTATCGGCGCGGCTTGAGCCCGAGGACCATCCAGCGGCGGCTCTCCGCCGTGCGCACGTTTTGCCGCTATCTGCTGCGCGAGAAGCACATCGGGAAGAACCCGGTCCACTCGGTCAGTGCGCCGAAAGGGCCGAAGCGGCTGCCGGAGAATCTCGACGCGGACCGCATGGCGCGGCTCTTGGACATTGCCGGTGACGACCCGATCGTGGCCCGCGATCGGGCGATCCTCGAGCTGTTGTACTCATCGGGGCTGCGCCTGTCGGAGCTGACCGGGCTCGATATCGGCGACATCGACTTGGCCGATGCGACCGTTCACGTCACCGGGAAAGGCAACAAGGATCGGATCGTGCCAGTCGGCCGCTATGCCCGCAAGGCGCTGACCGCCTGGCAGCTCGAGCGCGGTGACATGGCCGCTCCGGGCGAGACGGCGCTGTTCGTGAGCAAACGCGGTACTCGCCTGAGTCCGCGTTCCGTGCAGGCGCGGGTCGAGCACTGGGCCAAACGGCAGGGGATCGACAGCCGCGTCTATCCGCACCTGTTCCGTCACTCGTTCGCCACCCACCTGCTCGAGTCCAGTCAGGATCTACGCGGCGTCCAGGAGCTTCTGGGCCACGCCAACATCAGCACCACGCAGGTCTACACTCATCTTGACTTTCAGCATCTGGCCCAGATATACGACCAGACCCATCCACGCGCGAAAGCTAAAATCGAAGATTAGCCCCCACCGAATACCGTGCCCGCCAAGCTCGGCGGCGCGACGGGCAACCAGGACAGACAGATGAATCAGTTTCGTGGGACCACCATCGTCTCAGTGCGCCGCGATGGCCAGGTAGCCATCGGCGGCGACGGCCAGGTCAGCATGGGTAACACGGTCATGAAGGGCAACGCCCGCAAAGTCCGGCCGCTCGCGGGCGGGCGCGTCATTGCCGGGTTTGCCGGCGGTACGGCGGACGCGTTTACGCTCTTCGAGCTGTTCGAGAGCAAGCTCGAGCAATACGGAAACCTGACCCGCGCGGCGATCGAGCTGGCCAAGGACTGGCGCATGGACCGGCGGCTGCGCCGGCTCGAGGCGCTGGTGTGCGTCGCCGACGAGGAAAGCTCGTTCATCATTTCGGGCAACGGCGACGTGATCGAGCCCGAACACGACCTCATGGCGATCGGCTCGGGCGGACCGTACGCGCAGGCCGCGGCGCTGGCGCTCTTGAAGAACACCGAGCTCGACGCGCGCACGATCGTCACGAAAGCCTTGGAAATAGCGGGCGATATTTGTGTCTATACCAACAAGAACGTCGTCGTCGAATCGCTATCGAACGGCGCCCAGTAGCTAAGGTATCCGCTATGTCGCAGATGACACCCCGAGAAATCGTTCAGGAGCTGGACAAACACATCATCGGCCAGGACGAGGCCAAGCGCGCCGTGGCGATCGCGCTCAGGAATCGCTGGCGCCGCACCCAGGTGGACGAGCCGCTCCGGAGCGAGATCACGCCGAAGAACATACTCATGATCGGCCCGACCGGTATCGGCAAGACCGAGATCTCGCGGCGCCTGTCGAAGCTGGCCAAAGCGCCGTTCATCAAGGTCGAGGCCACCAAGTTTACCGAGGTCGGCTACGTCGGCCGCGAAGTCGACAGCATCATCCGCGACCTGGTCGACGTCGCGGTCAAGATGACCCGTGAAGAGGCGATGGACAAGGTCCGTCATCGCGCCGAAGACGCCGCGGAGGAGCGGGTCCTCGACGTGCTCCTGCCGCCCTCGCCACGCGGCGTCGGGTTTACCGCCGACACCGGTACCGAGCCTGAGATGAGCGAGACGCGACAGAAATTCCGCAAGATGCTCCGCGAGGGCAGGCTCGACGACAAGGAGGTCGAGATCGAGATCCAGGCGGTCCCGGTCGGCGTCGAGATCATGGCGCCGCCGGGCATGGAAGAAATGACGAGCCAGCTACAAAGCATGTTTCAGAATCTGGGCGGCAACAAGCGGCGGACGCGCAAGCTAAAGGTGCGCGAAGCAATGAAGCTCCTGACCGACGAGGAGGCCGCGAGGATGCTGGACGAAGAAGACCTGAAGACGCAGGCGCTGGAGGCCGTCGAACAGCACGGCATCGTGTTCATCGACGAGATCGACAAGATCGCGCGCCGTTCCGAGACCGTCGGTGCGGACGTGTCTCGCGAGGGCGTGCAGCGCGACCTTCTGCCGCTCGTCGAGGGGGCGACGATCACGACCAAGTACGGGATGGTGAAGACCGACCACATCCTCTTCATTGCGTCCGGCGCCTTCCACGTCGCGAAGCCGTCCGACCTCGTGCCCGAGCTGCAGGGTCGCTTTCCGATCCGGGTGGAGCTCAAATCACTGAAGACCGAGGACTTCGTGCGTATCCTGACCGAACCCGACGCGTCTCTGACGGCGCAATACGCGGCCCTGATGGAGACCGAGGACGTGCAGCTGGAGTTCACCGACAGCGGCGTTAGAAGGCTCGCCGAGGTGGCCTACCACGTCAACGAAAACACCGAAAACATCGGCGCACGGCGACTGCACACGGTCATGGAGCGGCTGCTCGAGACCATCTCGTTCGAGGCCTCCGACAAGAGCGGCATCACGATTCAGATCAACGCCGGCTATGTCGACGACCATCTCGCGGAGCTATCCAAAGACGAGGACTTGAGCCGCTATATTCTGTAAGGCGACAGGCAGCGCGAATGGACCCAATACCCGTCGAGATCCGCCTTCGCAAGAAGTCGGGTGTGCTGACCCTGCTCTATCCCGACGAGCGCCAGTTCGACCTCCCGTTCGAGTATCTGCGGGTGCATTCACCGTCCGCCGAGGTGCGTGGCCACGGGGCCGGCCAGGAGGTGCTGCAGCTCGGCAAGGAGGCAGTCTCGATCATCGCGGTCGAGCCGATCGGTCACTATGCCGTTCGGCTCAAGTTCGACGACGGCCACGACACCGGCATCTACACGTGGCAGTACCTCTACGAGCTCGGGACCGAGCAGGCCGAGCGCTGGCAGCGCTACCTCGACCGTCTCGAGGAGGCAGGGTATGCTCGCAAAAAACCATAAACGCGCCTCCGATTCGTGACCAAAGAGACCACTCATTTCGGCTATGAGACCGTGCCGCTCGCGGCCAAGAGCGGACGCGTCAAAGACGTGTTCGACTCGGTCGCGGACCGCTACGATCTCATGAACGACCTGATGTCGGCCGGCCTGCACAGGCTTTGGAAGCGCTTTACGATCGAGCAGGCGGGCGTCCGCCCTGGCCAGACGGTTCTGGATCTCGCCGGCGGCACCGGCGATCTCGCCGAGCGCCTGCTGCGCTGTGTCGGCGCGAGCGGGCAGGTCGTCTTGGCCGACATCAATCGGTCGATGCTCGTCGAAGGCCGGCGACGGCTGATCGATGCGGGCGCCGCCGGCAACCTGTCGATCGCGCAGGTCGATGCAGAGCGGCTGCCGTTCGCCGACGCCGTGTTCGACTGCATCACGATCGCTTTCGGGCTGCGGAACGTGACCGATCAGAATGCCGCGCTCGCCTCCATGCACCGCGTGCTGAAACCGGGCGGCAAGTTGCTCATTCTCGAGTTTTCCCGACCCGCGGACCTGCTCCGGCCGGCCTACGACTTCTACTCCTTCACGATGTTGCCGTTTCTGGGCAGCATCGTTGCGGGCGACTCGGACAGCTACCGGTATCTTGCGGAATCGATTCGCATGCACCCCGATCAGGATACCCTCCTCGGCATGATGGAGAACGCGGGCTTCGAGCGGTGCCAGTACCACAATCTCACGGGCGGCATCGTCGCGCTGCATATCGGGTACAGGATCTGATGGACGCGCTGGAAAGACTCCTGCGCCCACTGGTCGAGCTCGCGAACCGCCAGATTCGCGCCAAGACGCCCGCGCGCGAGCTCTTGAAAGCCATCGACGGTCAGGTGGTTGCGGTCCGCGTGCGCGACACCGCGCTCGCCATGTACTTCCAGGTCGGACCGCAGGAGCTCGAGCTTCTGAGCGGCGCCGACGACCCGGACGTCGTCATCACCGGCTCGCTATTGACCCTGGCCGGGCTCTCGGGCCGAACCGGCGAGCAGGCCATCCGCGACGGCTCGATCGAGCTGTCCGGCGACGCCGAGGTTGCTCACGGTTTCCAACGTTTGTTGGCCTATGGCCGACCGGATATCGAGGAAGAACTGTCGGGACTGGTCGGCGACGCCGCCGCCCACAGCTTAGGCGACGCCGCACGCAGCATCGGCCGCTGGGGTCGTGATGCACGCACCGTCATCGAGCAAAACATCACCGAGTATCTCCAGGAGGAGAGCCGAGCGCTGCCGAGCCGCTATGAGGTCGACAGGTTTCGGCAGCAAGTCGACGTCTTGCGCGACGACGTCGATCGGTTCGAAGCGAGGGTTCTTAGGCTCGAAAGGTCACGGCAGTAGATGCGTTGGCGGCCGAAGACACTGCTCCGTCTCGTGAGCATCCAGCGCGTGCTGGTTCGACACGGCCTGGACGAGATTATCACCGCCACCCATTTCCTCCGGCCGCTCAGGTTCGTCTTCTATCTGTTTCCGAAATCGACCGACGCATCGGGTCCGCTGGGGGCGCGCATTCGGCTCGCCCTCGAGGAGCTGGGCCCGATCTTCGTCAAATTCGGTCAAGCGCTATCGACGCGGCGCGACCTCTTGCCGAGAGACATCGCGGACGAGCTGGCGAAACTCCAGGATCGGGTGCCGCCGTTCCCGGGCGAGGAAGCGGTGGTGATCCTGAAAGGAATCTACGGTCGGCCGCTCGACCAGGTGTTCGGCCGATTCGACGTCCAGTCGCTGGCGGCCGCGTCGATCGCGCAGGTTCACAGCGCAGCGCTGCCGAACGGACAGGAGGTCATTGTCAAGCTGCTCAGGCCGGGCGTCAAGCCGCTCATCGAACGGGATATCGAGGTGCTGTATGCGCTCGCCTCGCTCGCGGATACCTACTGGTCGGAGGGCAAGCGCCTGCGGCCGCTCGAGGTCGTCGCCGAGTACGAGAAGACGGTCTTGGACGAGCTCGACCTGATGCGCGAGGGCGCCAACACCGCACAGCTCAAGCGCAACTTCGAGGGCTCCGACCTGCTCTACGTCCCGGAGATCTATTGGGACTACTGCCGTAAGGGGGTACTCGTGCAGGAGCGCATCTACGGGATCCCGATCAGTGACATGGACGCGCTGCGAGCCGCCGGCACGAACATCCAGGTGCTCGCCGAGAACGGCGTCGAGATCTTCTTTACTCAGGTGTTCAGGCACAACTTCTTCCATGCCGACATGCATCCCGGCAACATCTTCGTGCAGGTCGACGATCCGGAGCACCCGAAATACGCGGCGGTCGATTTCGGCATCGTCGGCACCCTGAGCGCGACCGATCAGCACTACCTGGCCGAGAATTTCCTCGCTTTCTTCGATCGCGACTATCACAAGATCGCCAAGCTGCACATCGATTCCGGCTGGGTGCCGGCCGATACCCGCATCGACGAGCTCGAGTCCGCCGTCCGTACCGTCTGCGAGCCCATCTTCAACAAACCGCTGGCCGAGATCTCCTTCGGCCAGGTATTGCTGAGGCTGTTCGATACCGCGCGGCGCTTCAACATGGAGGTGCAGCCGCAGCTGATCCTGCTGCAGAAGACGTTGCTGAACATAGAAGGCCTCGGCCGCGAGCTCTATCCGGAGCTCGACCTGTGGAAAACCGCCCATCCGGTGCTCAGGCGCTGGATGGACGAGCAGGTCGGCGGGCGCGCGGTCATCGACAGCATCCGCGAGAACCTGCCACAGCTCAGAGAGGCGCTGCGCGAGCTTCCCGGGGCGATCCGCAACCTATCGGATCAGGCGGCGGAAGGAGGATTCCGCCTGCGGATCGATGCCCCGGAGCTCGACGAGCTCAACACCCGCCTCGCGAGGCGAGAGCGCCAGCGATTTCTGCTGGCGGTCGGCGCCACGTCTGCCGTTTCCGGCACCTTGCTGATCGCCCTCGGCTCCGCAGCATGGTTCGGCTGGGTCCTGATCGCCACAGGCGTCGTCGCGCTCTACGCCAGCCGCCCGCGCCGAGCGTAGACCCCCCGTCCCGGCGACCCATCCGTCCCCGGCCCACGAGCAATGGTAGGAGCCCGTCCTGACGGGCGACCTTGTTCGCGGCGCTGTCGCCCGGTATGGGCGGGCTCCTACAACTGAGACGGGGGCTACGGTGGCGGCGCGAGAGGCGGCTACAATCGGGATCCCTATGGATGCCGGTAACAAGCGCAAGGTCCGCAGCTACGTCAAACGCGCCGGCCGCATGACCGGCTCACAGGCCCGGGCGCTCGCGGAGCTGTGGCCCAGATACGGCGTGGCGTTCGAGCCGCGTGAGCTCGATGCGGAGGCTCTGTTCGGCCGCAAGGCGCCGCTCGTCTTCGAGATCGGTTTCGGCAACGGCGAGACGCTGGTGGAGCAGGCCGCCGAGGATCCCCACCGAGACTACCTTGGCGTAGAGGTCCACGAGCCCGGCATCGGCCACTGCCTGCTCCTGCTCTCAGAGCGGCGAGTGCGGAACGTGCGCCTGATCGCCCATGACGCGGTCGAGGTCCTCGGCCGGCAGATCGCGGACGCATCGTTGGCACGGATCAACGTCTACTTCCCGGACCCGTGGCCGAAGAAACGCCACCACAAGCGGCGGCTCATCCAGCCGGCCTTCTTGGAGCTCGTCGCCGCCAAGCTCGGGCCGGACGGTGAGCTCCATATCGCCACGGACTGGGGCAATTACGCCGAGCACATCGATGAGGTCATCGGCGGTGCCGCCCGGCTCCGACTGATCGAGCGACGAATGCACGGCGGCGAGCAGCCCATGGACCGGCCGACGACCAAGTTCGAGCGCCGCGGCTTGAAGCTCGGGCACACCATCTGGGAATGGCGTCTAGGGCGAGAATAGAACCGCATTGACGACATTACCTAGGGCAAGGCACTTGCGGTCGGTGTAAAATCGCCTATATCTCTTATATGTATTGGAAGGATTTGTGTAGGTAAGCTTGAGCAAGTAGACAAGAAGGGCGAGACATGACTGTAGTGGATCCCGTTATCGGTGATTGGTACCGACGGCCGAACGGCAGCCTGTTCGAGATCGTGGCGCTTGACGAAGACGCAGCAACCATCGAACTGCAGTTCTTCGATGGAACGATCGACGAGGTCGACATGGAGATCTGGCCTACGTTGCTGATCGAAAGGGTAGGCGCGCCGGAAGATTGGTCGGGATCGGTCGACATGGATCCCGAAGACTACACGGGCGAGGACTCGGGCGAGATTCCGCTGGGCTGGCACGATCCACTCGAAATCCTCGATCAGTCCGACAAAGACAACCGTTAAATCGGCGGCGGCGTCAGGCGCCGGTAGGTCCACGCACGACGATCATTCCATCGCGTAGCTCGCACTCGACTCGACGCAGGGACTTGCCGCGGCACGGGCCCCCGACGCATTCGCCAGTGGCGATGTCGTACAGCGCGCCGTGCGACGCGCAAATTATCCTGCTCGAATCTTCCGTCAGAAAAGTATCCGGTTTCCAGTTAAGCGCGTGTCCGACGTGCATGCAGAAATTCTGGTACGCATGGACGCGGTCGCCCTGCCGCACCACGAAGCCTTTGAAGGGCCAGTCGCCGTCGCCGATGCGAAATTCCCGGCAACCGGGATCGTCGAGATCATCTAGGGGGCCGAGCTCGACCTCCGCGAAATCGCCACTCATTCCTGCTCCTTAGTGAGCTTCCAGCTCACGGCGAACGACAGCAGTATTGCCGGAATGCCGGTCGCCGCGGCGTATAGAAAGAAGTTGTACCAGCCGATCGCCAGCTGCACGTCGCCGGAATATCCGGCGGTGAACTTTCCGATAAAAGTACCGATCGAGCTTATCAGCGCATACTGCGTGGCCGTGAAGTTGATGTTTATCAGGCTCGACATGTAGGCGATCATGACGGTCGCCCCGAAGCCCTGTGCGAAGTTGTCGAAGCTGATGACCAAGGTCAGCATCTCGATCTTCGGACCGGTGATCGTCATCGTCGCGAACAGCAAATTCGTCGCCACGATGAGGATCGGCGCCACTACGACGCAGCGCCGCAGCCCGAAGCGAAGCAGCGCCGCGGCGCCGACCGTCGCTCCGAGCAGCGAAACGACGACTCCGTAGATCTTCGAGACGCTCGCGATCTCGGCCAGCGAGAAACCGAGATTGATGTAAAACGGAAACGCCAAAATGCCGAGCACGCGGTCGCTGATCCAGAACGACGCCACGAACGCGAGAATGACGAACCCCCAGGTCCGGTAGCGCGAAAAGAAATCCACGAGCGGCTCGACGACGGCGATCGTCGCCCACTGGCCCGCCTGCTCGAAGAGCCCGCCGGACAGCTTCGTGGAAATGCCCTCGCGCTCCTGCGGCTCGTGGCACAGCAGGGTCGTGACTATCCCGACGAGCATGAACGCGGCCATCGCCCGGTAGCTGATCATCCAGGAGGCGAACTGCGCGATGTACAGCGCACCGGCGCCCGCGAGCAGGATGCCGAGCCGATAACCGTACTGGTATGACGCCGCGAGCACGCTCTGCATTTCCAGGTCGGCCGACTCGATGCGGTAGGCGTCGATGACGATGTCCTGGGTCGCCGACAGGAACGCGATCGCGACGGCGATCAAAACGAAGGCTGTGAGCTCCATCGTCGGATTGAAGTAAGAGATCGAGAAGATGCTGACGGCCAAGCCGACCTGCGCGAGCAGTAACCATGCTCGCCGGCGACCGAGCAAGCGGTTCAGAAGCGGGAGCGACAGCGCGTCGACCAGCGGGGACCAGACGAACTTGAAGCTGTAGGCAAAGCCGAGCCACGCGAAGGTGCTGATGGTCGATCGCACGACGCCCGCGTCCTCGAGCCAGCCGGTCATGGTCGAATACACCAGCGGAAACGGCAGTCCGCCGGAAAAGCCGAGAAAGAAGATCACGATCACGGGCCGCTGCAGATAGTAGCGCCAGTCGCGTGCCTCGCTCGACTTAGGGGGAATGGTGCTCATCCGCTCCAGTCGTAGTCGATGGTCAATGGGGCGTGATCAGAGAATCGGTCGTCTTTGTAGATATCGGTGCTCAAGACTTTGTCCTTGAGGCCTGGCGTTACCACCTGGTAATCGATCCGCCAGCCGACGTTCTTGGCCCAGGCTTGACCGCGATTCGACCACCAAGTGTATTGCTCCGGCTCCTGGTTGACCACGCGAAATGCGTCGACGAATCGCTCGCCGGTGAGTAGCTGATCCATCCATTGTCGCTCCTCCGGCAGAAATCCCGAGTTTTTTTGATTGCCCCGCCAATTTTTCAGATCGATCTTCTTGTGGGCAATGTTCCAATCGCCACAGAGGATGTATTCGGAACGCCGTCGCCTGAGCTTGCGCAAGTGCGGCATGAAGACGTCGAGGAAGCGGAACTTGGCGGCTTGGCGCTCCTCACTCGACGAGCCCGACGGCAGATAGACCGACGCGATCGAGAGCTTGCCCAGACGCAGCTCTAGATAGCGGCCCTCCTGGTCGAACTCTTCGTCACCGAAACCGCGGACGACTCGCTCCGGCCGGTGGCGCGAGTAGATCGCAACGCCGCTGTAACCTTTCTTCACGGCATCCTCGTAATAACAGTGGTAGCCCGGCGGCGAATAGACCTCGTCGGTCAATTGATGTATTTGTGCTTTCGTTTCCTGGATGCACACGACGTCGGCATTCTGCCGCTGCATCCAGTCGAAAAATCCCTTGCGAGCTGCAGCGCGAATGCCGTTCGCGTTCAGGGTGATGATTCGCATCGTCGCTCGATCCTCACTTGCTTTCAATCGTCAACACAGGTGATCGCGTAACAACACCGCTGCAGGCTGTGTCATACTCGCGCGCGGAAAACGCCTGCAATCGAGCCGTACCGAAAGCAGGCCATGATACAGAAGCCGTGACGTAGTCCAACACCATGCGCGCTTACAAAAACGATTTCCTTGAGCTGGCACTCGAGCTCGGTGTGCTGCGGTTCGGACAGTTCACTCTCAAGTCCGGTCGAGTCAGCCCGTA